>CAYQEB010000080.1:0-18600 GCA_964416395.1 uncultured Caldilineaceae bacterium | reverse complement strand
GGAGACCCGACCTACGACAGATGGAACAACCGTAGGTGCGGTTTGTAACCGCACGTCCTGACCCACACCCAATCCGTCGGGCCAGGAGACCCGACCTACGACAGATGGAACAACCGTAGGTGCGGTTTGCAACCGCACGCCCTGACCCCCCGCCCAGACCGTCGGGCCAGGAGACCCGACCTACAACAGGCGGAACAACCGTAGGTGCGGTTTGCAACCGCACACCCTGACCCCACACCCCCCATCCGGAGCTGCCCCATGTCTTTCCGACGCCTATACCTTGTCGTCCTGTGGATCGCCGCCCTGATCCTCCGCCCGGCCCCGCCTCCCGAGGAGAGCGGGCCCCTCCTCTGGATCTCAGACCAGTGGGGCCAGCTGGGCACGGTGAACGTCCAGACTGGCCAGGTGCGCATCCTGGGCGAGATGGCCATCCCCATGGACGACATCGCCTTCGACCCAGAGGGCCGTCTCTTCGGCGTGGGCCGAGGCGTGCTCTACGCCATCGACCCGGAGAACGGCGCCGCCCAGCCCATCGGCGCGCTGGGAAGCCAGGTCAACTCCCTGGTCTTCGACGCCTTCGGGACCTTGCTGGCCGCCAGCGACGAGCTCTACCGAGTGGATCCCGCCACGGGCCAGGCCCAGCTCCTGGGCAGCGGCGGCATTCCCTGGCGCTCCTCCGGGGACCTGGCCTTCGTCAACGGGCTGCTGACCCTGAGCAGCAGAGACCCCAGCGGCCCGGACGACATCCTGGTCCTGCTGGATGAGACCACCGGCTGGGGGGCGAAGCTGGGGAGCATTGGCTACCCGGAGGTGTTGGGGCTGGCCACGGACGACAACCAGCGCCTGTTCGGTATCTCCGGCACCCAGGTGCTGGCCATCAAGCCCACAACCGGGGCGGGCCGCCTGCTGTTCGACTATGCCGGCCAGGGGTTGGGCCGGGCCTACGGCTCCGCCTTCACCCAGGAAGCCGCCAGCCCCCCGGCCTTCCAGGGCCCGAAGCCCTGGTCGCTCGCCCTGGGCGCCCTGGTCCTCTCCGGCGGGCTGGGCCGAACTGGGCCGGTCCGCTGAGCAGCGGGCAGTATGCCCATGTAAGCGCCAAAGGTGACGAGATCGGTCGTCTGTTGGGCGGATGGATCAAACAAACGGGAGGAGGAAGCAGGGGCGGGGGCGGGGGACGGACGCCACGCTCCTGACGTAGCGATGTCCCCCATTTTCTATATGCGCCTGACGCCAGCGGCGCCCCCGGACCGCCGAGGTTGCGTGCAGACCAGACCATCCGGCGCCATTTTTCTCCTTCGCCTCGGCTTGCCGATGCAACCATGCGGCGACAAGCATTGCCGGAACCGGACCCGCTGTGATGGACGGGTCGGCCGCGCGAAGATAAAACGCCTCGCGCCCAGGAAGGGACGGAAAAATGTGGACGGACACCACAACCACCACCCGAAAACCGATGTTGTTGTTGCGGTTGTTCGGGTTGTTGATGTTCCTGTGGCGGGCACGGGCGGACGCGTTGTCGATGTTGTTGTTCCACGAACCGCCGCGCACCACGAACCCGGATGGCCTGACTTGCAGGAAGCAAGCCTCACGAGTGTAACGCAGAAAGCCAAAATCAAAAAATCCGTCTGGGGGGCGTTGCCCCCCAGACCCCCCAGCCAAAGTACAGAGGCCAGAGTGACAGAGTGCAGAGCTAATGGGGGACGGACACCACAACCACCACCCGAAAACCGATGAAGCCGTAGCGGTCGACCGGGCCGAAGAGGTACCCGCGGCGGGCACGGGCGGACGCGTCGTCGAAGTTGCTGCCCCACGAACCGCCGCGCACCACGCGGGTGGCGGCGCCCGTTTCCTGAATGCGGTCGGGCTTGTCGTATTCGTTCAAGCACCACTCCCACACATTGCCGCTCAGGTCCAGCACGCGGTCGGGCGATGCGCCCTGGGGATACATGCCCACGGCGCTGGTTTTCTGCAAATAATATGGCCCTTGATTTCCCCACGTTTCATCCACATTAGCGTATCCCTCCTTGTAGTCATCTTCCCAAGGATACTCGCGGCCATCGGTTCCCCGCGCGGCCCGCTCCCATTGCCACTCCGTGGGCAGGGTGATGCGAAAGTCGCCGCCTTTCTCGCGCAGGTCGGGAGGCAGGAGGCGCGGGTTTTCCCGCGCCTTGGCCGTGAGCCAGCGGCTGAAGGCGATGGCGTCGTACCAGCTCACCCCCTCGCGAGGGTGGTTCCAGTACTTGAAGCCCTGGTCGCCGGGACCGCGCTTCCGTTCATCTCGCGACAGTCCTTGCCACCATGCAGGGTTACGCCAGCCATCCTCGGCCTGCACAAAGGTCTCGAACTGGGCGTAGGTGACGGGGTGGCGGGTGATCCAGAAGGCGTCTTCGTGGCGGCGCTCATCTTTTCGATAGATGAATTCCCCGGCGGGAATGAAGACCCAGTCGAAGTCGGGGAGGCCGTTTTTTACACCCACGCCCGGCCTCGGGTCGTGGCCCGGAAACTCCCCCTGGCCCAGCAGCCGCCCGGCCATGTCCCGGTCTTCGGGGGAAGGGAAGTGGTCGATGTCGGTGAGAGCTTTGGCTGCGGCGGCTTGCAGGTCCCTGTAGAAGCCCTCGAGTTTTCGATCCCGTCTCCTGTCATATTTCTCGAAAAATCCTTCTTTCTCCGCGATATCCAGGGCCAGCAGCGCGGCCTGGGGTGCGTTGGGGTATGCCCCATCGCCTTCAATGTAGGGTAAGCAGACCTCGCTCAGCAGCTCCCAGGCGTCGTCGCTGCGCTGTTGATAGATGAGCTCGTCGATGGCCAGGCGCAGGACGTTGTTCCACAGGTCGGGTTGAGTTAGCGCCTGGTTCTTCAATCCACGGGGAAACCTGCGGTGCTCGGGGACGAGGAGCTGGTAGGGGCGTTCCTGTTCGTTGCGATAGAGATATTCACAGGCGGCCAGGTATTCCTGAAAGGACTGGTGCAGAAAGCGGAAGCGCTTGGTGAAGGGGGAGAGCATGGCGCCGGGCCGCTTCTCGGCCAGTTCCTGCAGCACCCCAGCCTGGCCCTCCAAGTGATCCACCAGTTTGTCAGCCGCATCCCCGCGACGGATGGCCCGAAGCGCGGTGAAGAAGTCGCCCTCGGTGATCTCCGCGTCCTCGTCCTCGGTTTTGCGCGTTTCCTGGGCCTGTGCGGCCACTAGTTGCAAGACAAGTCGCATGTCCTCGGCATGCAGCTTCAGATCCTTCTCGATGGAGAAATCCCGGCGTTTTTGTCTGACCCAATCCTCCAACAACAACGTAAGCCCCCGGCGGTAGAGCTCGCCCCGGGCGCTGGGCAGCTCTGTCTCTCCTGGCTTGCGGCGCTTCCAGATGGCCGTCAATAGGGTCAACAACAGAGGGTTGCTGGCCAGATCGTCAGGGATCTTGTCCAGGGCTCTGACAAAGACCTCGGTTTCCTCTTCTGCATGGCGCGGTTCGAGCTGCCGGAAGAGACGCTGCGCCAACTGGGCCTGGCGCTCCCGGGGCAAAGGCGCCAGAGTGGCGCGCCCGAAGCTCTCCAGGCGCCACTCACTCTGGCGATAGGCGTAGGGCCGAGAGGTAACGATGATGCGCGCTTGGGGAAATTCCTTGCGCAATTCGCCCACGAAAGCCTGGATCTGAGCCCGGCGACGAGGATCGTCGGCGAGGGCGATCTCATCCAGGCCGTCCAACAGGATCCCGGCCGCCCCGCGACGAAGCGCATCGAACAGCCATTCGCGAGTCTCCTGGCTGAATTCCTCCTCCAGGAACGCCCGAAAGACGGCCAATCCAGGCAGTTCGGGAGCTTGCTGCTGATTTTCCAGAAATTTGGGGAAACCATCCACCACGCGACGCAATTCCAGGTAAATGGGGGTGTAGGCCGCGTCCCAACCGGGAAGGTTTTCCAACCCGGCTGCGGCGCGCCCTGTGCCCGGCTCGTCCATGCTGCGCAGCAGTTCCCCTGCCCAGCATTGGGCCAGATGGCGCAGGAAAGTGCTCTTGCCGCTCCCAGGGTCGCCCACCAGCACAAAATGGGGCTGCACCAGGGCCGCATGGCAGGCGTCGGGTCGCCAGGTAATGACCTTTTCGTCCTCTCCCCGTTGCTCCCACAATGTCTCCGCCGCCTTCTCCACCAGAGGGCGGAGGGCGGCTTCGTCCACCCCCATCTCCGGCCAGTGACGCTGTTTTCCCAGAGCCTCGCCACGCTCTAGCGCTACGGCCGCCATGCGCGCCATGTCCTCTCTCTCCGATGTCTGTTCTTTCCCGGTCCACCAGTCCACCAACCGGCCGCGCCAGTCGAATTCCAGACTCAGTTGAAAATCCACTGGCAGCGGCGTGTAGATAGCGGTCAGCTTCACCCGTTTGCCAAACTCAGGATCCTGGGGTGCAAACAGGCTCATGGAGACCGAACTCCACTCCTGTTCAAGCAACCGTTGCAGATATGGCTTGCGAAGCGGCTGGGATGCCCCCGGCGCGGCCGCGGCATGGATCAACCTGGCGAGATCGTCGGAAAAGAGCCTCAACTCGATCCGGTTGCCGTCACCGGTGATGATGATGGCCTGGGAGAGGTTTCCGTGAACCGTCACGCTTCTTTCGACGCGCAGCAGACCCTGTCGCCCGGCCGCGGCCAGGATTTCGATTTGCGTCGAGAGCAAGGCCGTGTGCTCATCCAACCGGGCCAGCGCCTGCTCCACCAATGCCTGCAGGACTTGGCCCTGGTCCATGAGCGTGGCCAGGTCCCGACTTGTACGCAGCGGGGCCAGGGCCGGGCGCACGTCGGGCGCGTCCAGTTCCCGGCCCAAAAGGCGCAGGAAGGCGCAAGCCACCCTTTCGGCCTCCTCCCGTAGATCGTTCCGTTGGGTTCCGATCTGTTTGGCCCAGGTATCTGCCAAAACCCTCGCGTCTGGCTCGCCCCGGCGTCCCAGGCATTTCACCAGTTCCCCGGCCGCGGTCTCACCCGCCAGCAAGTGGGCATCGAACAACGACTGCACCCAACCGGGATGCTCCTCGCGAAGCTGTGCCAGCGCCCGCTCCAAGGCCAGTTGGAAGGCAAGCTGCTCCGGGGGCTGTCTGCCCAGGCGTTTGCGCAGCTTCGCGCGCAACTCTTGGCCCCACCGGCTCTCCTCCACGGCCATGTTGACCAGGGCCCCAAACACCTCGGCTGCCGTCTGTTGAGCTAAAGTCGCGATAAGGGTAGTGACTGGCATAGTCTTTACAGTGGTGCAAAGGTCTGGGAAACGCGAGTTATGTTGATTATACTCGTTCGCACCCAGTGGATGCAACGTGGGTGAACAGCACCGGGTGCACGCAAGAGTTGTCAGCGGGTCATGCCTATCCTCGGATGTACACGCCTTTGTCTCACCAGGCCCATTGAGAACCCGATGCCTTCGACGCCACGCCCCAGGCTCCTCCCGGTGGACTAGAGGTCAAAGAGCCGGGACCGGCATCTTTCCGGAAGTTCGGGAGCTTCCGGAAAGATGCACCTCGAGAATATCCGAGAACATCCACCCCGCTTGACACACCCCGTCCCCCATCGTACACTGTCCCGCACGTGAGAGAGACGCCGGCGCTCCCCTCCGGCCCATCAACATCGGGCGGGTCCTGCCCCCGGACCCCACCAATCCACCCATGATCCCTTCTCCCCGGAGCGAAAACCGAGGACGGCGCCTCCGCCGCCGGACAGCGTCCCCCGCGCGGACCCGGCAGGCCGGCCTGTTGGCTGTCCTGCTCCTGGCCCTCTCCCTGCCCTGGGAGCTGGATCGGCCCCTCTTTCGCCTGGGCCCCCTCTCCGTGACCAACCTGGAGCTGCTCCTGGCCCTGGCGCTGATTCTGGCCGGGCTCTCCGCCCTCCCAGCTCGCCGCCTCCCCAGGCTGGACCGGGCCTGGCTCTGGCTGGCCGCCTTCGGGGGGACGCTGCTCCTCGCCGCCCTGCTGGCCCCGGCCCACCGGACCAACGCCCTCAAGGCCAGCCTGCGTCTCCTGGCCGGCGTGGCCCTGGCCCTGGCCCTCCCCCAGCTGGTCCGCCAGCGGCGAGAGGCGTGGACCCTGGCCGGGGCCCTGGTCGCCGGCGGGCTCCTGGCCGGGCTCCTGGGCCTGGCCGAGGTCGGCATGAATCTATCCCCGGCCTGGCTGACGTTGTTTCGAGTGCAGGCCACGGTGGTGGGCCCCTTCCTCCGCCTCACCGGCCCCTTCGACTACGCCAACCAGGCGGCCATGTTTCTGGAAGCCACCCTCCCCCTGCTCCTGGCCCTGGGCTGGAAGGCCATCCACCGGCGGCGGACCGGCGGTCGGGCGCTCCTGGGGATGTTGTGGGGTGGGGCCACCCTGCTCTACCTGACGGCCCTCCTCCTCACCTTCAGCCGGGCGGCCCTGGCCTCCACTCTCCTGGTCGCCCTGGGGATGGGCGCCTTCCTGTGGGGCAGGCCGGGCCGGGACTCCCAGGGCATGGCCCGGCTCTGGCTGGGGATGGCCGGGGCCACCCTGGCGCTCCTGCTCCTCCTGGCCGGGACGAACCCGGGCTTCCGCCTGCGCCTGCGCACCGCGGACGACCGCACCTGGTATCGGGCCCAGATCGTCGCTCCCCAGGCCCTGGAGCTCTCGGGAGACCAGCCGGTGAGTCTGCCCATCACCGTGACCAACCAGAGCGTCTTCACCTGGCAGAGCCGGGGCCCCGTGCCCGTCTCCCTGGGCGCTCGCTGGGAGGATCCCGCCACCGGGCAGCCCCTCCAGGAGGTGCGCTGGCCTTTCCCGGAGCCAGTCCCGCCCCAGGAGCAGGCCCAAATGACCGTCACCCTGAGTGGCAGGGGGCTGGCCCCAGGCCGCTACCGGCTGATCTGGGACGTGGTCCAGGAGGGGGTCACCTGGTTCGGGGAGAAGGGCAGCCGCCCGGCCGTCACAGAGGTCACGATGGGCGGGACGGGGCAGCCCAAGGCTGGGGAAAAGGGGCGGAGCAGCGTCGCCCCCAGGGAGCAGCGCCGCCCTCTGGCCATTCCGCCCCGCCGGGTCCTCTGGGGGATCGGGGTCCGGATCCTGGCGGAACACCCCTGGCTGGGCCTGGGCATGGACAACTTCCGCCTGGTCTACGGCCGGGCCCTGGGCGCTTCCGAGTGGAACCGGACCATCCACACCAACAACTGGGCTCTGGAGATGCTGGTCTCCCTGGGCCTGCTGGGCAGCCTGCCCTTCTTCGTCTGGCTGGCCCTCCTCTGCCTGGATCTGGTCCGGACCGTCCGGGCGCCCCAGGTCTCGGCCCTGGAGCTGGCCCTGGCCGGGGGGTTGGCCACCTTCCTGCTCCACGGCCTGCTGGATTTCTTCCTGATCTTCAACGCCACGGGCCTGCTCTTCTGGCTGCTGGTGGGCCTGTGGCAGGCGACGAAACAGGGGCGGATGACGGGGCAGACCATGCCACAGACGGACCGAGGGAGAGCCCCATGAGGATCGGCTTCGACTGCACCCCCATTATGCCTGTGCGCTCCGGGGTGGGCCACTACACGGACCAGCTCCTGCGCCATCTGCTCCAGGTGCGGCCGGAGTGGGAGTTCCTCCTCTACTCCAACCGCTGCATGAACGGGGAGACGGCTCACCTGGCCGGGGCCACACCGGTGCCGGGCCACTTTCCCCTGAGCCGCTGGCTCTGGATGCAGGCCAGGCTGCCCCAGGTCATCCGCCACAGCCAGCCGGACCTCTGCCACTTTCCCAACAACTCCGCGCCCCTGCGGCCCGGGCGGCCCTACATCGTCACCATCCACGACGCCTCTCTGTTCCTCTACAGCCACTTCCACCCCCGCTCCCGTCTCCTGGCCCTGCGCCTGCTTCTGCCCCGGGTGGCCCGCCAGGCCGCGGCGGTCATCACCGTGACAGAGCACGCCCGCCAGGACCTGGTGCGGGTCCTGGGCCTGGCCCCGGAGAAGGTCCACGTCATCTGGGAGGCGGCCTCGGCCCACTTTCGGCCCGCGAGCCCGGAGGAGCGCCAGCGGCTGCGGCGCAAGTACCGGCTGCCGGCCCGGTTCGTCTTCTACGCGGGGACCCTGGAGCCCCGGAAGAACCTGGGCCGTCTCATCCTGGCCCTGGGGAAGCTCCAGGCCCAGGGGCTGGAGCCCTGGCTGGTCCTGGCCGGGCCCAAGGGCTGGCTGGGCAACGGCCAGCTGGAGGAGGCCATCCACCAGGCGGGGCTCGCCGGCCGGGTCCGCTACCTGGGCTACGTGCCCGGAGAAGATCTGCCCGGTCTCTACTCCCTGGCCACCCTCTTCGCCTTCCCCTCCCTGTACGAGGGCTTCGGCCTGCCCCCGCTGGAGGCCATGGCCTGCGGCGCGCCCACCCTCACCAGCCGGGGATCGGCCATGGCCGAGGTCTGCGGCCAGGCCGCGCTCCTGGTGGATCCCCGGGACGTGGAGGAGATGGCCCAGGGCCTGATCCGCCTGTGGACCGAGGCGCCCCTGCGGGAGGAGCTGCGGGAGCGGGGTTTTCGGCAGGCAAAGAGGTACTCCTGGACCCAGACGGCCCAGCAGACCGCGGCCCTCTACGAGCGGGTCCAGGCCCAGCAGTAGGCGAGCCGCCAGGGAGCAGAGTCCTGACTGCCTCCCTGGCGGCCTAGCGAAGCGGAGATCCCATGCTCCAAGCCAATCCACTCCCCCCGTCCGGGCTGCGACCCCTGGAGAGAGCCATCTGGTGCACGGTGGCCTACGGGGACGTCTTCGACTACCCCTTGACCGCCCAGGAGATCCACCGCTACCTGGCCGGCCTCTGGGCCTCCCAGGCGGAGGTGGCCGACGCCCTGGCCCGGGGCCGCCTCTTCCCCCGGCACCTGGGCCGCCGGGAGGGCTATTTCTTCCTGCCGGGCCGGGAAGCCATTGTGGCCCTCCGCCAGGAGCGGGCGCGGTTGGCCCGACAGCTCTGGCCCCAGGCCCTGGGCTACGGCCAGCTGATGGCCCGCCTGCCCTTTGTGCGCATGGTCGGCGTCACCGGCTCCCTGGCCATGGACAACCCCGGGGAGCAGGCGGACATCGACTACCTGATCGTCACCGAAAGCGAGCGCCTCTGGCTGGCCCGGATGCTCATCATCGGCGTGGTGCATCTGGCCGCCCGCCGGGGAACGGTCCTCTGCCCCAACTACCTGGTCTCGGAGCGGGCCCTGCTCTTCCCCACCCGCAACATCTACACGGCCCACGAGCTGGCCCAGATGGTCCCCCTCTCCGGCCCGGCCGTCTACCGGCGCATCCGGGCGGTGAACGCCTGGTGCCAGCGCTTCCTGCCCAACGCTCAGGGCCCACCCCGAGACTTCACCGGCCCAGCGGCCCGGGGTCTGGCCCAGCGGCTGGCCGAGGCGCCCCTGCGCACCCCCCTGGGCGCCTGGCTGGATCGCTGGGAGATGGGGCGCAAGGTGGCCAAGCTCCAGCGAGAGCACCCGGGAGCCAGCGAGGCCAGCTTCTCCGTGGACTGGTGCAAGGGCCACTTCACCGGCCACAGCCAGCGGATCATGCGAGCCTACCGTCAGCGGGAGCAGGCCCTGGCCCCAGGCGGAGCGGCCGCCTCGCCCGCCTCGCCTCAGTCCGCGCCCCACGCGGAGAAAGTGGAGAACCTGCCATGACCCAGATCCTCTTCGGCCAATCCTACTACCTGCGTTTTGACCCCAAGCTGTACGCGGCCATGCAGCCCTACCCGCCCCTGGGGACCCTCTACGCGGCCAGCTTCCTGCGGGAGAGGGGCTGGGACGTGGCCCTCTTCGACGCCATGCTGGCCCCCTCCGAGGAGGCCTGGGACCAGGCCCTGGCAGAGCACCGCCCCCAGTACGCGGTCCTCTTCGACGACAACTTCAACTACCTCTCCAAGATGTGCCTGCTCAACATGCGCCAGGCCGCCTTCCGGATGATCCACATGGCCAAGAAACGGAGCATCCCGGTCATCGTCTGCAGCGCGGACGCCACGGACCACCCGGAGCTCTACCTGGAGCAGGGCGCGGACTACGTCCTCCTGGGGGAAGGGGAGGAGACCCTGGCCGAGCTCCTGGAACGCCTGCCCGGCCCCCACGCTCCCCTGCCCCAGCCGGAGCGCATCCTGGGCCTGGCCTACCCCGGGCCGAACGGTCCCCGGCGCACCCCTCGCCGCCCGGTCATCCGAGACGTGGACGCCCTGCCCTTCCCTGCCTGGGACCTGGTGGACGTGGAGCGCTACCGGCGGATCTGGCGGGAGCGCCACGGCTATTTTTCCATGAACATGGTGACCACCCGAGGCTGCCCCTACCACTGCAACTGGTGCGCCAAGCCCATCTGGGGCCAGCGGGCCAGCACCCGCAGCCCGGCCAGCGTGGCCCAGGAGATGAAGTGGCTCAAGGAGACCTACCGACCTGACCACATCTGGTTCGCGGACGACATCATGGGGCTGAAGCCGGGCTGGTGGCCCGCCTTTGCGGCGGAAGTGGAGGCCCGGGACGCCCGCATCCCCTTCAAATGCCTGAGCCGGGCGGATCTCATCGTGCGCCGGCCGGAGAACGTCCACGCCCTGGCCCGGGCCGGCTGCCAGATCGTCTGGATCGGCGCGGAGTCCGGCTCCCAGAAGGTGCTGGACGCCATGGACAAGGGCGTCCAGGTGGCCCAGATCTACGAGGCCGCGGAGCGTCTGCACCAGGCGGGGATCCAGGTGGCCTTCTTCCTCCAGTTCGGCTACCCTGGGGAGACCCGAGAGGACATCGAGATGACCCTGGAGATGGTCCGGAAGTGCCAGCCGGACGACATCGGCATCTCCGTCTCCTACCCCTTGCCCGGGACCAAGTTCTACGACGCGGTGCGGGAGCAGCTGGGGGAGAAGCAGAACTGGGTGGACTCCGCGGACCTGGAGATGCTCTACCAGGGGCCCTTCGCCAGCGACTTCTACCGCCAGCTCCACCGGGTGGTGCACCAGGAGTTCCGGGCCCGCAGCTCCTGGCGGCGGCTGCGGGCCACTCCCCTGGGCCGCTGGGGCCGAGGGGAGCTGCGGGAGCTGGCCGCGGTCCTCTACCGTGTGGCCAGCCTGCCCCTGGCTCGGCACAGGCTGGATCGGCTGGCTCGACTCCCCCACCAGGGCATCGGTCCCCTGCCCCACATGCCCCGGGCCCAGGCCGCGGCCCCCACGCCCCAGGATTGACCGCCCAGGATCGCCCGCCATGCCCGAGAGCCGAACGCCCGCCCTGCAAAAACAGCTGGAAGCCGTCTCCCAGGCCTTCGCCCGCAAGGCCCACACCTACGACGCCTTCGGGGAAGGCCACGAGAACCTGACCCGCATGCGCCACCGCCTCTACCGCCACATCCAGGCGCGGATCCCCCCGGGAGGACGGCTCCTGGAGCTGAACGCCGGCACCGGTCTGGACGCGGTGCAGCTGGTGCAGCGGGGCTATCGGGTCCACGCCACGGACCTCTCCCCGGACATGGTGGCCCAGGCCCAGGAGAAGGTCCGCCGCCACGGCCTGGAGGGACGGCTCACCGTGGAACAGCTCTCCTTCACCGAGCTGGACCGGCTGGAGCTCCCCGCCCAGGGCCCCTTCCAGGGCATCTACTCCAATTTCGGGGGGCTCAACTGCATCCCCGACCTGACCCCGGTCACCCGGCAGCTGCCCCGGCTGCTGGTCCCCGGCGGCGTGGTCATCTGGGTGATCATGCCCCGGATCTGCCCCTGGGAGCTCCTGCACCTCCTCCAGGATCCCCGGACGGCCACCCGGCGGCTGCGTCCCGGCGGGGTGATGGCCCAGGTGGAGGGCGTGGGCTTCCGCACCTTCTACTTCAGCGCCGGCCAGGTGCGCCGCGCCTTCGGACCTCGCTTCCGGCAGGTGGGGCTGGAGGCCCTCTCCCTCCTCACTCCCACCGCGGACAACAAGGCCTTCGCCCGCAGACATCCCCGGCTCTTCCGCTGGCTGGTGACCTGGGACGAGCGCCTGAGCCGCTGGCCTCTGCTCCGGGGCTGGGGCGATTTCTTCATCCTGAGCATGAGGTTCCTGGGATGAGCGAGCCGTGGACCTTCGCCTGCCCCCGCTGCCGAGGATCCCTGGAGGCCGCCGGCCAGGATGCGCTGAGCTGCCCCCAGGACGCGCTGACCTTCCCCCGAACAGGGGGAATCTGGCGCTTCCTGCCCCCGGAACGGGCCCGGTTCTACGCCCGATTCCTGGCCGAGTACGAGACGGTGCGCCGGGCGGAGGGGCGCGGCAGCCAGGATCCCGCCTACTTCCGGGCTTTGCCCTTCCCCCCGTCCGCCCACCCCCTGGCCGGGATGTGGCGACAGCGAGCCCGGAGCTTCACCACCCTGCTGAAGAGGGTGGTGGCGCCCCTGGAGCAGAGGCGCCAGGGCCGTCCCCTGCACATCCTGGACCTGGGCGCGGGGAATGGCTGGCTGGCCTACCGGCTGGCCCGGCGAGGCCACCACCTGGCCGGGGTGGACCTGGCAGTCAATCCGTGGGACGGCCTGGGGGCGCACGTCCACTACGACCGCCCCTTCACCCCCATCCAGGCGGAGTTCGGCGCCCTGCCCCTGGCCCCAGCCCAGGCCGACCTGCTCCTCTTCAACGCCTCCTTCCACTACGCGCAGGACTACGCGCAGACCCTGGCCGAGGCCAGGCGAGTGCTGCGGCCCGACGGCCAGCTGGCCATCCTGGACACCCCGGTCTACCACGGCCCGGAAAGCGGCCGGCGCATGGTCCAGGAGCGGGAGGCCCGCTTCCAGGCCCGCTTCGGCTTTCCCTCCAACGCCATCCCCAGCCGCAACTTCCTCACCTACCAGGAGCTGGCCGAGCTGGGTCGGCTCCTGGGCTGGCGGTGGCAGCTGCACTGGCCCACGCCCCGCTGGCGCTGGGCCGTCCGCCGGGCCCGGGCCTGGCTGCGAGGCCAGCGGGAGCCGGCCCAGTTCCCCCTGATCCTGGGACGGAGAGGGTAGCCTGTGGCCCGCATCAGCCTCAACTCCCTCTGGCTTCTCCTGGCCCGGGTGGCCGGCCAGGGGGCCGCCTTTCTCCTGGCCGTGCTCATCGCCCGTCACCTGGGGGAGGTGGCCCTGGGCCGCTACGCTCTGATCACCGGGCTGGCCTTCGTGGGCAATGTGCTCACCACCTTCGGCATGGACACCCTGCTCATCCGCCACATCGCCCGGGAGCGGGAGACGGGGAGGGCTCCCCTGACTGTGGCCCTGACCCTTCAGCTGGGGCTCTCCGCCCTCTATATCCTGGGGATCGGGCTCCTGGCGGAGCGCCTGGCCCGCCAGAATCGGGAGACGGCCCTGGCCCTGCGCATCCTGCTGCTCTCCCTGCTGCCCCTGGCCTTCACCACGGTCTTCAGCGCCGCCCTCCGGGCCTACGAGCGCATGGAGCTCTACCTGGGCGTGGTGACCGTCACCGGTCTCCTGCAGGTGATGGGCGCCTTCCACCTGCTCGGGCAGGGCGCCGGCCTGGTGGAACTGACCGCCCTGCTGGTGGGGGTCCAGGCGCTGGCCGGGGCGCTGGCCGGGGCGGCCTGCTGGCGTTTCCTGCCCCGCTTCCGCCTGAACTGGCGGCTGGTCACCCCCGCGGCGCTGGCTCGAACCGCCCGGCTCGGCCTCTCCCTGGCCCTGCTGGCGGTGCTGGCCGTGCTCTACCAGCGGCTGGGCGTCTTCCTGCTGGCCGGCCTGGGGAACGAGGCCCAGATGGGCTGGTTCAGCGCGGCGGCCCGCCCGGTGGAGGGGCTGAAGATGGTCCCCTACGCCTTCTTCGGGGCCATCTTCCCCCTCATGGCCCGGCAGCGGGGAGAGGGCCAGGGGGATGGCTGGTACGTCCGGGCTGGTTGGGGCCTGGCGCTCTTCGCCCTGGCCTGGGCCCTGCTCCTCCAAGGGCTGAGCGGTCCCCTGGTCCGCTGGCTCTACGGACCAGGCTACCAGCCCGCCGCGACGGCCCTGGGGATCCTGGCCTGGGGGCTGCTGCCCTTCGTCCTCACCCTGCGGTTCTCCTTCGAGCTGGTGGCGGCCGGGCTGGAGCGTCGGGCCCTGGCCGCCATGGCCGTCACCTTGATCCTGGCTGCGCTTTTCGGCGTCCTGGGGTATCATACGGCCGGCTTCGTCGGTCTCTGCTGGGCGGTGGTGGCCGGGGAGGCCGCCCAGGCCGCCCTCCTTTTCCACCTGAAACCATGAGCTACCCGAACTTTCCCCACAAACAGAGCGCACCCGCCGTCCTCACCCCGGAGCAGCTCCTGGCCCATCGACGACGTCGCGGCCGCTTCCCCCGGGAGGCCCCGCCGCGGACGGTGATCCTCACCTTCCAGCCGAGCCTCCTGGGCTACGCAGCGAAACGAGGACGGGGGAAGAAGCTGGGCGGATTCCTGGGGGAGCTCTACCTGCTGCGCCGGAGCGGGGGACGGCTGGGGGTGGCAGGGAACTTCGGCGTGGGTGGGCCGGTGGTGGGGGTGCTGGTCTCGGAGCTGGCGGCCTGGGGGGTGGGGCGTTTCGTCATCATCGGGCTGGCCGGCGGCCTGCAGCCGGATCTGCCTCCGGGCAGCCTGGTCCTCGCGGAGCGAGCCATCCGAGACGACGGGGTCTCCCACCACTATCTGCCCCCGGGCCGGGAGGTGGCCCCACCGGGCCCGCTGACCGCGCACCTGGCCCAGGGGCTGGCGAAAACGCTTCCCCTGCGGGTCGGGGTCACCTGGAGCATCGCCGCGCCCTACCGGGAGACGCTCCCCGAGGTGCTCCGCTACCAGGAGGAAGGGGTGCTGACGGTGGAGATGGAGGCGGCGGCCTTGTTCGGGGTTGCCCAGGCCCTGGGGGTGGAGGCCGGGGCTCTCTTCAGCGTGAGCGATTCCCTGGCTGGGGGCGTCTGGCGGCCGGCGCCTCGTCCGGAGCTGCCTCAGCGGGGGCTGGAGCGGCTGATGGAGCAGGCGCTGGAGTGGTTGCTGGAGCAGGCCCCATGAGCCTGGAGCCCGCCGGGCCCGTTCGGGTGGTCCGCAGCGGCGTGAAGCCGACCCTGGTGGTCATGGCCCACGACCGCCCCCGCTCCCTGGCCCGCCTGCTGGACTCCCTGGCCGCAGCGGAGATCCCGCCTGGGGTGGCGCTGGTCATCTCCCTAGACCCTGGGGGGCGGCAGGAGCGGGCGGTGCGGGAGCTCGCCCAGGGGTTCGCCTGGCCCCGAGGGGAGAAGCAGCTGCGGGTCCAGGAGCAGCACCTGGGGTTGGTGGCGCATTTCTTCCGCTGTGGGGAGCTGGCGCGAGAGCGGGGGGCCATCGTTCTGCTGGAGGACGACCTGGTGGTCTCCCCCATGTTCTACCATTTTGCGGTCCAGGCTCTGGAGGCCTACGGGGAGGATTCCCAGGTGGCCGGCATCTCCTTGAACGCCCTGGCCTTCAACGGCTACACCCGCCAGCCTTTCCTCCCCTACCCGGACGACGGGGACGTCTTCTTCCTGCAAGTGGCCTGGTATCAGGGACAGGTCTATACCCGGCGCCAGTGGGCGGCCTTCAGCGACTGGCGGCAGAGAGCCTCTTCCACGGTTCCCGAGGCCGGGATGGCGGGCCTGCACCCCATGTTCGCTGGCTTTCCCCCGGACGAGTGGTTTCCCCTGAAAATGCAGTACCTGGTCCAGCAGGGCAAGTTCTACGTCTTCCCTCGGGAGTCCTTGAGCACCAACTTCGGGGAGCCGGGGGTCCATTTTGCCCGGGGCACGAACTTCTTTCAGGTCCCCTTGCAGAGCCGGCGACGACGTTTCCGGCTCCTGCCCCTGGCCTCGGCCGTGGCGGTCTACGACGCCTTCCAGGAGATGCTGCCCGAGCGGCTGAACCGGCTGACGGATCGGCTGAGCGGCTACGAGTACACGGTGGATCTCTACGGCCAGAAAGCGCTGACCCGGCAGCCTGCGCCCCTGTTGCTCACCAGCTGGCCCACCCGGCGACCGCTCCTGAGCTTCGGCCAGGCCATGCGCCCCCACGAGGCCAACGTGGTCCTGGGCGTGCCGGGCAGCCGGTTGGCCCTAACCCGGCGGGAGGATCTGGTCCGCGGTTGGCGAGCCCGGCTGGCCTGGGAGGCCCAGCAGGCAGAATACTTCGCCTGCCCCTGGCTGGGGGGTGGGCGTCGGCTGCTGTGGCGATGGATCGGGAGGGTGTTGGGGCGTCCGTGTTAAGCCGCGCGGCGGGCCACCCCCGGGCCACTTCTGTCTTGGCCCGGGGCATCCGGCGCCTCCGAGGCATCCTCCGGCCAGACGCAGGGAGGCCAGAGGGTGAACCCTTGTTCTCCCCTGTTGTTCCCGCCCATTCCGCTTCCTTCAAGCTGGGGTCAAGGTGGCGAGGTCGGCATCTCGAGGATATCATTCCTTCACTTCAAATTGTCACCCCATTCGGAAATTTGTTACAATACCCGGAACCGGACTTCCCCCGCCCTTGACCCACCGATTTCCAGTCAGCCACCCAGGAAACCACGCACAAGGAACGCGCCATCATGGAGATCACCCTCACCGTCAACGGCAACCAGCACACCGTCTCCACCCACCCAGGGGAGCTGCTGCGCACCCTCCTGCGCCGGCTGCGCTACTTCAGCGTGAAACACGGGGACGAGACCGGCGACACCGGCGCGGATGCGGTGCTCCTCACCTTCACTCCGGAACAGCCCACCAGCTACCGCCTGGTGAACAGCGGCGTCATGCTGGCCGCCCAGGCCGACGGCGCCAGCATCGTCACGGTGGAGGGGCTGAACCCCGCCCCCAGCGTGGGGGGCTCGGCCCAGGGGCTTCACCCCCTCCAGGAACAGTTCGTCCGGACCGGGGCCATCCAGTGCGGATACTGCACCCCTGCCCAGATCCTGGCCGCCAAGAAGCTCCTGGACCAGAACCCCAACCCCACCGAGGCCCAGGTGCGGGAGGCCATCGCCGGGGTGCTCTGCCGCTGCACCGGCTACGTGAAGCCGGTCCAGGCGGTGCTTCGGGCCGCGGCCCAGCTGCGCGGAGAGGAGCCGCCCCCCCTGGAGGTCCAGGTCATGGATGCGGCCACGGCAGGGGAGTGGCCGGCCGGGCCCAACGGCGGGGAGCCCTTCCCGGAGGGGCGAGACGCCGCCGGTCCAGAGACCCAGACCCGCACCCGCACCCTGCCGGTCACGGTGGCGCCGCCCCAGACCCAGGTGGTGAACAAGCCGGAGCCCAAGGTGGACGCGGTGAAGCTGGCCAAGGGCCGCCCCGTCTTCGCGGACGATGTGGAGCTGCCGGGCATGCTCCACGGCGGCCTCCTCACCAGCCCCCACGCCCACGCCCGCATCGTCTCCATCGACACTTCCAAGGCCAAGGCCCTGCCCGGCGTCCATGCGGTCCTCACCTACCAGGACGTGGAGCGGGTCATCTATGCCAGCGGCGGTCAGAGCTACCCCAACCCGCCCCCCTACGATCAGGTGAGCCTGGACAGCAAGGTGCGCCACGTGGGGGATCGGGTGGCCATTGTGGCGGCAGAGACGCCGGAGCTGGTGCAGCAGGCCCTGGAGCTCATCGAAGTGGAATATGAGGTGCTCCCCGCGGTCTTCGATCCGGAGGAGGCCATGCAGCCCGGCGCGCCGGTGATCCACGACGAGCCGGACGCTGTGGACATCCACGACGCCCAGCGCAACATCGCGATCCACATCCACGTGGAGCACGGGGACGTGGACGCGGCCCTGGCCAACGCCCACTTCGTCTACGAGAGCGAGTACCGGGTCCACCAGGTGCAGCAGGCCAGCATCGAGCCCCACGTGGTGGTGAGCTGGTGGGACGAGGACGATCGGCTGGTCATCCGCACCAGCACCCAGGTGCCCTTCCACGTGCGCCGCATGATCGCCCCCCTCATCGGCCTGCCCGTCCGCCGCATCCGGGTGGTGAAACCCCGCATCGGCGGCGGCTTCGGCGGCAAGCAGGAGATGCTCATCGAGGACCTGGCCGCCCACCTGACCATCGCCACGGGCCGACCGGTCCGCTTCGAGTACAGCCGGGCCCAGGAGTTCACCAGCGCCCGCACCCGCCACCCCCAGATCCTGCGCTTCCGCAGCGGCATCGACGAGCAGGGCAAGCTGGTGGGCATGGACGTCCAGGTCATCGGGGACACCGGGGCCTACGGCGCCCACGGCCTCACCGTGCAGATGGTCACCGGCTTCCGGGCCCTGAGCACCTACTGGCTGCCCACAGCCCGCTTCGACTGCCCGGTGGTCTACACCAACAAGCCCGTGCCCGGGGCCTTCCGGGGCTACGGCGCGCCCCAGGCCGAGTTCGCCCTGGAGCAGCACATGGAGGAGCTGGCCCTGGCCGCGGGGCTGGATCCCCTGGAGTTCAAGCGGCTGAACTGGGTGAAGGTGGGGCAGGAGCTGCCCATGGCCAAGGCCATGGGAGAGGGCCGGGAAGGCTTCGAGCAGACCATCCGCACCAGCGGCCTGGCCGAGTGCGTGGACGTGGGAGCCCGGGCCATCGGCTGGGAGCGACGACAGGATCCCTCCTGGAAGCAGGACCCGGAGCGGCCCCACATCCGCCGGGGGATGGGCCTAGCCATCTGCATGCATGGCACGGGCATCGCCGGGCTGGACATGGGCGCGGCCAGCATCAAGATGAACGACGACGGCAGCTTCAACCTGCTCGTGGGCGCCACGGACCTGGGCACCGGCTCGGACACGGTCCTGGCCCAGA
>CAYQEB010000079.1:16661-18792 GCA_964416395.1 uncultured Caldilineaceae bacterium | reverse complement strand
TCTCCGTCCTCCCCCTCACTGCCAGGGGCAAGAGTATAGTCTACACACATCCCCCTCCCCTGTCAAATCCATCCATACCCAATTTCCAAACAGGTTTCCGCCAGGACGTGCGCTCCAAGACACGACGCTAACAAGGCTCTCACCTGTAGGAATATCCAGGAGAAAAAACCAGGTAGGATGATACGGGCATCAACGACAGACCCGCATTGACGGCCTGACATGAAGCCCAGGATACTCCTTGTCCATTAGATGAACGTTAGCGCCGCATCCGCATTTTGTTAGCGCTTGGCCCCATTAAATCGATCATGCTATACTGGACCCACCCCCATAGATCGAACCCACCTCTGCCAGCCCTATCAGGAGCCATCCATGATACCGCTGTACGACGACGTGCCTGGTCGGCGGACGCCCTATGTCAACTACCTCCTCATCGCCCTCAATGTGCTGGTCTTCGCCTGGGAGGTGAGCCTGGGCCCTCAGCTGGAATCGGTGATCCAGCAGATCGCCTTCGTCCCGGCCCGTTTTTCGCCAGGGGCCGGGCTGAGCGCCTGGGTCCCCATCTTCACCAGTATGTTTCTCCACGGCGGCGCCTGGCATCTGGTCAGCAACATGCTCGCCCTCTGGATCTTCGGGGACAACGTGGAAGACCGCATGGGACACCTGCGCTACCTCCTCTTCTACCTGATCTGCGGCGTGGCCGCCGCTCTGGTCCACTACATGGCCAACTCGACCAGCACCGTACCGACGGTGGGGGCCAGCGGCGCCATCTCCGGCGTCCTGGGGGCCTACCTGGTCATGTTCCCCACGGCCAACGTCTACACCCTGATCCCCATCTTTTTCTTCTGGGTGGAGATCGTGCGCATCCCCTCCGTCATCTACCTGGGGATCTGGTTCCTCTCCCAGCTCTTCAACGGCCTTTTCTCCCTCAGCGCGGACACCCTGCAGAGCGCCGGCGGCGTGGCCTGGTGGGCCCACGTGGGCGGGTTTGTGGCCGGCGTGATCCTGGTCTGGCTCTTCCGCCAACCCGAGGAGCGCTGGTGGCCGGATGAGTACCGCCCTGTCTAACTTCGACTGAGTTCTTGGCCCTCGGGCCAGCAAAACCGACCAAGCAAACCACCAACCACACCTTTCAGGACGGAGGAATCCATGGACATCATCTCGCTCATCTGGCTGTTCATCCTGTTGTCGTCCCTCCAGCCGGTCATCCAGCAGCGGATCCTGGTGGCCCAACGGCTGAACAAGATGCGCGACCTGGAGAAGAAACGCAACAGCCGGGTCATCGCCATGATCCACCGCCAGGAAGCCCTCAGCTTCCTGGGCATTCCCTTCGCCCGCTACATCGACATCCAGGACAGCGAGCAGGTGCTCCGAGCCATCAAACTCACAGACGACAACGTGCCCATCGATTTCATCCTCCACACCCCCGGCGGCCTGGTCCTGGCCGCGGAGCAGATCGCCATGGCCCTGAAGAAACATCCGGCCAAGGTGACGGTCTTCGTGCCCCACTACGCCATGTCCGGCGGCACCCTCATCTCCATGGCCGCGGACGAGATCGTCATGGACGACAACGCGGTCCTGGGGCCGGTGGACCCCCAACTGGGCCAGCACGCGGCCGCCAGCATCCTCAAGGTGGTGGAGGAAAAGCCCATCGAAAAGATCGATGACCAGACCCTGATCATGGCCGACCTCTCCCGCAAGGCCATCAGCCAGGTGGTGGCCACGGTGGAGGAGATCCTCTCCGACAAGATGGATCCGGAGAAGGCCAAAGAGACAGCCCGCATCATGGCCACAGGCACGTGGACCCACGACTACCCCATCATGGTGGACGAGGCCCGCAAGCTGGGCTTCCCCGTCTCCACAGACATGCCCAAGGAGGTCTACGAGCTCATGGCCCTCTACCCCCAACCCCACCAGCAGCGTCCTTCGGTCCAGTACATCCCATCACCCTACGGCGCACCCAAGAAACCCAACTCCGGGGCCAACCACCAGGGCTGAACAGAGGCCGGGTCCTCGAGACAAAGATTGGTCGAAGCCCCACTTTTGCAGTACAATAGAGAGCGGAATTTAACATAAACGGCCACATGGACAGCCACCTGCACCGCGCAGAAGCGACACGGATCCAGGGGAGGGC
>CAYQEB010000079.1:14626-16561 GCA_964416395.1 uncultured Caldilineaceae bacterium | reverse complement strand
CCGGGGGCGAGAGGACAGGGCGAAACGTGATGACCAACAACTACAAGAAGATCCTCGTGGTGGATGACGAGCCGCGCATGGTGCGCTTCATCAAGATGAACCTGGACCTGGAAGGATACCAGACCCTGGAGGCCAACAACGGGCTCCAGGCCCTGGAGAAGGTCCGAGACTACGAGCCGGATCTGGTTCTCCTGGACGTGGAGATGCCCGGCCTGGACGGCTTCGAGACCCTGAAGCGCATCCGGGAGATCAGCGATGTGCCGGTGATCATGCTCACTGTGCGCTCGGACGAGGACGACCGCATCCGAGGGCTGGACCTGGGGGCGGACGACTACGTGACCAAACCCTTCAGCCCCCGAGAGCTCTCCAGCCGCATCCGGGCCGTGCTCCGGCGTTTCGAGAACACCAGCAACCGTCCGGAGGACCAGATCATCAAGATCGACGACCGCCTCCAGGTGGATCTCCAGCGCCGGGACGTGATCGTGAACGGCAAACGGCTCAGCCTGCGGCCCACGGAGTACCGACTCCTCTACCACCTGATCCAGAACGCCGGCTGGGTGGTCCCCCACGAGGTGCTCCTGACCAAGGTCTGGGGCCACGAGTACGTGAACGACAACCACCTCCTGCGCCTCTACATCACCTACCTGCGCAAGAAGATCGAGGAGGACCCGGCCCACCCCCGCTACATCTTCACCGAGCGCGGGCTGGGCTACCGCTTTGTGGACTTCAAGAACCAGGGCCGCACCAGCTCCAAAGAGGCGGCTCCGGTGAAATCCCAAGGCCGCACCTCCGACTGACCCAGCCGCCGATCCCCACCGCCCACGCACCAGAGCCCTCGGGAGGACATCCCGGGGGCTCAACGCGTCCAGGGGGAGAGACCGAGCCCCGGCTTCCCCGTTCTATCAGACCGGCAGACCCCAGGATTTTTGGTCAACCGGGCTCGGATGTGGTATCATTCTTAGTCGGTCTGCCTGGCGTTAGACCAAACTCGAACCAGACATCCACACGCTCTGGGACCGCAGAAATGGGGGTGCTGCCCGTGCCTCGGCCACAGAAAGACCAGGCAGGCCAGGCCAGCGCAACGGGCAGTCCATTTCCGGGACGAACAGAGCGGACGATCCAACCCACAGGAGGCTTTGCCGTGGCATCTGTTGTAACCATGAGGCAGCTGCTGGAAGCTGGGGTGCACTTTGGGCACCGCACCCGCCGCTGGAACCCGAAGATGCGTCCCTTCATCTTCACGGAACGCAGCGGCATCCACATCATCGATCTGCACCAGACCATGGTGCGCATCAACCAGTACTACGACCTGGTCCGGGATCTGGCCGCCAAAGGCGGGACCATCCTGTTCGTCGGCACCAAGCGCCAGGCCCAGGCCACCATCGCCCAGGAAGCCCAGCGCGCCGGCATGCCCTACGTGAACATCCGCTGGCTGGGGGGCACCCTGACCAACTGGAAGACCATCAAGCAGCGCATCGATTACCTGAACGACCTGGAGCGCCGGGTGGCCAGCGGCGAGTTCCGCAACCTCTCCAAGAAGGAGCAGCTGGCCATCGACCGGGAGATCGCCAAGCTGAACCGACGCATCGGCGGCCTGAAGGGCATGAAGGATCTGCCCGACATGCTCTACGTGGTGGACACCCGCCGGGAAGAGCTGGCGGTGAAAGAGGCCAACAAGACCCACATCCCGGTCCTGGCCATCGTGGACACCAACTGCGATCCCGATCCCATCGACTACATCATCCCGGGCAACGATGACGCCATCCGCTCCATCAAGCTGATCACCCACGTCATCGCCGACGCCATCGTGGAAGGGCGCAGCATCCGAGAAGTGGACCTGGCCGAGACGGGACAGGTCTCGGAGGACGAGCTGGCCGAGATGGAGAAGTACCTGGGGCCCAGCACCCTGGCCAAGCTCCAGGCCGCGGAGGAGGC
>CAYQEB010000079.1:0-14526 GCA_964416395.1 uncultured Caldilineaceae bacterium | reverse complement strand
AAACCAGCACCAGGTAGGAGACAAACATGGCAGACGTGACAATCACATCCCAGATGGTACGCGAGCTGCGTCAGGCCACCGGCGCCGGTGTCCTGGACTGCAAGAAGGCCCTGACCCAGGCCGAGGGCGATTTCGACAAGGCCGTGGAGATCCTGCGGGAGAAGGGACTCTCCGCCGCGGCCAAGAAGGCCAGCCGAGAGGCCAAGGAGGGGCTCATCGGCACCTACGTGCACCCGGGCAGCAAGGTGGCCGGCATGGTGGAGGTCAACTGCGAGACCGACTTCGTGGCCCGCACCCCCCAGTTCCAGGAGCTGGCCCGAGATCTGGCCATGCAGGTGGTGGCCGCCCGTCCCCAGTACGTGAGCCGGGACGAGATCCCTGAAGAGGTGCTGGAGCGGGAGAAGGCCATCTACCGCAGCCAGTTGGCCGACAGCGGCAAGCCCGAGCACATCTGGGACAGGATCATCCAGGGCAAACTGGAGAAGTGGTTCAGTGAGGTCTGCCTCCTGGAGCAACCCTTCATCAAGAACCCGGACGTCACCGTGGAGCAGCTGATCGTCGAGAACATCGCCTCCCTCGGTGAAAACATCAAAGTCCGGCGCTTCTGCCGCCTAGCCGTCGGGGAATAGAACGGAATCAACAGAGATGCCCAGCCGACACCACTGGCTGGGCATCTCTCTACACAGGATCGGAAGGCCGGCCGGATGAGCGATCCACCCGGCCTGGAAGCGAAGCTTTGGACGATTTGCGCGCGAGCTTTCTGCGCGCACTCCATCGGAGGAGAGAGCAGTACACGGAGCAGACCATGAGCGAACTGAAATACCACCGCATCCTCCTGAAGCTGGGCGGCGAGGCCCTGGCAGGGGAAAACGGGTTCGGCATCAACCCCCACCGGGCCCGGGAAGTGGCCAACAAAGTGTTGGGCGTGGTGAACATGGGCGTGCAGGTGGCCCTGGTCATCGGCGGGGGGAACCTCTGGCGGGGCAAGGCGGACGGCCTGGACCACGGCATGGAGCGGGTCACCGCGGACCACATGGGCATGCTGGCTACGGTCATGAACGCCCTGGCCCTGCAGGACGCCCTGGAGCAGATCGGCGTCCCCACTCGGGTGATGACGGGCATCGAGGTGCGGGCCGTGGCCGAACCCTACATCCAACGCCGGGCCGTGCGCCACCTGGAGAAGGGGCGAGTGGTCATCTTCGGGGCGGGCACAGGCAACCCCTACTTCACCACAGACACCGCGGCTGCTCTGCGGGCCATGGAGATCAAGGCGGAGGTGCTGATCAAGGCCACCAAGGTGGACGCCATCTACGACCGGGATCCCAAGCTGGAAGCCAAGGCTCGCCGCTTCGAGCGCATGAGCTACATCGACGCCCTGAACATGCGGGTGGGCGTCATGGACAGCACCGCCATCGCCATGTGCATGGACAACGACCTGCCCATCTACGTGGTGAACCTCTGGCAGCCGAACGTGCTGGAGAAGGTGGTGCAAGGAGAAAGCGTGGGGACCTTCGTCTCCACCCTGGAGACGGCCTAGCCCCCGAATCTTCCGCCTCCGTTGCCCGGGCCTGCCAGGAGGAGTGCTGGCAGGCCTTTGCGCGTCCCGCCTTCACTTCGCCGCCCACCCACGGCCAATCCACGGCCAATCCACGGTCGACACACGACCAACACACGGCGACAGAAAGGCCCGCCCCCCTCGAAGGCCCTCGATCCCCTTGGGAAGCATGGGGTTTCCAGGACGCGGCCCCCGGATCTTCACCGAAGCCCCGGGTCACACACCCCCGGTCCAGGAATCGTTTTCATTTGGTGGGGAAATTTGCTAAAATAGCCCTGATGAGACCCCGGGCCCACCCCTCTGGCGAGTCACGGGATTCTCAGACAATTTCGGGTCCACCCGGCGGCTGGGAAGAACCCCACAGAAGAGCCCCACACTGGCAAAGGAGTGTCTGGCAATGATCGACGAGGTCCTTCAAGACGCAGAAGAACGCATGCGCAAAGCCGTGGAGGTGATGCGGCACGATCTGATGTCCATCCGGACCGGCCGAGCCACCCCTGCTCTGGTGGAGAACATCCCTGTGGACTACTACGGCGTGACCACCCCCCTGATGCAGCTGGCCAGCATCAGCGTGCCCGACGCCCAGACCCTGCTCATTCGCCCCTACACCCCCAGCGACGTCCAGGCCATCGAGCGAGCCATCGCCAAGTCCGATCTGGGGCTGACCCCCAACAGCGACGGCAAGCAGCTGCGGCTGAGCATCCCACCCTTGACCGAAGAGCGCCGCCGGGAGCTGACCAAGGTGGTGGCCAAGCGCGCGGAGGAGGCCCGGGTGGCCATCCGCAACGTGCGCCGGGATGCCATCCACAACTTGCGCCAATTGGAGAAGGAAAGTATGATCACCGAAGATGAGCTCCGCCGCAGCCAGGACAAGGTCCAGGAGTTGACCAACACCTACATCAAGAAGGTGGATGAGCTGGCGCACGAGAAGGAGCAGGAGATCATGACCATCTAGGTCTTGGGGCAAGGGGTTCCCAGCGGATCCTGAAGCGCCCTGGAGCGCCCAGGGCGAACGTGGACGCCGATCTCCGTCTGGTTCTATCAGCCCAGGACGTCCAGCCAGGGCTCTGGATGCGAGGAGGCCTGGACAGCCAAGTCCGGAACAGCGAGGCGCCGAACGGCGAGGGGTGGGGCCAAGCTCACCCCTCTGTTTTCATGGCAGATCTGCCGGCCCGGGGCAGGAGCCGCCCAGGCCTTTGGATCCCAGGCCATTGGATCGAGGAGCGACAACGTGGCCAAAAAGCAGGAGTCGACCTATCCCCCCATCTCCCCTGTGCCCTACCATGTGGGCATCATCATGGACGGCAACGGCCGCTGGGCCAAGCGCCGGGGGCTCCCTCGGCAGATGGGCCACCGGGCCGGGGTCAACAACATCCAGCCCGTCCTGGAAGGGTGTGTGGAGTTCGGCGTCAAGGTGCTGACCATCTACGCCTTCTCCACCGAGAACTGGCACCGCCCGCCCGAGGAAGTCTCTGGCCTGATGCAACTCCTGGGCTACACCATCCGCCGCCGCCTGAACGAGCTGCACAAGAACGGGGTGCAGATCCGCCACAGCGGCCGGCTGGAAGGGATCAGCCCAGAGCTCCAGGAACAGATCCGCCACGCCCTGGAAGTGACCAAGAACAACGACCGCATCATCCTCAACGTGGCCTTCAACTACGGAGGACGCAGCGAGATCCTGGACGCGGTGCGCCAGATCATCCGGGACGGCATCGATCCAGACGAGCTCACCGAGGAGATCTTCAGCCGCTACCTCTACACCGGGGACCTGCCAGACCCGGACCTGATCATCCGCACCGGCGGGGAATATCGCCTGAGCAACTTCCTGATCTGGCAGGCCGCCTACTCCGAGTACTACACCACTCCCACCTACTGGCCCGACTTCGACAAGGACGAGCTCTACAAGGCCCTGGCCGAGTACGCCGCCCGAGAGCGCCGTTTCGGGCGAGTCCCAGACGCCGCGCCGGCCTAGCCCGGCCTGGAAAGAGCGCCCCTGGCAGATCCCCCGAGCCCCCACACCCGGCCCGGCTTTCACTGTGTTTGGCCTTCACCTGTGCTTGGCCTTCATCTGTGTTTAGCCTTCACTGCGCCCGGCCTCTACCGGGGCTGCCGGGCTGGACGAGCAACCACCCGTCATCCACCAGCGAAACCGAGTCAGCGTCCTGTGAAACAGCGGATAATCGCAGCCCTGATCGCTCTGCCTCTGGTCCTCGTCCCCATCTGGCTGGGCGGGCTCTGGTGGGTGGCCCTGGTGACGCTGCTCTCCATCTGGGCCGGTTGGGAGCTCTACGCCCTCTTGGCCCAGGGCGGTTACCCGGCCAACCGCTGGCTGGGCATCCCCTGGCTGGTGCTCCTGGTCTACACCGGCTGGCAGCCCCAGCGCCTTCCCCTGGCCCCCATCCTGGTCCTGGGGATCATGGCCACCTTCATCCACTCCCTCTACCAGACCGAGAAACCCCTGGCCCACTGGCTGAGCACCCTGGGCGGCGCCCTCTACCCGGGCATCCTCATCGCCCAGATCACCGCGCTGCGCCTGGCCCCGGACGGCCTCTGGTGGCTGCTCCTGGGGCTGCTCATCACCTGGGGCAACGACACCCTGGCCTACCTGGTGGGCATCACCCTGGGACGGCACAAGCTCTGGCCCCGGCTCAGCCCCAAGAAGAGCTGGGAGGGCACCCTGGGCGGTTGGGTGACGGCCGCTCTCATCGGCGGGGCCATGCTGGCCTCCAGCCCGCTGCCCGGCAGCTTCGGCCTGGGCCTGCTCGTCGGCCTGGGCGGGGGCGTCCTGGCCCTCTTCGGGGACCTGTCGGTGAGCATGATCAAGCGGCAGGTGGGGGTCAAGGACAGCAGTCACCTCTTCCCCGGCCACGGCGGCCTGCTGGATCGGCTGGACAGCATCCTCTTCGTGATCCCCTACATCTCCCTGGTGATGCAGCTCCTCACCCGCTGAGGCTCTGCCCTCTGGCTGGGCGCGGGCGCCCGGCCCGTCACCGACGCTGGACAGCCATGCGCAGCTGCTCCAGGTTCTCCGCCACCGAAGCCCGCTCGTTGTAGACCGCGCTGCCGGCCACGATGATATTGGCCCCTGCCCGCACCACCTCGCCGATGTTGTGCGCCCCTACACCGCCATCCACCTCCAGATCGCAGGTGGGGTTGAACTCCGCGATGAGCCGGCGCATGCGCCGCAGCTTGCTGGTGGTGGTCTCGATGAACTTCTGGCCGCCGAAGCCCGGGTTGACGCTCATAACCAGCACCAGGTCCAGGAAGGGCAACACCTCGCGCACCGCCTCGATGCTCGTGGCCGGGTTCAGGGCCACGCCGGCCCGGCAGCCCAGGTCCAGGATCTGCTCCACCGTGCGGTGCAGGTGACGGCAGGCCTCCGCGTGGACGGTGAGGATGTCGGCCCCGGCCTCCGCGAAACGGGGCAGGTAGGGCCCGGGCTCCTCCACCATCAGGTGCACGTCCAGGGGCAGGGTGGTGCTCTGGCCCACCGCGGCCACGATGGTGGGGCCAAAGGTGATGTTGGGCACGAAGCGGCCGTCCATCACGTCCAGGTGCATGAGATCCGCGCCCCCTTCCTCCGCTTCCCGCACGGCGTCGGCCAGGCGACCGAAGTCCGCGGTGAGGATGGAGGGGGCGATCTGAACGGAAGTGGGTGTGATTCCAGGCATAGGCATCTGTCCGTGGTGTGTGGGATGGGTCAAGGATTGAGTGGTTCGGGGGATGCGGGGCCGCCCCGCCGGGCCAGGAAATCCAGCAGGAGGCGCTTCACGGCCCAGGGCCGGCGGAAGATCAGGCCGTGGGATTGGCCGGGCAGGATGTGCAGCTCCGCGTCGGGCAGGGCCTGGGCCATCTGCTCCGGGATGCGGGGAGGGAAGAACTGGTCCGCCTCCCCGTGGATCAGGCAGACGGGAAAGCGCCAGGTCCGCAGATCCGCCAGGCGCAGATCGATGGTGTTCTCCGGAGTGTGGGCTCGGAAGGCGGACAGCAGGGTCTCTTGGAAATAGCCCGGGTAGTGGTGGGGGTCATGGAGGCGGGCAGTGGCCTTCAGCCAGCGCTCGTTGGGCCGGAAAGCGGCGGTGGTCCACCGCCCTGGCGCGCCTGTGGTGGCTGGGTTGTTGCTGTAGGTGGTGCTCACCAGGCAGAGGGTGCGCGGACGGACCAGCCCCTCGTGCACCAGCCACTGGGCTATCATCCCGCCGGCGCTCACCCCGGCCAGGTGCCCCTCCAGGGCCCCCTCCGCTGCCAGGAGCCCGGCCAGCTGGCGAGCCATCTCCTGGTAGCGGAACTCCGGCGGATGCCCCTGGGACTGTCCATGGCCGGGCAGGTCCGGCAGGATCACCCGGTAGGCCTGGCTCAGCTCCGCCAGCATGGGCCCCCAGGCCGCCTGACCGCTGCTCATGAAGTTGTGGAGCAGCACCAGGGGCGGGGCCTGCTCTGGGCCGGCGACCTGGTAGTGGATGAAGCCTTCGCTGGTGGGGAACCGAGGCATGGAGACCGCCCAGAGGTGTGGCTCAGACCGGGCTCTGGGCTTCCTGGAGCATGGCCCGCTCCTTGGTCGCCCCCAGGACCTGGATCAGCTCGGTGATGTCCTCCATGGTGATCAGCCCCAGGAAGCGCCCTCCCTCCTGCACCGCCACCACCCGGCTGTGTTGCTCCAGCATCCGATCCCAGACATCGGCCAGGTTCTCGTCGGGCCGGGCCAGGGGGATCTGCTCCCGGGGGATCATCACGTCCACCACCCGGGCCTCGGGACCGAACTCCCGCAGGGCCTGGACCAGCCGTCCCCGGGTCAACACCCCCACAAAGCGGTTGCTCAGGTCGAACACCGGGAAATCGGTCTGGTAGGTGTGCATGATCAGATCCACCACCTTGGCCAGCTGATCGGTGACGAAGAGGGCCTGAGCGCCCGGGGTCAGAGCCTCCTTCACCCGGATATCCCGCAGAACAAAGCGGCTCTCCGCCATCTCCAGCTCCCCTTGGCCGCCCACGTAGACGAAGAAGGCGATGAGCAGGAGCATAATGCCGC
Organism: uncultured Caldilineaceae bacterium; assembly: GCA_964416395.1. Lineage (GTDB taxonomy): Bacteria > Chloroflexota > Anaerolineae > Caldilineales > Caldilineaceae > S144-5. The sequence goes on along the minus strand of CAYQEB010000079.1, from coordinate 7,942 downwards.
CCCCGGCGATCCCCCAGATGGCGAAGAGGATGGCCATGAAACGCCCCACCGCCACCGCCACCCGAGTGGCCTGGATGTAGGGCATGGACATGGCCAGGAGGGCCCGCAGGATGCGCCCCCCGTCCATGGGGAAGGCCGGCAGGAGGTTGAAGAGGCCCAGAAGCAGGTTGGTGGCGGCCAGGTAGAGGAGCAGCCCGGTCAGGCCGGGGGTCTGCATCTGGGCCAGCAGGCTCTGGGCACTGGCCGCCGCCCCGCCGCTCTGCACCTTCAGGCCAAAGGCCACGGTGGCCAGGGGGGCCAGCAGGGCCGCCAGCACAAAGTTGACCATGGGGCCGGCGATGGCGATGAGGAACTCCTGCAGGGGCTTGTTGGGCATGCGCTCCAGCTGGGCCACCCCGCCAATGGGGAGCAGGGTGATGTAGGGAACCCGGATGCCGAAATACTTGGCCGTGATGGCGTGACCGAACTCGTGGAGCACCACGCAGGCGAAGAGGAGCAGGATGACCAGGATCCCGTACAGCGCGCCCACCAGGGGGCCCGCTGGCCCGCCGCTGTAGATGATGGCGCCGTAGATCAGGATCAGCAGGAACGACCAGTGCACCTGGACGTCGATCCCCCAGAGGCGAAACAACTTGACGGAACCACTCATGGCATTTGCTCCTCTTCACTTCCGGAAGAACCGGGACGGAAAAAGCGGATTGAAAGCCACTGGATCCAGGCCGGGGCCAGCCTGGGTCATGCTCCTTCAGGAGCCCACGAGCAGATGGTCCGGCTCCCCGTCGTTGCATTCCGGGCAGGGACAGCTGGCCCGCAGGCTGGAGAAGGCGTAGATGCCGCTGCCGTGGCCATCCTGCCAGACGAAGCGGATAGCATAGTTGCCCACCAGCTCCGCGGAGGCCACCTGGCTGCTGGGCAGGGCGTTCACCAGGCGCAGGGGATCCGCCTGGGCCTGGCGCCGCTCATCCTGACAGGAGGCGCAGGGGCAGTTGGCTCGCAGCCACTCCAGGCGGTAGGTGCTGCGATGGCCGTCCTGCCAGACGATGGTCAAGACCCCCTTTCCCCGATCCACGGTCAGGTCCAGAGGCTGATGGGCCAGGTTGCGCATGGGCATGGGTGCGTTCGCCGCCATTCTACTCGGACTCCAGTTCCTGGGTGGTGCGATGGGCCAGACCGGCCAGCAGGTCCACAGGCAGGGGGAAGATGATGGTGCTGTTCTGCTCCGCGCTGATCTCCGTCAGGGTCTGGAGATAGCGGAGCTGCATGGCCCCTGGCTGGGCAGCCATGATCTGGGCGGCGTGGGCCAGCTGCTGCGCCGCCTGGAACTCGCCCTCCGCGTGGATGATCTTGGCCCGCTTCTCCCGCTCCGCCTCGGCCTGCCGGGCCATGGCCCGCTGCATGGTCTGGGGCAGCTCCACGTCCTTCACCTCCACCACGCTGACCTTCACCCCCCAGGGCTCGGTCTGCTCGTCGATGATCTGCTGCAGCTGGTGGTTGATCTTGTCCCGCTCCGCCAGGAGCTCATCCAGCTCGCTCTGGCCCAGGACCGAACGCAGGGTGGTCTGGGCGATCTGCTGGGTGGCCACCAGGTAGTTGGAGACGTTCACCACCGCGGCCACCGGATCCAGGACCCGGAAGTAGCAGACCGCGTTCACCTTCACGGTGACGTTGTCCTTGGTGATGGCCTCCTGGGTGGGCACGTCCAGGGTGATGACCCGGAGATCCACCAGCACCATCTGGTCCACAATGGGGATGATCCAGAAAAGGCCCGGCCCCTTGGCGCCGATGACCCGGCCCAGGCGGAAGATCACGCCCCGCTCGTACTCCTTGACGATGCGCAGGGACGCCCGCAACAGCCAGAGGAGCAGCAAGACGACGATCACATAGATGGGCAGGTTATTGGCCAAATCTTGCATGGAACACCTCCCGGTGTATGGAACGGGGGACAGCTTCAGCGCGGCCGATGTCCTGCCGCCCGTCCATTATATCTTTTCGGTATCCCTGTTGGCAACCGGCCCGGAAACAGGGGAACGAGGCGCACAGGCCCCAGGCTCTCTTTGACGATTCTGCCCCGCCTTCGACGCTGTTCCGTCTTTTGACGATCCGATTGGCCGCGGGTATCATCATCCCCACGGATCACCCCAATCCCAGCCGAAGGAGCGCTGCATCTGTGGCTCACCGATTCCCGCCCCCAGCTGGACAACCGAAAAAGACCCCCAACAGCGCCATCTTCGCCTTGATGGGCCTGCTGCTGGTCCTCTCCATCCTGGGAGCCGCCTACCTCCTGGGCGGCCAGGAGCTCCTGGCCCTGCTGAAGCGGCCGGAACCCCAGACCCAGGCCGCACTGGATCCCGGTGCGAGCCCCACAGCCACCGCCGCACCCACGGACACCCCCGCTCCCCCCACCCCGACGCCTACGCCGTCCGCTACGGCCACCCCCACGGCCACGTCCACAGTCACCCCCACGCCCACCCCGTCCGCCACCCCCACCCCGGCCCGACTGGAAGGGCGGATCAACGGGGCCGTGGTCAACCTGCGGGGCGGGCCGGGCGCCAACTACCCGGTCCTGGGACAGGTGCTGGCCGGGCAGAGCTACACCGCCACGGCCCGGGACGAGTCCGGGGAGTGGCTGCGGATCTGCTGCCCCATCACGGAGGAGACGGAGAGCTGGATCAGCGCCCAGTTCGTGGACCTGGCCGGGGATCTCCAGAGCTTGCCCGTGGCCGAAGCGCCCCCCACGCCAACCCCAGCGCCGGTGGCCAACGCCGGTGGGGACGCGGCAGCCCAGGCCGCGTCCCAGGCAGTGCCCATCCCCGTGCTGCCCGGCCCCGGTGGCTTCGGCCCGCCCGGCGGGACCAATCCCCTGACCGGCCTGCCCCTGGCCCCGGATCTGCGCAACCGGCGGCCCCTCATCGTCTGCATCAACAACGATTTCGCCGCCCGGCCCCAGTACGGCACCGGCCAGGCCGACGTCATGGTGGAGTACATCATGGAGGGCTTCAGCATCACCCGCTTCAGCGGCATCTTCTACGGGGAGCAGGCGGAACGCATCGGTCCGGTGCGCAGCGCTCGGCTGGTCAACTACTACCTGGGCGCCCTCTACGACGCAGCCACCCTCTGCTCCGGGGCCAGCGACCCGGTCCGTTTCCTCCTGCGCAACGATGCCCCCTTCCCCTACCTGGACGTGGACCTGGACGACCCCACCAACTCGGTCTACTCCTTCAGCCTGGGCCAGGACTACCGCACCCGTCTCCAGACCAGCACCGGGCTGATGCGCAAGTGGCTGGCGGAGCGGGGCCTGGAACGCGCGCCCAACATCCGGGGCTTCACCTTCGGCGACGTGCCGGGGGGCGGCGCGCCGGCCAGCATCGTCTCCATCCCCTACCCCCAGGTGACCGGCAGCCAGGTCCGCTACCAGTACGACGCCACCAGCGGCCGCTACCTGCGCTTCCTGGGCGGCCAGCCCCACCTGGACGGTGGCAGCGGCGCGCAGCTGGCCCTGGACAACGTCATCGTCCAGTACGTGCCCCACGAGATCACCGACATCGTGGAGGACAGCCTGGGCAGCCGCAGCATCCGGCTCAACCTCTTCGGCAGCGGCAAGGCCATCGTCTTCCGCAACGGGCTGGCCTTCGAGGGCGTCTGGCGCAGCGAGTCCCAGGGGGACACCCCCCGCTTCTACGATGCGGCCGGCAACGAGATCCCCTTGAAGCCCGGCCGCAGCTGGATCAGCATCGTGCCTCTGGACTACATCATCGCCTATCAGTGAGCCCAGGCCCCTCAGAACTCCAGCCGGTGGAGCAGGTAGCTTCCCTGGGGCTCCGCCCCCCGCTTTCTCAGGAAAGGACCGCCAGGTGCGGCCGTGGGCAGGGGACCGATGGTCAGCTGCATCCAGCCCTGTTCCCGTGCCAGGAACAGGGCCTGTCGCCAGAGCTGGCTGCCCAGCCCTTGCCCCCGCCACTCGGGCAGGACGCCGGCCAGAAGCACCCGCCCAGCCTGCACCGGACGTCCCCGCCGCCAGGCCAGCCAGAGCCGCCCCAGCAGGTGTCGGCCGCCCATCCCCCGCCGCACCTGAGGAGCCAGGTCCGGCTGAAGGAGCAGCACGCCCACCGGCTTCTCCACCCCCTTCTCGTCCACCGTCACAGCGTAGCCATCCAAGGGCCAGCAGCCCCAAGCCTCGAGCAGGAACTGGGCCTCGGCCCGGTCCGGCCTGGGAAAGCCAGCCCAGGAAGGCAGGGCCGCCTGGAGCAGGGGCAGCAGATCCTCGGCCAGGCGAGTCGGCTCCAGAGGGACGATCCGTCCTGGGCCCGATGGGGGCGGGCCCTGCTCCGGGACCCGAGCCGCGAAGAGCTGGCTCCGGCCCAGGGGGCGCAGGAGGACATCCATGAGTTCCGGCAGGTAGGGCGGGTTGTAGGGGGTGTGCAGGGGCGGGATCCGGTGAAAGTAGTCCTGGAGAACCCCGGCCTGCAGGTGCGGGGAGAGCCCCACTGGCCCCACCAGTTGGCGAACGCCTTGGGGGCCCAGCTCCTGCTCCAGGGCATCCAGGAGGCGCTCCAGGCTCTCCCGGTGGTTCACGCAGCGAGCCAAGGCCAGGTAGGCGGCGCCGTCCCGGCGGCGAGGATCCCGGAGCAGCCAGGAGGCGGCCACCGGCTCCTCGAAGAGGGCTGTGGGGGAGGCCAAGCGCCCCTGGCCGTCCGGGGAGGGGGCCGGGGCGGAGCGCCGGGGTAGGGCCTCCAGCCAGAGGAAACGGGGTTGCATCCGGGCCAGATGGGGGATCGCCTGGAAGTGGCCCAGGCAACGGGCCAGCCAGGGGCGCCAGGGCGGCGCCCAGCGAGGGTCCTTGGCGTAGATCCGCCACCAGGCGCTGAGGAACTGACGCCGCTCCCAGGCGCTCTCGGCCCAATGGATCCGATAGTTGAAGTAGCTGGTCAACATGGTGCACCGGCCCCCTGGCGCATGTTCCATCGCCCTCCCTCCCCCATTTTGCCACGGATGGAACACCGACTGAAATCTGAACGGGCCCGCGTTCCGGGGAAAATTCTGGGGAAAAGTGTGGACAAATTCCCCACTTTTGGGCACAAGAAATGACAACTTGGCCCACGTTCCCAGGCGCCCAGCCAAGCCAAAATTTCTTCCTTAAATTTTTTAACCCCTCCTGCTCCGCCAATCCACGCAACAGAACATAGATGTTTGACGATAAGGAAATCTGCCCCCAACATCTTGCGTAGCACGGATGTTTCACCCAGGCAAATTGACCATAATTTCATGGAAAAATCCTCGAATCGCATTGGCAATTTCCCGCATCTTTTGCTACACTGGAGCCACATCGAGCTGACGTCTGAGGGGTGACTGATTCATCAAGAACTCGCTGACCTTCTACAGCGATGCGCTCACAACAGCGCACGTTGACCCATCCTCAGTCCTGGATCGAACGGCGACGCTCCTCGCTGCTTTCTCCAGCCTCTGCCCGTCCCGGGTAGTCCACTCCAAACGTCAGCCCACCTCGTCTTGACAGACACTTTTCTGCATACCGGCAACCACAGACCTGTTTCTGGACACTGGGTTTGTGAAAATAGACACAATACAGCAGGCTGGCTCCGGCTGGACGATGGCCACGAGGATGGCTGTGGAGAAGCGGGCCGGCCCCTTGTGCGACGGATGAAATCGGCGTTGTCGCAACCGTGGATCAGGGGGGAGAGATTGAACCGATACAATTCGCAGTGGAGTTCGACCAGGCGGGCTGGCGTCCGCGGGGATCTCCAGGTGGAGAGCCCCGCTCGGTCGGCGCAGGGCCTGGATGCACGGAGTTTGGGTGCACAGAACCTGGACCGACAGAACTTCGACCGGCAGGGCCGAGGTGGGGAGGGCCTGAGAAGAGCCCAGGAGGCCCAGCCCCGGCTGCCCTTCGAGGCCATCCCCGGGGAAGACTGGAGCCGGAGGGAGGAGGAGCCTTCCGAGCCAGGAGTGGCCTCGGTTCGTCCCCACCTGCCGGCCCCAGGTCCCTTCCAGGCCGGCGGGCTCCTGGCCAGTGAGCCCCAGAGGGAAGAGCCGCCCTCGCCCCCGATCGACGCCCACAGCGTCTGGGAGGCCGCCCTCTCCGAGCTGGCCCTGGGCATGCCCGCCGCCACCTTCGAGACCTGGGTGCGGGACAGCACGGTCCTGGGCTACGAGGACGGGGAGTTTCTCATCGGCGTGCCCAACAGCTACGTGCGAGACTGGCTGGCCAACCGGCTACGCCCCACCATCAAGGCCACGGTGAGCAAGCTGCTCCAGCGCTCCGTGGAGGTCACCTTCCGGGTGCGCCCGACCAAGGTCCTGGATCCGGAGGTGGAGGAGACGCCCCTCTACCGTCGCGCGGAGGAGCCGAAGGAGCAGCCCCGGGCAGCGGAGCCTGCGATGGCGTCCTGGAGCGGGACGCCCCGAGCTGAGCCTCCCCAGGAGGCCGGCCGCCGGATGGGCTTTGCCCAGCCTGCCGAGGCGGAGGAGCCTCGATCCCATCGCCCCCCGGAGATCCTGCGGAGGAGCGGCATGTTCCAGCGCCACGACGGCTACAGCAGCACGCCCTTGAACCCCCGGTACACTTTCGAGACCTTTGTGGTGGGCAGCCACAATCGCCTGGCCCACGCGGCGGCCAAGTCTGTGGCTGAACGGCCAGGCCAGCAGTTCAACCCCCTCTTCGTCTACGGCGGGGTGGGCCTGGGCAAGACCCACCTGCTCCACGCCATCGGCCACGAGATGATGGAGCGCAATCTGCGGGTCCTCTACTGCTCCTCGGAGCAGTTCACCAACGACCTGATCAGCGCCATCCGCAACCAGAGCACCGAGGAGTTCCGCAACAAGTACCGGGAGATCGACCTGCTGCTCATCGACGACATCCAGTTCATCGGCGGCAAGGAGAGCACCCAGGAGGAGTTCTTCCACACCTTCAACCACCTGCACGCGGCCGGCCGCCAGGTGGTGATCAGCAGCGACCGTCCCCCCAAGGAGATCGCCACCCTGGAGGCTCGCCTGCGCAGCCGCTTCGAGGGCGGTCTCCAGGTGGACATCTCCCCGCCGGACCTGGAGACCCGGGTGGCCATCCTCCAGGCCAAGGCGGCGGCCATGGGCGCCTATGTGCCCACAGATGTGCTCATGCTGGTGGCCGAACGGGTGGAGAGCAACATCCGAGAGCTGGAGGGGGCGCTGAACCGGCTGATCCTGCAGGCGCCCCTGCACAAGGCCCCCTTGAACCGCCAGATCGCCGAGGTCATCCTGGACGATCTCATCCCCCAGCGCCGCCCCCGGGAGCCTCAGAGCGTGGTGCGCATCGTGGCCGAGCACTTCCGCCTCACCATGGAGGAGATCGTCGGGCGCAAGCGCACCAAGGACATCGCCCACGCCCGCCAGGTGGCCATGTACCTGCTACGGGAAGAGAACGACCTCTCCCTGCCGGCCATCGGCGACATCCTGGGAGGGCGGGACCACAGCACCGTCCGCTACGGGGTGGAGAAGGTGACCGCGGACCTGGCCAGCGACGAGACGCTGCGCCGGGACATCACCGCCCTGCGGGAGAAGATCTACGCGCCGCCGGGCAGCTTCTGAGTCCTTGCAGCTCGGTCCCTTCCGCAACGACCGCTCTTTCGGGCGGTCGTTGTCGATCCATCCTGCCGATCCATCCTGCTGATCCACCCAGCGATCCACCTCGCCGCTCCATCCTGGGCAAGCTCCTTGGAAGGCGGACGAAGGGGTGGCGGGCTCCTAAATCGTTTTGCAAAATCGGGGCATGTAAAGTAAACTGATAAGTGTACAGAAAATGGCGCATCGCCCTGGGTCCAGCCTGTCTCCAGGGCGATCTTTCAGCAGGCTCGGAGTGGATGGATGGCAAAGAACGGCCGTCAGAAAGCACTGGAAACCACCTTGGCGACCCTGAACAAGCGCTTTGGGGAAGGCATCGTCATGAAGCTGG
>CAYQEB010000078.1:0-19101 GCA_964416395.1 uncultured Caldilineaceae bacterium | reverse complement strand
AGTGGACGAGACCCGAAAAGCAGAGATCCAAAACCGGCTGAAGAGCGTGGAGGGGCATGTGCGGGGCATCCAGCGCATGGTGGAGGAGGACGCCTACTGCATCGACATCATGAAGCAGATCAAGGCGGTGCAGCAGGCCCTGGAGCGGGTCAACGCCCTCATCCTGGAGAACCACCTGAACACCTGCGTCACCACCGCCCTGCGCAGCGAGGACATCCAGGAGCGGGAGCGGGTCATCGACGAGATCGTGGACGTCTTCCGGGCCACGGGCAAGCTCTGAGCCCCAGCCCCTTTCCCAGTTCACTCTGTGGGCGATCCATCCGAGTTGCATTCGCCCTTTTCCTGGTCCGATTTCTGGATCCAATTTTCAATGCAATCTTCCAGTTTCAATCTCAGTTTCAATCTTTCAATCTCAGACCCTTGCGGTTTGAACCAGCATCCAAAAACAGGAGGTTTCCCATGCCAGTCAAGACCTATTCCGTGCCCAACATTTCCTGTGGCCACTGCGTGATGACCATCGAGCGCGAGCTCAAAGAGCTCCCCGGGGTCAAGAACGTGCAGGCCAACGAGCAGACCAAAGCCGTCCTGGTGGAGGTGGAGAGCCTGGACCTGCTGCCCAAGGTGGAGGCCCTGCTGGAGGAGATCGGCTACCCGGTGGAGAACCCGGCCCAGGCTCAGAGCGCCTGATCCGGTGACGATACACAGGCGCGCCCCTGGACGAGGGAGGGATGCTGGCCGGGCCGATGAGCCGGGCCGCCCCTCGCTCGTCCGCGGGGAAGCGCAGATGCACTTCTATTCTGTCTGGAGGACAACATGGCTGAAGTACGCCAACTGACCGTCCCCGTGCTGGGGATGACCTGCGCCAACTGTGTGGCGTCGGTGGAGCGCAACAGCAAGAAAGCAGAGGGCGTAGCGGACGCTTCGGTCAACTTTGCCAGCGAAAAGCTGACCTTCGAATACGATCCCACGGTCAAGAAGCCCGACGAGGTTCTGCGGGAGGTTCTGGCCCGGGTGGAGCGGGCGGGCTACCAGATCCCCACGGCCACCATGGAGCTGCCCATCACCGGGATGACCTGCGCCAACTGCGCCAACACAGTGGAACGCGCCCTCAAGAAGGTGGAGGGCGTGGTGGAGGCGACGGTGAACTTCGCCAGCGAGAAGGCCACGGTCACCTACGTGCCCGGCGCCGTGGGCAGCGCAGAGCTGGTGGCCGCGGTGCGGCGCGCCGGCTACGACGTGGTGGAGACGGCAGAGGGCGAGGAGATGGAGGACGCCGAGGCCGCAGCCCGGGACGCGGAGATCCGCCACCAGTGGCAACGCTTCATCATCGGCGCGGTCTTCTCCCTGCCTCTCCTGCTCCTGAGCATGGGGCGGGATCTGGGCCTGCTGGGGGAATGGGCCCACGCCCCTTGGGTGAACTGGCTCTTCCTGGCCCTGGCCACGCCGGTTCAGTTCTACGTGGGCTGGGATTACTACACCGGCGCCTACAAGGCCCTGCGCAACGGCAGCGCCAACATGGACGTGCTGGTGGCCATGGGCACCTCTGTGGCCTACTTCTACAGCCTGGCCGTCCTCATTGCCATGGCCATGGGCATCACCTCTTTGGGGACCATGGTCTACTTCGAGACCGCGGCGGTGATCATCACCCTGATCGTCCTGGGCAAGCTGCTGGAAGCCCGGGCCAAGGGGCGCACCAGCGAGGCCATCAAGAAGCTCATGGGCCTGCAGGCCAAGACAGCCCGGGTGGTCCGCAACGGACAGGAAGTGGATATCCCCATCGACGAAGTGCAGGTGGGGGATGTGGTGGTGGTGCGGCCTGGGGAAAAGATCCCTGTGGATGGCGTGGTCATCGAGGGGCACTCCGCGGTGGACGAGAGCATGCTCACCGGGGAGAGCCTGCCGGTGGAGAAGGCCGTGGGCGACCAGGTCATCGGCGCCACCCTGAACAAGCAAGGGCTCCTCAAGTTCGAGGCCACTGCGGTGGGGCGACAGACCGCCCTGGCCCAGATCATCAAGCTGGTGGAGCAGGCCCAGGGAAGCAAAGCCCCTATCCAACGGGTGGCCGATCAGGTTTCCGCCTACTTCGTGCCTGCAGTCATCATCATTGCCTTCGGCACCTTCGGCATCTGGCTGTTCGCCGGCGCGGGTTTCGTGCCCGCCCTGCTGCGCCTGATCGCCGTCCTGGTCATCGCCTGCCCCTGCGCCATGGGGCTGGCCACTCCCACGTCCATCATGGTGGGGGTGGGCAAGGGTGCGGAGCACGGCATCCTTTTCAAGACCAGCGCCGCGCTGGAGCAGGCCCACAAGCTGACCGCCATCGTGCTGGACAAGACGGGCACCATCACCAAGGGCGAGCCGTCGGTCACAGATGTGGTGGTGAGCCAGACCTGGTCCGGGGATCCAGAAGAGCTCCTGCGCCTGGCCGCCTCCGCGGAGAAGGGGTCGGAGCACCCACTGGGCGAGGCCATCGTGCGGACAGCCCAGGAGAAGGGGCTTGCCCTGATCGACCCGGATCGCTTCCAGGGCATCGCCGGCCACGGCATCGCCGCCCAGGTGGAGGGGCGCCAGGTCCTGGTGGGGAACCTGCGCCTGATGCAGCGGGAGAAGGTGGACCTCAACGGCCTGGAGCCCAAGGCCGGGGAACTGCAGCAGCAGGCCAAGACAGCCATGTGGCTGGCCGTGGATGGCCAGGCCACGGCCCTCATCGGTGTGGCCGACACCATCAAGGAAGGCTCCAAGGAGGCCATCGCCGCCATGCACAAGCTGGGGCTGATGGTGGCCATGGTCACCGGGGACAACCAGGCCACCGCGGAGGCCATCGCCCGGGAAGTGGGCATCGACCGGGTCTTCGCGGAGGTGTTGCCCGGGGACAAGGCGGCCCACGTGGCGCGACTCCAGGAAGAAGGCTACAAGGTGGGCATGGTGGGGGACGGCATCAACGACGCCCCGGCCCTGGCCCAGGCGGACGTGGGCTTCGCCATCGGCACCGGCACGGACGTGGCCATGGAGACTGCGGACGTCACCCTGATGCGGGGGGATCTGCGCAGCGTGCCTCAGGCCATCGCCCTCTCCAAGGCCACCATGCGCAACATCAAGCAGAACCTGGCCTGGGCCTTCGGCTACAACGTGGCCCTGATCCCCATCGCCGCGGGTGTGCTGGCTCCCTTCTCCTGGGCGCCCAGCTTCCTGCAGCAGTTGCATCCCATCCTGGCGGCCGGGGCCATGGCCTTCTCCAGCATCAGCGTGGTGACCAACGCCCTGCGCTTGCGGCGGGTCCGCCTGGACTGAAGCCGGGGAGACCCGGGCGCTCCTTCGCCAGCCCAAGAGCATCCACGAGCCCAGCTCCTGCAGGAGCTGGGCTCGTCGCGTGCAGATGCACGATCCGCACCGATGTTGTACAATGAGCGCCGCCCCCACCTGCCGATCACACCCAGCTGAACCAGACGATCCCCCGCTTTTTTGACTCGCCCGCGGGCCGGAAATCGGTCCCTCCATCTTGCAAAGGAGCCTCTATGAAAGTACACGGCATGTTGACCCCAGAACAGCTGCGCGAGCTGGTGGACACCGGTGAGATCGAGACGGTGCTGGTCGTCTTCACGGACCTGTACGGGCGCTTCATGGGCAAGCGCTTCGACGCGGAGTTCTTCCTGGAGGAGGGGCTCAGCCAGGGCACCCACGGCTGCGACTACCTCCTGACGGTGGACATGGAGATGGAGCCTGTGCCGGGCTACCGCTTCTCCAACTGGGAGACGGGCTACGGCGACTTCCACCTTGTGCCGGACTTGAAGACTCTGCGCCGGGCCACCTGGCTGGAGAAAACAGCCATGGTCCTCTGCGACGTGGAGGACGAAAAGACCCATCAGCTGGTCCCGGTGGCCCCCCGGAGCATGCTGCGCCGCCAGATCCAACGGGCGGCCAACATGGGCTACAACGCCATGGCCAGCTCCGAGCTGGAGTACTACATCTTCAACGATTCCTACCGAGAGGCGGCCCAGAAGAAGTTCATGGACCTGGAGCCAGCCGGCTGGTACATCGAGGACTACCACATGCTCCAGGGCGCCCGGGTGGAGCACTTCAACGCCCTGGCCCGCCGCCACCTGAAGCAGTCCGGTGTGCCAGTGGAGAACACCAAGGGCGAGTGGGGCCTGGGTCAACACGAGCTGAACATCCGCTACTCGGACGTGTTGACCATGGCGGATCGGCACAGCATCTACAAACAGGCCCTGAAGGAGATCGCCGACGCCCTGGGCATCAGCGTGACCTTCATGGCCAAGTACCGGGAGGACGGGGCGGGCTCCAGCTGCCACGTGCACCTGAGCCTTTGGGCCGATGGGGAGCCCTCCTTCCCTGGCAGGGAGCAGGTGGGCCCGGTCCAGGGTTCGGATGTCTTCCGCTGGTTCCTGGGGGGCTGGATCGCCCACGTGCCGGACGTGATGGTCTTCTACGCGCCCAACGTCAACTCCTACAAGCGCTACCAGGCTGGCTCCTGGGCGCCCACCCGCATGGCCTGGAGCTACGACAACCGCACCGCCGGTTTCCGGGTGGTGGGCCGGGGCAACAGCCTGCGCATCGAATGTCGCATCCCCGGCGCGGACTGCAACCCCTACCTCACCTACGCCGCGGCCCTGGCCTCGGGGTTGGATGGCATCGCCAACCGCATCGAGCCGCCGGACATCTTCCAGGGAGACGTCTACGCCGCCCAGGATCTGCCCCACGTGCCCCGCAGCCTGCGTGAGGCCACGGAGCGCTTTGCCCAGAGCGAGTTCGCCCGCCAGGCCTTCGGCGAGGATGTGGTGGAGCACTACACCCACTTCTTCCAGGTGGAGCAGGAGGCCTTCGACCGAGCCGTGACCGACTGGGAGCGGAAACGCTACTTCGAACGGGTGTGACCATGCCAGGACCACTCATCGGACTGACCACCTACGGACGAGACAAGGAGAACCAGTTCCCCCTGCCCGCGGAGTACGTGGAGGCAGTGCGCCGGGCCGGGGGCATCCCCCTGCTCATTCCCCCGGGCGAGGCGCAGCTGGAGCCCATCCTGGCCCGGCTGGACGGCCTGATCCTCACCGGGGGCGGGGATCTGGATCCCAGCCACTACGCCGGCGCGAACCACGAGAGCATCTACATGGTGGACCGGGAGCGGGATGCCACGGAGCTGGCTCTGGCTCGGCGGCTGGTGGAGCTGGGGCTGCCCAGCCTCTGCATCTGCCGAGGCGCTCAGGTGCTGAACGTGGCCCTGGGCGGCACCCTCATCGAGCACTTGCCCGACGAGGTGGGTGAGGAGCTGGCCCACCGGCTCCCCGAGCGGCGCCCCACCCGCCACCCCATCCTCCTGGAGCCCGACTCCCGGTTGGCCAGGATCCTGGGCAGCCAGGAGATCGAGGCCGTCTCCTGGCATCACCAGGCGGTGCGGCGGCCCGCCCCTGGCCTGCGGGTGGTGGCTCGCGCGCCGGACGGCGCCATCGAGGCCCTGGAGATGCCCTCCCACCCCTGGCTGCTGGCGGTCCAGTGGCACCCAGAGATGACCGCGGCCACGGATCCCATCCAGCAACGGCTCTTCCAGGCCCTGGTGGAGGCCTCGAACACAGCCGGTAGACCCCAGCGACAATCGACAGCAACGCGGCGGAAGGCGGAAGCCCTCCCCGACCATCCATTCATCGAATCACCGAACCATTCAGTTTAGTCACTTTAGTCACTCAGTTTGACGAACCAGCCAATGTGAGGAGAGACGAACGTGCGTTTGAAAGACAAAGTGGCGTTGATCACCGGGGCCGGCAGCGGCATCGGGCGGGAATCGGCCCTGCTCTTCGCTCGGGAAGGGGCTCAGGTGGTGGTGGCGGACATCAACGAGGCCGGTGGCCAGGAGACGGTGGCCATGGTCCAGGAGGCCGGCGGGGAGGCCATCTTTGTGCGGGCCGACGTCTCCCAGGCGGAAGATTGCCGGAGGATGGTGGCCGCGGCCGAAGAGCGTTTCGGCAAGCTCAACGTGCTCTTCAACAACGCGGGCATCATGCACGCCCAGGACGGAGACGCGGAGAGCACCTCCGAGGAGATCTGGGAGCTGACCATGCGCATCAACCTGAAGGGGGTCTTCCTGGGCTGCAAGTACGGGATCCCGGCCCTGCGCCGGGCCGGGGGCGGCTCGGTGATCAATGTGGCCTCCTTCGTGGCCCTGCTGGGCGCGGCCACCCCCCAGATCGCCTACACCGCCAGCAAGGGGGGGGTGCTCTCCATGTCTCGGGAGCTGGCCGTGATCCACGCTCGGGAGAACATTCGGGTCAATGCCCTCTGCCCGGGCCCTCTGCGCACAGAGCTGCTCATGAAGGTGCTGGATACAGAGGAGAAACGGCAGCGGCGACTGGTCCACATCCCCATGGGACGCTTCGGCGAGGCCCGGGAGATCGCCCACGCGGCCCTTTTCCTGGCCTCAGACGAGTCGTCCTTCGTCACCGGGGCCACCTTCACCGTGGACGGGGGCATCACCGCGGCCTACGTCACGCCGGAGTGAGGGCCCAGCCCAGAATCAGGGCCGAGCTTCCTGGTTTTTGCGGGAAGAGCTGAGAAACGGGGAGCGGGGAGGGTTCAGGCCAGGGTGGGGAAGGGAATGAGGCCGGCCTGGATCAGCTGGCAGAAGAGGTGCACCAGATCCGGGTCTGGGCTGTCCGGTCGGCGGACCAGATCCTGGCACCAGCCCTCCAGGTCCGTGACGCCGCCGGAGGCCATCTCGGGGAAGAGGGTGTCCACCCAGTCGGCCACGGCGATGATGCGCACCTCCAGGGGAACATCGGTCAGCGGACCCTCCTCCTGCTCGTGCCTGGAGGGGCCGGTCCCGTTGGTTGAGCCCCGACGACTTTTCCTGCCCTGCACGAAGCGCTGGTGGCCGGAGACCAGCTGGATCACCTGCTCGTCGAAGCCCAGCTTGCCCAGGATGGCCTCGGGCTGTGCAGGCTCCAGCTCACTGTCGCCGGCGCCATTGGTGGGCCAGAGAGCGGCGCTGGCCTGGGGATCCGCCAGGGCATGGAGCCGGTCGATCTCGTGGAGGGCGGCAGCCATGCCAATGGCCTGGATCTGGGGCGGGGGGAGCCGCAGCCGCCGGGCCAGGGCCTCCGCGTAGGCGGCCACCCGCTGGCAATGACCGGCCGGTGCATTGGCCTGCCGGTGGGCCTGCTCGTCCATGATCTGGGCCAGCAGGCGGGCTTCCCGGTACCGGGCCTCGGAGAGCTGCCGGTAGAGCCGGGCGTTGCTCAGGGCGGTGGCCACACTGTTGGTCACCGTGCGCAGGACCACCATGTCGCTCTCGTTGAAGGGCTTCACCCGCTCCGTGGCCGACACCCGGATCACCCCCACAGGGGAGCCGTTCTCGCTGCTGGCGATGGGAACCAGCAGGGCATGGCCCCGGTCCCGGTAGTAGAGCTCGGTGGGATCCACGATGGGCTCATCGGGCTCGTAGAAAATGGGCTGCCCGGCCTCCAGGACCCAGTTCACCAGGCGAAGGAGCTTGGGTGTGCGCACGAACTGGCTGTCGTCCATCCAGTGCCGGCTGACGGAGTAGATGGCCAGCTGCACACCGTACTCCGTGACGTGGGTGACAGGGATCCGCTGGCTCTCCGCCTCCTGGGTGAGGCCAGCGCTGCCGCTCTCCAAGAAGACGTGCAGGGCGATCTCCCCGAACATCTCCTGCAGCTCCGTGCCCAGGGTGAGCAGGATCTCCTCCACATCCCGCTGGCCGGTGATCTTGCGGGTGAAGAGCTGGAGGCTGACAAGCTGGTTGACCCAGCGGGTGGTCTGCTCCTGGTAGAGCGCGTCCCGGATGGCCCGGGTGGCCCAGGCCACGATGGCGCTGAAGTGCCGCCAGAGCCCAGGCTTGTGGAGAGCGCCGGGGGTGTGGCTCCCCAGGAGGATCGCACCGAAGGCCCGCTTGTTCTCCTCCCGCATGGGGAAGATCATCACCGAACCCCGACGCGGCAGCCAGGGGAACTCCTGGGGCCTGGGCCGGTTCTCCTGCTCGATGTCGTCGATGAGCATGAAATCGGGCTCCCCAGCCTCGGGTTTGCGGACCACCGTCTGGGCCAGGACGCCCCACAGGGGCAAGGTGCAGGATTGGCCCAGGAGCGCCAGGGGATTCTCGGCGCCGCGCACGCCCACGTACTGGTAGGGCCCCAGCTCCCCTTCCCCGATGAGCACCGCCACGAAGTCCACCTCCGGCATCTGCCAGATGATGTCCGTGGTCATGCTGATGGCGTCGTCCAGGGAGAGGCGCTCCTTGAACTGGGCGGTGATCTCCTGGAGCTGCTCCTGCTGGGCCAGCTTTCTCTCCAGCTTTGCCAAGAGCTCCTGAGCCCCCACTTCCAGGCGTCGCAGCCCGTGAGCCAGGGCCTGGAAAGCATCCCCGGAAGGCAGCGACTCCTCCCGCCCCAGGAGCCGGGCGATGACCCGGCCTAGCTCCTCCACCAGACCATCCAGGGCCGCCTGGGTCAGCCAGCTCTGGCCGGCCCCGTAGAGGGCGGCTGCCACCCCCAAGGCCAACAGCCCCCACAGGATCCCAGAGCGAGCCCCGGAGAAGGGCAGCGCTCCAGCATCCATCTCCAGCCCGGCCAGAAGGACCAGGGAGCGGGAGAGCTCGGGCAGGGTCTCCCCGGAAGCGATCCAACGCACCCGCCGTTCCTGGACGTCCAGGTCCCCTTGCCAGACGGCGCTGATCTCACCAGCCAGGAGGCGATCCAACCACTCGTGCTGGTCCTGGGCCTCGCCTTGCTGCACGGCCACGCTACTGCCGCTGAGAACCTGGCCGGTTGCCGGATCGAGAAAGGCCAGAACGATGCCGTGGCGCTGGCCGATCTCCGCGAGCAGGGCGTCCAGAGAGGTGGCGAAGACGAGCACGAGACGGGGAGGGGGTGGCGCTCCCTCCAAGGGGGGGCGGCGGTCCGAGGGGATGGAGAGGGGGCTGACCCGGAGCAACCAGGTCTCCCCCTGCCAGGAGACGAGATCGGCGGCGGGGCCATCCTGGAGGGTGTTGGCGGCTCTGGCCTGACGCACCAGGGACCACTGCTCTCCTTCACCGGTGAAGGGCCCCACGCCGAAGAGGCGGGCTGTTTCTCCGCCGAGGAAAGCCAGCTGGATGTAGCGGATGGCGGTGAACTCGGCCAGGGCGCCCCGGAACTGGGCGTCCAGCCGGGTCAAATCGACGTCCCCGGCTGGGGTCCGAGGGTCGCCGGCGCCGTTGATCGTCCCTCGCTCGAGAGCGGCGAGGCCGGGCCGCAGGTAGGCCTGGGCCAGCTCGGTCTGGTGCTGGAAACGGCCCAGTTCGTTCTCCAGGGCAGCGTGGGCCAGCTGGAGGCGGGCCGCCAGGACGGCGTCGGCGCTCTTCTCCAGGACGGCCTGGTTGAAGGCGCTCCAGACGTAGAGGCCCAGCGCCACGAAGAGGAGGGTCAGGAAAAGGAAGGGGAGTATGAGGTTGCGTCCGGGGCGGGAAAGGAGACTGCGCCAATTTCCCAGGTCAAGTTTCTGCACGATGATGACTCTATGCTATAATCGATCCAGCAACCGTTGTTTTAAAGCGTTTTTAAAGCGGTAAAGAACTGGCCTGTTTTTTCTGGCCTCACTGTTCAGGCTTTTGCAATCCAGCAGCGCACCGATCCACCGTGGCCACCAACTCCCTGGAATCCCCCACCCCCCATATCCTGCTTGTCGACGATGAGCCGGACACCCTGCAACTTCTCAAGAAAATTCTGCAGGCGGATGGCTACACCATCTCGTTGGCCCGGAATGGCCGGGAGGCACTGGAACGGCTGAAAGCGGAACCGGTTGCGTTGGTGCTCCTGGATGTGGTGATGCCCGAACTCGACGGCATCGCGGTTCTGGAGGAGATTCGCAAGACGGATCCGGTGACCGGCGTCATCATGGTCAGCGCTCTTTCGTCCGAGGACCTGGTGATCCAGGCCATGCTGAAGGGCGCTGATGACTTTGTGAACAAGCCGTTCAAGCTGAAGCAGATCCGGATCCGAATCCGACAGGCCCTGGAGAAAAGCCGCCTCCGCCGAGAAAACGTGATCCTGCAGAGGGAGTTGCAGATCGCCCATGACAAGCTGCGCACTCTCTTCAATCGCTATCTGGCGCAGCCGGTGGTGGAGCAGCTGTTGGCGAGCCCGTCTCTTCCCAGTTTAGGGGGCGAACGTCAGATAACAACGGTCCTTTTCATGGATTTTTGCGATTTCACTTCCATGGCGCATCGGCTAGAGCCCGACGCCACGGTGCACATCCTGAACCAGCACCTGGCCATTGTGGCCGACGCCATCCTGGAAGAGAACGGGGTCATCGACAAGTTCGTGGGCGACGGCGCCATGGCCCTCTTCAACGTCCCCTTCGCCCAGGAGGATCACGCGCTGCGGGCGGTGCGCACCGGCCTGGCCATCCGGGACAAGGTGGTCCAGCTGAACCGAGACCACACGCCATCCCTGAGCATCCGGGTGGGCATCCACACAGGCGAAACCGTGGTGGGAAACATCGGCACCCAGCAGCTGATGAACTACACAGCCATCGGGGACACGGTCAATTTGGCGAAGCGACTGCAGGAAGAGGCCGAGGCGAATACCGTTGTCATCAGCGAAAGCACCTATCGTCTATTGCCCCCGGGTTTTGTGGAGATGACCCCCCTGGGTCAGCGGGTGGTCAAGGGACGCAGAACGCCGGTCAATGTCTATCGACTGGAACGCCTGCTTCAGAAGAGCGAGGTGTGAAAGAGGTTCAACCAAGTGGGCAGCCGGCTGGAGCCTACCGTCACTTGAACCTACTGCTAATTGTAATCCGAATAACATTGCAGTTCAAATTACGCTGTACCCTGAAGGGTGCAGCCTTTATTCTTGCGTGTCTCAGGCTCAATCCTCGGCGCCCACCCGGCTTTGGGCCACCTCAGCAGGGAACATCCAGTAAAGGCAGCCATGTTCACCCACAACAACTCCGGCAGGGATTCCAAAAAATCGCGTTACCCAGGATTTGGCCTGCGCCACCTAGGGCCCTTCCTGCTGTTGACCGCCCTCTTCCTGGGGGCCATAATGGCTCGGCCCAGCCTGGCCCAGGAGCAGCCTCCCAGCGCCGCGGCCCCTGGCCCGGTGACGCCCAACGACGTCAACGAGGTGGCCAAGCAGCTCTGGTGCCCCCTCTGCTCCGGCGTGCGCCTGGACGCCTGCGAGCTCAAAGCCTGCGAGCAGATGCGGGATGTGATCCGCATCAAGCTGGAAGAAGGCCAGGACAGCGAGAGCATCAAGGCCTATTTCGTGGAACAGTACGGCCCTCAAGTTCTGGGCGAACCGCCCAAAGAGGGCTTCAACCTCCTGGCCTGGGTCCTGCCCTTCCTGGCCCTGATGGCCGGCGCGGTCTTCCTCTTCTTCCGCATCCGCCGGATGGTGCGGCCCCAGCCGGCCTTGGCCACCGTGTCCCCCAGGCCGGCCGAGCCGCCGAGAGAGACAGGCGAACCCGGCCAGGCCCTGGACGAATACGAGCGGAAACTGGAAGAGGAGCTGAGACGCTATGGCTGAGTCCCCATACACCGCCCCCGATCAGCCGTCCGCCCCGGAAGAAGCCCCGGCCCCGGCGAACTCTCGCCAGGTGGCCCTATGGCGCTTCGCCATCATCGCTGTCCTGCTCCTCTTCGTCGCCTTCTTGACCCTGGGGCTGATGCGCAGCAAACGCTCCGCCAACCGGGCCTCGGGCATGGCTCCACCCTTCCAGTTCACCACCTTCCAGGGGGAGACCATCCGCCTGGAGGATCTGCGGGGCAAGGGCGTGGTGCTCAACTTCTGGGCTAGCTGGTGTGGGCCGTGCCGGGACGAGGCGCCCATCCTGGAGCAGACCTGGCGACGGGAAAAGGAGAACGGCATCGTCTTCATCGGGCTGGACTACCTGGACCAGGAGCCCAACGCCAAAGCCTACCTGGCCGAGTTCGACGTCACCTATCCCAACGGACCGGATTTGAAGAGCGAGATCGCCCGCCGCTACGGCATCAAAGGGGTGCCCGAGACCTTCTTCATCGATCCCCAGGGCCAGATCGTGGACGTGGTCATCGGGCCCCTGACCGAGCCTGTGCTCCAGCAGCAGCTGGCCAGGATCCGTCCCCAACCCTAGCTGTTTTCATTCACCTGCGAGAAACCCACCATGATCTTCCATGTCGGCAATCTCATCCTCGTCACCGCCCTGGTCATCGCCGCCTACGGTGTCATCGTAGGCTACCTGGGCGGCCGCCGCCGGGATCCCACCCTGGTGGCCAGCAGCTTCCATGCGGTGTACGCAGTGGCGGCCCTGGTGGGCATGGCGGCGATCATCCTCTGGTATGGCCTCCTCGCGGACCAGTTCCAGCTGAAATACGTCTGGAACCACTCGGAGCGCTCCCTGCCCACCTTCTACAAGTTCGCGGCCCTGTGGGGTGGCCAGGCCGGCAGCCTGCTCTTCTGGGCCCTGCTGCTCAGCGGCTACAGCGCGGTGGTGGCCTACCGCTTCCGTCGACGCCAGCAGGCCCTCATGCCCTACGTGAACAGCATGCTCCTGGTCACCAGCACCTTCTTTCTGGGCCTGCTGGTCTTCGCGGCCAACCCTTTTGAGCAGGTGAGTTTCGTCCCCCCCGATGGCCGGGGCCTGAACCCCTTGCTCCAGAACTACTGGATGGTCATCCACCCGGTCATGCTCTACCTGGGCTACGTGGGCCTGGCCATTCCCTTCGCCTTTGCGGTGGGGGCCCTGCTCAGCCGCAAGCTGGGCCGAGAGTGGGTGCGCACCGTGCGGCGCTGGACCCTGATCCCCTGGCTCTTCCTCTCCATCGGGATCATCATGGGCAGCCAGTGGGCCTACATGGAGCTGGGGTGGGGCGGCTACTGGGCCTGGGACCCGGTGGAGAACGCCAGCTTTCTGCCCTGGCTCACCGGCACCGCCTTCCTGCACAGCATCATCATCCAGGAGCAGCGGGGCATCCTGAAGATCTGGAACGTGGTCCTCATCTGGCTCACCTACTTCCTGGTGATCCTGGGCACCTTCACCACCCGCAGCGGCATCCTGGAGAGCGTCCACAGCTTCGCTCTCAGCAACATCGGGCCCTTCTTCCTGGGGTTCCTGATCCTGGTGGTCTTCGGCTTCCTCTGGCTGCTCTTTGACCGGCTCCCCCTGCTCCAGGGCGAGACGGAGATCGATTCCATGGCCAGCCGGGAGGCCGCCTTCCTGGCCAACAACTGGCTTTTCACGGGCCTGGCCTTCGCCACCCTCTGGGGCACCTTCTTCCCCATGTTCAGCGAGATCATCACCGGCAGCCGCATCAGCGTGGCCGCCCCCTTCTTCAACAAGGTGAACGGCCCCCTCTTCCTGCTCCTGCTGCTGCTCATGGGCATCGGTCCCCTCCTGGGCTGGCGGCGGACCAGCCTGGAAGCGGCTCGACGCCAGTTCACCTGGCCTCTCCTGGTCGGGGCGGTCCTGGGCGGCCTGGTCGCGGTGACCGCGCCTAGCAGCCCCTACGCCATCCTCGGCCTGGCCATCATCGCCTTCGTCACGGCCACCATCGTGCAGGAGTTCGTCCGGGGTGTCCAGGCCCGGCGAGCCATCAGCGGGGAAAACCCTCTCCTGGCCATGGCCAGCCTGATCCGCCGCAACGGACGGCGCTACGGCGGCTACATCGTCCACCTGGGCATTGTCCTCATCGGGGTGGCCATCATCGGCAACGAGTTCTACCAGTCCACCACCAACGTGACCCTGGCCCCCGGGGAGAGCGTGGAGCTGGCCGGCTACACCCTCACCTACCAGCAGCTGGTGGAGCAGCGCGGGCCCAACTTCACCGAGATCGGCGCCCACATCCAGGTGAGGGACGCCAAGAGCGGCAAGCCGCTGAGCGTGCTGGTGCCCAAACGCAACCTCTACGACAAGGCGCCCGACCAGCCCACCAGCGAAGTGGGCCTGCAGATGCGCCCCACCGAGGATGTCTACGTGGTGCTCAACGGCTGGGAAGGCGGCGGGAAGACCGTCACCATCACGGTTTATGTCAACCCGCTGACCATGTGGATGTGGATCGGGGGCCTGGTCCTGGCCCTGGGCACCCTGCTGGCCGCCTGGCCCCATCCCCAACGCCGAAGCCGGGTGGCTACGGTCAGCCGGGCCTCGGTGGGCGCACCGGCATGAGCCCTGTACACGAAGCTGGCCTGCCTGGCCAAGAAAACGAGGAACCGTTTTGCTCTGGTTAACTTTGCTGCTGGCGACAATCGTCTCGGTGTTGGCGGTGGGCTACGTGATCTGGCCCCTGCTGCGGCCGTCGGAGAGCCTGCAGGTGGACGAGGATGACCCTTTGGCTGATCTGCTGGCCCGCAAGGACGCGCTCCTGCGCTCCATCAAGGAGCTGGAGTTCGACCACCGGATGGGCAAGGTGGACGATGAGACCTTCCAGCGCCTGGACCAGGAGCTGCGCCGCCAGGCCGTCGTCCTGTTGAAGCAGATCGAACGCCTAGCCCCGGAGAGCACCGGCCTGGATCAGCAGTTGGAGGAGGCCATCGCCCGCCACCGTCGGGTGCCTCAGCCGCCCCGCCCGGAAACAGCCCGCCCCGCGCCGTCTCCCCAAGGCTGAGCCGGAGCCCATCCCCTCAGCCCGCCGACGCGTCCCGGGCCTGAACCGGCTGCGCCAGAAGCTGGGCCACCCGGGCCAGAGCCCGACGGCTGGTCACCAGGGCCTTGTGGTAGGGCAGCAGCAACCGCTCTTCCTGTCCCACAGGCAGCACCGAGCTGCGGGCCGGGACGATCATCAGGTCGAAGGGGGTCCAGAGGGAGGTGAAGTTCACCCGCTCCAGCAGGTGCAGATCCCGCTCCAGATCCACCAGGAAGGGGCTGCCTGGCCGCATCTGCAACACCCCTGGACGCCGGCTGCCGAAGGCCCACCAGGTTCCGCGATGGGGCGCCCCCAGGGTGATGAAACGCTCCACCCGCGCCACGCCCCCCAGCCGCTGCAGGTAGTAGCGCCCCACCACCCCACCCATGCTGAACCCCACCAGATCGAAGCGCGTCCCTGGCTGGAAGAGTCGGACCAGGTGATCGGCCAGCTGCCGAGCCAGTGCGTCCAGGGGCGCGGCGCCGTTGCTGGGCCGCAGGGTCACCGGGTGGATCTGGAAGCCGGATCGAGCCAGGAAACGCTCCAGGGGCTGGAAGACCGCGGCCGTGTCCTGGTATCCGTGGACCAGCACCACCGGATTCCCAGCTGGCCTGGGGCCCCGGCCGGGGGATCCGTTCAGTGGACGGGTAGGGGCTTGCGCTGGATCTCGGGGGAAAAGGCTCATGGGCTTCCTTTCTCGACAGCCACCCAGGGGAAATACATCCGGTAGGGCGAGAGCGCGTAGGCCACGGCCCGGGCCACATCCAAGCGACCGTAGCCGTAGGTGTTGTTGGGGGTCACAGGCTGACTGCCCTCGCCGCACTGGTTGGCCGGCGCCGGCTGAGCAGTGATCTCCAGGATGCGACGGGTCTCCTCCAGCTGACCGATGAGATGAGGGGCCGCGGACCAGAGCAGGGCCACCGCGCCGGCCACGTGGGGCGAGGCCATGCTCGTCCCGGACAGGTAGGCGTACCCCCCATCGGTGTAGGCGGAGAGGACCCCCACCCCCGGCGCGCTGATCTCCGGCTTCAGCCGCCCGGAGCCATCCGCCGTCACCGGCCCCCGGCTGCTGAAAGAGGCGATCACTCCGTTGGCGTCGTGGGCCCCCACGCTGAAGACGTCCCCGTAGACGGAGATGGGGTGCCGGACCGTGGAGCAGCTGGGCCCCGCGTTCCCGGCCGAGGCCACCACCAGCTGACCCGCCGCGGCCGCGGCGGCCGTGGCCTGAGCCAGGGAGGCCAGGTCGCAGCCCTCGGAAGGCGGACAGTACCAGGAGTTGTTGATGATGTGGGGCGCCAGCTCCGGCCTGCCGTCCTGGAAAGGGTCCCCGTTCTGAGGATATGGGGCCAGGAAGAACTGGAAACAGGCCAGGTAGCTGGCCGGGGTGCCCGCCCCGGCCAGCATGTTGCGGCAGCCCATCCACTGGGCCTCCGGCGCCATGCCCACGATCGCCTCGCCCCCGGCCCCGGCGGGATCCCGGCCCAGCATGGTGCCCACCGTGTGGGTGCCGTGGCCGTTGTCGTCGCAGGGGACCTGTGGGTCCGGATCGCATCCTGCCCGCCCCTGGGAGCCCCAGGCATCGAACCAGTTGTACACGTGATCCGCCTGGCCCGCGACCGGATCCCAGCCCCGGTAGCGAAGCTTCAGGGCAGGATGCTCCCAGAACACCCCGGTGTCCTGGCTGGCCACCACGATCCCCTGACCCCGGTAGCCCAGGGCCCAGACCTCCGGCGCCCGGGTGAACTCGATGCCGTAGGGCAGGGGCACGGTGGCCTGGTCTTGAAGGGCCTGGGGCCAGCTCGCCAGGGGGCGCATCTCTGCCGGAGGGGGCTCCAGGACCACCCGGGGGTTGGCCACCAGGCGGTCCACTTCGGGACGGGCAGCCAGAGCCCGGGCCAGCTGGGCGTCCCCTTGCACCTCCAAGGCGTTCACCAGGTAAAACGGGCGGAAAGTGACGCCGCGGGCCATCAACCAGGCCCGGAGGGAGCTCTGTCGCGTCAGGGCGTAGCGGGTGAGGTAGCGGTAGAGGGCCCGTCCCCGGATCTCCTTGCCGGCGCGGGAAAGGCCCATCGACTCCAGGTAGGCGGCGGGCTGAGGCTGCTCCGCCAGGACGACCAGGAAGGAGACCGGCCCCTGGCTTTCGGCCAGCACCTGGGCTAGGCGAGGTTGAATGCGGCCATCCCCGGGCGGCGCGGCCTGGAGGGCCGATCCCTGGCCCAGCCCTGCCCCCAAGGCCAGCCAGAGCAGGAAGATCCCGCCCAGAAACAGGATCCGCGCCCACTGCCGGAGGCTGCCCAGCAATTCCGCCATTGATTTATCCATCTGCCCCCTTCCGTGATACCATAGAGCCCACTGGAGAGCCCGCTGGGAGGTGTGCCTCTGGCCATTTCCCGCCGAGAGCCCGCCCTTCCCCGGCCCCAAGAGAATTCACAGAGAAAATTTCACAGAGAGAATTCCACAGAGAGGATTCCACAGAGAGGAGCGCAGGAAGATGAACAAGCTGAAACCTGGAGACATGGCCCCCGATTTCGAGGCCCTGACCGACAGCGGCGAGAAGGTGCGGCTCTCCGATTTCCGCGGCAAGCGGGTGGTCCTCTACTTCTATCCCAAGGACAACACACCCGGCTGCACCACCCAGGCCTGCAGCTTCCGGGACCACTACCCGGAGATCACCGAGAAGAACGCGGTGGTCCTGGGGGTGAGCCCGGACGACGTGGGCTCCCACCAGAAGTTCAAGAGCAAGTACGACCTGCCCTTCACCCTGCTGGTAGACCCGGACCACCACATCGCGGAGCTGTACGGGGTCTGGGGCGAGAAGTCCATGTACGGCCGCAAATACATGGGCATCATCCGCAGCCAGTTCGTCATCGACGAGGAGGGCCGCATCGTGGACGCCCAGTACAAGATCTCCCCCAAGAAGAGCGTTCCCGCCGCGCTCAAAGCCCTGGAGACGGCCGCCCCGGCCGCTTCCTAGCCCGAACAGCCGCCGAGGCTACCCAAGCCCGCCGTTGGCCCAGATGGTGTAGAGGCCGTAGAGCAGATAGGCCCCCACCACCAGGACCAGCAGGCGCAGGATGGTGTCCCACTGGGCGCGGATGCGCTTCACCTCCTGCCAGACGAAGCCTGGGCGCAGGATGACGAGCAGGCTGAGCAGGACCAGCCAGAAGAGCAGCCGTCGCAGGGACACAGGGGCCTCTCGGGTCAAGAATGAACGCCCATCTCGCCTATGAGCCAAGGCGAGACGAGCCAGGGTGAACGCGTATGGAAGTTCGTTGGATCCTTCAACAACTGCACTGGGAGCGCCCCGGTTACTGGCTGCTGCTCAGCTTCCTGGCGGCGGCCATCCTGCACCTGCTCCAGCCCACCTTCGCTCCCCGCCGACGGGAACAGATCCGCCTGTTGCGCTGGGTGTTGATCCCCTATCTGGGGCTGTTGGCCGGTGGGCTTTCACCTCGGCTCATGGGGCTGAGCCAGGTGGACTGGGTGGCTGGATTGGGGCTTGGGCTGGGGATCGTGGTGGCGGTCCTGGTGCTGCTGGTGCTGATCCGGGCCGCCTTTCACGGGCAGGAGGGAAAGAGCGAGGACAGGGAGGAGGGCTCCGCCATCTTCGGGCCCGCCATCACGCCCTGGATCCAGGCCGGCGCGCTGGAGTTCCACTGGGCCTTCCTTCGGGGCGCGGTCTGGGAGATTCTCTTGGCCCTGCCCCAGCCGCCAGATGTGCCCGCCTATTGGGCCGTCTGGATCGCCGCTCTCCTGGCTCTGCCCGGCCTGGTCAGCCTACACCGCCAGACGGCCCGCCGCCTCATGGACGGGCTGATCCTGCTCACCACGTCCATCCTCTTCTTCTACACCCGCAACTTCTGGCTCTGCTGGCTGCTCCACGGCAGCATCCAGGCCCTGCTCGTCCGGCCCCGGCGGCAGGTCTCCCCGGCCTAGCCAGAACCCCTCCCGAAGTCAACGCTAGAACAGAAAACCGATGACGATCTCCAGGAGAAAGAGGCCGGCCGAGACGGCCAACAGGTAGCGCAGGTCCTTGAAGACGGAGCTGTACTCCTGATCCCAGACCACAGTCTCGCTGCCCTTTAGGGCCGCTCGGGAGGCCACCACGTGACGCTCTTCCCTGGCCTTGCGCTCTTTCGCCTTGGCAGAAGCCACCTCCACAGGAGGGGGCGCCTGGCGGGCCTCTGCCCCCTGGAACATCTCGCTGTAGCTGCGGGGGCGCGCCCGGCTCACGCTCTGGCGTTTGCGGCTGCCCCGCCGCTTGCTGCCTTTGGAACTACCCTTGGAACTGCCCTTTGAGTTGCTTTTGGCCATGAATGGACTCCATGTGGCTTTGTCGGGTCGTAGATCTGGGGAGGGCCGGGCAGAAAGCTGGGGCGTTCCATCCCCCTCCGCCTGGCCGCGCCGCGCCCCATTATACTCCCGGTGAGAGGAGGGAGCAAACGGAACAGGCAGCCCGACTCAGCTCCCCTGCCGGGACAGGAAGGCCAGGC
>CAYQEB010000077.1:7249-19374 GCA_964416395.1 uncultured Caldilineaceae bacterium | reverse complement strand
GGGGGAGGGGTGAGGTCAGGAAAGGCGAGGCCCCCGATCTCGTCCTCCTTCTCAACCCGGACACCGAGCTGGTGGATGACGCCCTGGGTCGGATGGCCGCCTTCCTACGGGATCACCCCCGGGCAGGGGCGTGTGGGGCCCATCTCCGCTACGGGGACGGCCGCTTCCAGCACGGGGCTTTCCGCTTCCCTGGGTTGATGCAGGTGGCCCTGGACCTTCTGCCCTGGGACCAAGCGCCGGGCCTGCGCCGTCTGCTCCCCCGCCTGCTGGACAGCCGCCTGAACGGCCGCTACCCCCGGCGGCTCTGGGAAGGCCAGGAGCCTTTCCCGGTGGATTTCGTTCTGGGCGCGGCGCTGATGGTGCGGGCAGAGGCCATCCACCAGGTGGGGCTCCTGGACGAGGGCTATTTCATGTACTGCGAGGAGATGGACTGGTGTCTGCGCCTGGGAGAGGCGGGGTGGACGGTCCACGCCCTGCCCGGGGCCCGGGTGATCCACCACGAAGGCCAGAGCAGCCGGCAGATCCCCTGGACCAGCTTCCGCCGCCTGTGGCGAAGCCGCTTCCGCTTCTACGCCAAGCACCGAAAGCGCTATCCCCGGGGCTTCGTTTGGGGACTACGGGGGCTGGTTCGGACGGGGCTGGCCCTGCGAGGCTGGCTGGCCCGTCGCCGCTTCGCCCAGGGGAAGATCAGCGGGCAGGAGCTGGCCGAAGAGCTGGCGGCCTACGAAGCGGTGGGAAGGATGGCCGGAAGCTTCCGGGACGAAGAGATGTAGCGCCCATCCGGCTGTTGACACCCGGCCATTGAATCGGCTGGCCCTCCCTCACACCCGCACGGCCAGCCACTCCTCCAGCTCCTCCATTGGCACCTCCACCTGCTCCCCGCTGACCAGATCCTTCACGGCCACCACGCCCTTTTCCTGCTCCTGGGGGCCCAGGAGCAGCGCGTAGCGGATGCCCCGCTCGTCCGCGTACTTGAACTGCCGCCCGTAGCGATCCAGGGCCGGGTAGAGGTCCACCCGGAAGCCGGCCTCCCGCAGGCGATGGGCCAGCCCCATGCTGTGGGGGATGCGCTCCTGGTCGAACTGGGTGACCAGCACCTGGGGCTGCCCCTGGAGCTGGTCCGGGAACATCTCCCGCTCGGCCATGACCAGCAGGACCCGCTCCAGGCCCAGGCTGAAACCGCAGGCGGGGATGGTCTGGTTGCTGAACATGCCCACCAGCTCGTCGTACCGTCCGCCACCGCCGCCGGAGCCGCTCAGGCCCGGGAACTCCACCTCAAAGATGGCGCCGGTGTAGTAGCTCAGCCCCCGGGCCAGGTAGGGGTCCACCTTCAGGTGAGGCGCCACCGGCCCCAGAGCCGCGTAGTGGACCACCTGGATCAGCTCCTCCACGGCCTGGCGGCCCACCTCCGACGGGGCCAGCTGCTCCTGGAGCCAGGCCAGGCAGGCCTCCACGTCCTGGGGCGCCTCCGCCATGATCCCCAGCAGTTTCTCCCCCGCTTCCGCAGGGATGCCCCGCTGGGCCAGCTCCCGCCGCACCCCCTCCAGGCCGATCTTGTCCATCTTGTCGATGGCCACCAGGGCCTCGCCTTCCAGCCCATCCGGCACCCCAGTCACCTCCATGAGCCCCCGCAGGATGGCCCGATGGTTCAGGCGCATGACGAAGTCCTCCGGCTGGTCGAAGCCCAGCTCGTGGAAGATCTCCCCGGCAGCGTTGAGCACCTCCGCCTCCACCAAGGGGCTGCGGGAGCCCACGATGTCCGCGTCGCACTGGTAGAACTCCCGGTAGCGCCCTTTGGCCGGCCGATCCGCCCGCCAGACGGGCTGGATCTGGTAGCGTTTGAAGAAGCGGGGCAGCCGATTCCGGTGCTCGGCCACCACCCGGGCCAGGGGCACGGTCAGGTCGTAGCGCAGACCGGCATCGGCCAGGTTGTTCTCCGTGGGCTGGTTGGCCAGGATGCGCTGAAGCTTCTCCCCCCGCTTCATCACCCGGAAGATGAGCTTGTCGCCCTCCTCCCCGTACTTGCCCAGCAGCGTCTCCAGCCGCTCCATGGCCGGGGTCTCCAGGGGCTCGAAGCCGTAGCGCTGGTAGACCCCCTCCACGATGCGGATGACGTAGTTGCGCCGCTGGACGTCCAGGGGCAGGAAGTCCCGGGTGCCGCTGACCGGTTTGGTGTTGAATCGAGCCATGGCGGATCCTCGTTCGGTATGGATCGGAAATGATGGGTCGGAAGTGAATTGAGGCGATTGGCCGGTTGGGTAATTGGGTGGATTGGGCGGTCGATCGGGGCCAGATCGCCCTGCCGGCGTTCGCGCGTCCCGTCATCGAGCCATCCGTTCACGCTTCCGGCTGAAGACGGCTGGCCAGCACCTCTCGGTAGGCCTGGATCCGGGCCCGGCGCAGGGAGCGCTTGTGGCCCAGGAGCAGCTTGGCCCCTTCCAGCAGGATCTGGAGGCGAAACTCCAGGAGCAGGTAGCGACGCAGGAGCTCGGCCCAGGCCGGGCCGAAGACCTTGCGGTAGTAGCGGACCTTGCTGCTGTGGAAGTGGCGATCCCGGGCGGCCACGGCCTGCTCGCTGCTTCGCCCCTCGTAGTGGATCACCACCGCGGCCGGTTCGTAGACCACCCGCCAGCCCGCCGCCTTGATGCGCCGGCAGAGATCCAGCTCCTCGCTGTACATGAAGAAGCCCTCGTCAAAGAGGCCCACCTGGGCCAGGGCCGCCCCCCGCACCAGGAAGGCCGCCCCCACCAGCCAGTCCACGTCCTGGCGGAAGGTGGCGGGCCAGTCGGCCAGGTGGTAGCGGCGACGCCAGGGGTTGTCCGGCCAGCGGCGGCCCAGCCAGGTGCTCTCGAAGAAGCCGGTGAGCCGGGTGGGGAAGCGCCGTCGGCTGCTCTGCACGCGTCCATCCCCGTAGCGGAGCTGGGGCCCCACCACTCCGATGCCCTCGTCCTGGGCCATGGCCTGGTAGAGGGTCCACAGGCTGCCGGGCAGGAGCTCCGTGTCCGGGTTCAGGAAGAGGACGAGATCCGGGGCCTCACCTTTCCTGACCTCACCCCTCCCCCAGCCACTGGCGTGGCTTTCCCCCTCCCCTCTCCACGAGTGGAGAGGGGAGGGGGTGGCGAGCTCCGCGAGCCGGGGGAGGGGTGAGGCTGGGAGGGGTGAGGTCCCTCGATCCCCGAAGCCCAGGGCCCGCAAGGCCCGGTTGTTGGCCGCGGTGAAGCCCAGGTTGCGCTCCTGGGGCAGGAAGCCCACCCAGGGGAAGAGCTTGGGCAGGAGATCCCGGGTGTGGTCCTGGCTGGCGTTGTCCACCACCAGGACTTGGAGGGTGGCCTGGCCCTGGGGGCCGAAACGGCGCACCCGGGGATCCTCTGTGGCCTGGCTCTCCTGTTCGATGGAGTGCAGGCAGGCCCGGAGCAGGTCCCACACGTTCCAGGAGACGATGACGATGGCCAGATCCGTGGTCACCGGATCCGGGAGGGCGGGCCCGGCGGCGGCCGGGTCATGGGAGGCGCTGTCCATGGCTCATAGTGTAGCACAAGAGAGGGGCGAGGGGGATTTTTGAAACGGAGAGTGGAGGGGAATTGAACGGTCGATGGGTTGATTCTCGATGAGTTGATTCTCGATGGGCTGATTCGTTGATTGGGCTCGGGCGATTGTCCTTTCGCCTGGCCATCCGGTCATCCCGCCCTGTTTTTCAACCGGTTTTCGGGCCCGGATGCCCGACCGTCACACCTCCCAGCCATCACACCCCGCTGAAGGCCGAGAAGCCCCCGTCCACCGGCACCACCACGCCGGTGACGAAGCGGGAGGCGTCGCTCATCAGCCAGAGGAGGGCGCCCACCAGCTCGTCCGGCTCCCCGAAGCGGCCCATGGGGGTGTGCTGGATGATGGTCCGGCCCCGCTCGGTGAGGGAGCCATCCTCGTTGAGGAGGAGGCGGCGGTTCTGCTCGCCGATGAAGAAGCCCGGCGCGATGGCGTTGACCCGCAGCCCGTCCCCGAACTTGCGGGCGAACTCGGTGGCCAGCCAGCGGGTGAAGTTGTCCACCGCCGCCTTGGCCGCGGAGTAGCCCGCCACCCGGGTGATGGCCCGCTGGGCCGCCATGGAGGAGATGTTCACCACGCTGCCCGCGCCCTGCTCGGCCATCACCGCACCGAAGACCTGGCTGGGCAGGATAGTCCCCAGCAGGTTCAGGTCCACCACCTGGCGCAGGGCCTCCTGGGAGAGGTCGAAGACGGTGCGATCCGGGGAGAGGGTGGCCCCGGGCAGGTTGCCCCCGGCCGCGTTGACCAGCCCATCGATACGGCCCCAGCGGGCCAGCACCTGGTCTCGGACCTGCTCCAGCTGCTCCTGGACCAGCACGTCCCCGGGCACGGCCAGGGCCTGCCCGCCCTCCTGGACGATGGCCTGGGCCACGTCCTGGGCCCGCTGCGCCCGCCGGCCCAGGATGCCCACTCGGGCCCCGGCAGCGGCCAGTCCTCGGGCCATGGCGCCGCCCAGCACGCCTGTGCCGCCAGTGACGATGACCACTTTGTCCCGGACATCGAAAAGTTGTTGGGAAAATTGTTGTGGATCTGACATGGCAGTGAATGGGAGTTGGGAGTTGGGATTTAGGAGTTGGAAGTTGGCGGGAGGGGGACGAGACAGGTTGAGGAAGCGGTGGACCGTGCGGGTCTCGCTGCCTCCTGTGGCCCCTCTGGCCGGGGCGTCCCCCACGGTCACCCCAGGCTTCACCCCACAAACGGCCCCAGGTGCCGGTCGAAGTGACGTTCCAGGGCCGCGTAGTGCTCCTCCTCGTGACGGTCCAGGATGGCCAGCAGGGCCGGCTTGAAGCGGAGGCTGCCGTCGGGGCCCCGGGCGTTGAGCACCGAGCCGAAGGTCACGTGGAGGGCCTGGCGGGCGTCGAACTGATCCAGCACCCCGGGCAGCTCCCCGTCGGGGATGGTCGCCGGGTCCGGCATGCGGGCCACCTGCGCGGAGACGTGGTAGGTGGCCCGGTCCTCCGGGTAGCGCTCCCGGGCGAAGGCGTAGATGGCCCGGAAGAGCTCCGGCGCCACCTGGGCCACGGCTCGCAGGGCCTCCAGATAGCTGGTGCCCGCGGTCTTCAGATGGACCAGGGAGCCGGCCTCCTGGGCGACGATGGGGTAGATGCTGAACTTGTCCGACCCGGAATGGAGGCTGAGCTTGTACGGGCCCAGGGCCTGGGCGATGGCCACGTGGCCGGCCAGGTCCTGGCGGAAGCGGGCCAGGGCCTCCGGGCTGGTGCGGCCGTCGTCCCCCATGTAGTCCACCCCCTTCTCGAAGCGGCCCACGAAGCGCGGGGCTAGGCTCACCCAGCGCACCCCCAGCCGCTTCAGCTCCGTGGCGATGTAGAGGTGCTCCAGGTGACGGGTGGGGGTCTCGGTCTCGTCCACGGACATCTCCAGCTCGAAGCCCTCTGGCCCGGCCTGGGCCAGCAGGTGACGGTAGAGGGCCGCGGTGTGGGCCACGGCCCGGCCGTACTTCACCGCGGCCACGGCCAGGCTCTCCGGGTCGAAGGTCAAGGCCAGGGAGCCCAGGTGGAAGGTGTGGCCCAGGTAGCGGCGGCGCAGATCGGCCAGGCTGTCCTCCAGGAGGTCCCAGGGCAGGGCCTCCAGCCGCTCCTGCAGGGCTGCCCCCCGCAGGTGATCCGCCTGGCCGTCCACGTGCTCCCCTGGGTCCACGGTGAAAAAGGTGTAGCCCGCGGCCAGGGTGGCGTCCACATCCTCCCGGCTTTTCAGGTGATCCGCGTCCGCGCCGTAGCCCCGCCGCCAACCGGCCTGGAAGACCCCCCACATGGCGTCGTCCAGGACCTCCTGGGGGGTGCGGCCGGTGCGGCTGTTCTCCCGGATGGACTGCTGGGCGAAGATGGGCCTCATGCCCGGGCGCTCCTGGCCGGTGTTCGGATCCAGGAAGGTTTTGGCCACGGAGCGGACGTGGCCCGGCGTGGCCAGGCCCAGGCGATCCCCGCAGCCCACGGAGCGGGCGATGCCCAGCCGCTGGGGCGCCAACCAGGGGAAGGCCCCGCGCAGAGCCCGGGCGTTGGTCGCGTCCCGAGGGCAGCGCCAGTAGCGCCAGCCGCCAGAGAGCGTCCCCTGGGGCTCCCCGTGGAAGCCCCCGACAGGCAGGCGCTCCCCCGGGCTGAAGATGGCCAGGTGCTTCTCCTGCCCCTGGCGCAGGAGGCAGAAGAGGGCCCCATCCCGACTGATCACCGAGGCGGGGTAGAGCTGCGCGCCCACCGCGGCGGCCAGCTGGTGGGCCTGTTGGGTGGCGGGTTCGGAGTGGCTGGGCATGGTTCGGTCCTGTGAGGCGGTGGGTGCTCGGGGATGCTCGGTCTCGTCAGCCCTCCACGCAGCGGGCGGTGGATTCCCGGACGATGAGGGGGCTCTCCAGCAGGATGTAGCCTTCCGCGGGGGCGGTCTGCTGCTGCTGCATCTGGAGCAGTGTGCGCACGGCCAACTGCCCCAGCTTGTACTTGGGCTGGGCCACGGTGGTCAACGGGGGATTGGTGTGGGCCGCCACCGCGATGTCATCGAAACCCACCACGGAGATGTGCTGGGGAACCTGCAGGCCGTGGGTGCGGATGGCCTCCAGGACCCCCAGGGCCATCATGTCGTTGTAGGCGATGACCGCAGTGGGCCGCTGCTCCTCGGGCTGGGCCAGGAGGGCGCTCATGGCCTGGAAGCCCCCCTCGATGTTGGGGAAGCTGGCCACGACCCACTCCGGCCCCAGGGTCAACCCCTTCTCCTCCAGGGCCCGTTCGATGCCCCGCCGTCGGACCAGGGAGGACTCGGAGCGGCTGGGGCCGGCGATGTAGGCGATGCGGGTGTGGCCCAGGTTCAGCAGGTGTTGGGTGGCCCGATAGGCGATCCGCTCCAGGTCCACCAGGATGCAGGCGATGCCTGGGTGCTGGATGCAGCGGTTCAACAGCACGTAGGGGACACCGTGGCGGCGCTGGGTCTGGACCAGGTCTGGGGAGGGGAGGCGGGAGCCGGAGAGGATGACCCCGTCCACGGCCAGGTCGGCCAGATTGGCCAGGGCTCGCTGCTCCCGGGAAGGATCCTCCATGGTGACGAAGAGCAGGACGTGCAGCCCGGCGTCGTCCGCCTCGTCCTGGATGCCCAGGAGCACCTCCGCAAAGAAGGGGTTGCGGATGTCGGCGATGAAGACGGCCACGGCGCCCGGGTGGGCGGAACGGGAGACGCTCCGGGAGGGCACGTACTCGTAGCCCAGGGCCGCGGCGGAGGCCTCCACCCGTTTGCGCATGCGTTCGCTCACCGGGCCGGTGTTGTTCAGCACCCGGGAGGCGGAAGCCAGGGAGACCCCGGCCTGTTTGGCCACGTCCGCGAGGGTGGGGCGACGTCCGATGTCGGCCATGCGTGCTCCTGCAAGAAAGGCAGCTGGTCTGCGGCCCGTTTCAGGGGGGAGATGCGGGGGAAAGCGGGTGTTCGAGCGGTCTTTTTCAGTTCTTTCAGAATAGTACCACGGCTTTGCTGAAAAAACAACCGGTTTTGCTGAAAACGGGCTTGACCCTGGGCCAGGGCTGGGATATACTGGAGGCGTCCTCCCCCGGATGGTCCATCGCCCCAGCCTGGGAACGCGGCATCCCCTCCCCTGACGCCAGGACGCTCCCGCGAGTCGCTGCTCCGCCCCCGCTCTTCACAGGAAAGGAGGCCCTGCATGTGAAGGAGATCCGCCGGTGATGCCTGGCCCATCCATCTGCCCCCGATCCGTGTTTTGTTCCCCCCTCTCCAGCTGCAATCGGATCCCCCTTGGCCCCATCCAACACCGCAGGAGGAACAAACATGCCCCATTTCAAACACCGTTTCCATCTATTTGCAAGCCTGTTGATCGCCCTGGCCCTGCTTCTCTCCGCCTGTAGCCCAGGGGCCCAGCCCGCAGCCCCGGCCGCAGAGGAGGCCCCGGCCGCGGAGGAGGCCCAGCCCGCGGAAGCGCCGGCGGCCGAGGCCCCCGCGGCGGAGATGCCCGCCAGCAAGTACAAGGAGGCGCCCATGCTGGCCGAGCTGGTGGCGGCCGGTGAGCTGCCCCCCGTGGACGAGCGCCTGCCCGAGGAGCCGTTGGTCGAGGATGTGGTGGAGGAGATCGGCCAGTACGGCGGCACCCTGCGCCGGGGATTCCTGGGCCCATCGGACCACAACAACTACACCCGAGTGGTCTACGACGCCCTGGTCCGCTTCTCCCCCACCGGCGGCGAGGTCATCCCCCACATCGCCAAGGGCTGGGAGTCCAACGACGACTTCACCGTCTGGAAAGTCTTCCTGCGCAAGGGCATGAAATGGTCCGACGGGGAGCCTTTCACCGCGGACGACATCATGTTCTGGTACGAGAACATCCTCCTCAACGAGGAGTTGACCCCCACCGTGCCCCTCTGGATGGTGAACCAGGACGGCTCCGTGGCCACAGTGGAGAAGCTGGACGACTACACGGTCCAGTGGACCTTCAAGCAGCCCAACACGGCCTTCCTGCTGGACCTGGCCAACAAGGACGGCGCGGACAAGTCCATCCACAACCTGGCTTTCGTCCCCGCCCACTACCTGAAGCAGTTCCACCCCGCCTTCACGGACCAGGCCGCCCTGGACGCCAAGGTCAAGGAGCGGGGCTTCGACACCTGGACAGAGCTCTTCGCGGTGGAGGCCCTGCCCCACCTGAGCGGCAAGCGGCCCAGCACCGCGGCCTGGGTGCCCGACGGCTCCACCGTCTCGGACCAGGTCTTCGTGATCAAGCGCAACCCCTACTACTTCGCGGTGGACCCGGAGGGCAACCAGCTCCCCTACATCGACGAGGTGCGCTTCACCTTCTTCGCGGACAAGGAGGCCCTGAACCTGGCCGCGGTGGGCGGCGAGATCGACATGCAGGGCCGGCACATCAGCATGAACAACTACCCGGTGCTGAAGGAGAACGAGGAGAAGGGCGGCTACCGAGTGGTCACCTGGCCCACCTTCGGCGGCTCCGACGCAGTGCTCATGTTCAACCAGACCTACGTGGCCAAGGACCCGGACGTGGGCGAGCTCCTGCGCAACCGGGACTTCCGCATCGCCCTCTCCTACGCCATCGACCGGGAAGCCATCAAGGAGCTGGCCTTCCTGGGGCTGGGACAGGCCCGGCAACCCGTGCCTGCGCCCAACCACCCCTACTACCCGGGGGATGAGTGGGCCTTCAAGTACACCGAGCGGGATCTGGACAAGGCCAACGAGATGCTGGACGCCATCGGCCTGACGGAACGGGACGACGAGGGCTTCCGCACCCTGCCCAACGGCGAGCGGCTGGACCTGGAGATCCAGGTGGTGCCGGCCTTCGCCAACTGGTCCGACGTGGGCCAGATCGTGGTGGAGAACTGGGCGGACGTGGGCGTCCGGGCCCATGTGGAGGAGCGGGAGCGGGCCCTGGGCTTCCAGCTCCGGGACACCAACGACCTGATGATCGAGATCTGGAACGAGGACACCACGGGCTTCCCCTTCAGCGGCCAGCCCAAGATGGATCCCCGCAGCAACCCGGCCCTGACCTTCGGCCCCCTCTACCGCAAGTGGTACGAGACCAACGGTGCGGAGGGCATGGAGCCGCCGCCGGAGGTGAAGAAGCTGGTGGAGATCATCGACGAGGGCAAGATCTCGGGCCGGGAGCGCCAGATCGAGCTGGCCCAGGAGCTCTTCCGCCACTGGGTGGACAACCTGTGGGAGATCGGCACCGTAGGCCTCACCCCCATGATCCAGGGCGTCCTCGTGGTCAACAAGGACCTGCGCAACGTGCCCGAGACGGCAGGGAACGACTGGCCTCTCCGCACGCCGGGCAACACCCGACCGGAGCAGTACTTCTACAAACGCTAGATCTGTCCGGGGAGGGCGGAAGCGGCTTCCGTCCTCCCCGCCGTATCCCGTGTTCCGCACCCTGAGCCCTGTCTTCAGCTGCCCGCACTCCCGGACGCATCGCCCATGCTCCAGTACATCATCAAGCGGCTCCTGCTGCTGCCCCTGCTGCTCTTTCTCTTCTCCATCTTCGCCTTCGTGGTCATCCAGGCCCCGCCGGGGGACTTCGTGACCAGCTACATCGCGGAGCTGGCCGCCTCCGGCTCCTCCATGGACCAGGCCCAGATCGAGGCCCTGCGGGAGCTCTACGGCCTGAACCAGCCCATGTACGTCCAGTACATCAAGTGGGTGAGCCGCATCCTGCAGGGGGATCTGGGGGTCAGCTTGGACTGGCAGCGGCCCAACGCGGAGCTGATCCGAGAGCGGCTGCTCCTGACCTTGCTGCTGGGGCTTTTCACCTTCGGCTTCACCTGGGCCCTGGCCATCCCCATCGGCATCCTTTCCGCCACCCGCCAGTACTCCTTCCTGGACTATTTCTTCACGGTTTTCAACTACATCGGGGTGGCCACCCCCACCTTCATGACCGCGCTGGTGCTCATGTGGCTGGCCTTCAAGTACTTCGGCGTGAGCATCACCGGCCTCTTCTCCGCGGAGTACGTGGATGCGCCCTGGAGCTGGGGCCGGGTGGTGGATCTCCTGAAACACCTCTGGCTGCCCGCGGTGATCCTGGGCATGGACGGCACCGCCCGCCTGGCCCGGGTCATGCGGGCCAACCTGCTGGACGAGCTCCACAAGCCCTACGTGGAGATGGCCCGGGCCAAGGGGCTCTCCGAGTGGCAGTTGGTGCTCAAGTACCCGGTGCGCCTGGCCCTGAATCCCCTGATCAGCACCATCGGCTGGTACCTGCCCCTGCTCTTCTCCGGCAGCGTCATCGTGGCCACCGTGCTGAACCTGCCCACCATCGGCCCCATGCTCCTACGCTCCCTGACCAACCAGGACATGTTCCTGGCCGGGGCCATCGTGCTCATCTACTGCTCCCTGGCCATCCTGGGCACCCTGATCTCGGACATCCTGCTGGCCTGGCTGGACCCCCGCATCCGCATGGAGGAATCCTGAGGTGGAACGTCTACAGACCCTGGAGCCCGAGACCTTGGGCGACTCCCAGGCCGAGGCCTTCTACGTGGCCCCCAACTGGAAACTGGTCTGGTGGCGCTTCAAACGCCATCGCCTGGCCCTGATCAGTGGGCTGCTCCTGCTGGTGGTGGCCAGCGTGGCCCTGGTCCCGGGCTTCTTCAGCACCCAGGACCCCAACGAGACCAACGCCACCGGCTCCTTCATCCCGGTGCAACGCCTCCACCTCTTTGACCAGGGCCGGTTCCGCCCCTTCGTCTTCGGCGTGGTGGGCCAGCGCAACCCCGAGACCCTGCGCATGGAGTGGGCCATCGACGAGAGCGTGAAGATCCCGGTGCGCTTCTTCGCGCCGGGCCACCCCTACAAGATCCTGGGGCTGATCCCGGCGCAACGGCATCTGGTGGGGGTGGTCAACCCGGAGGACGAAGGGAGCATCCACCTGCTGGGCACGGACCGCCTGGGCCGGGATCAGTGGTCCCGGCTCATGTACGGCACCCAGGTCTCCCTCTCCATCGGCCTGGTCTCCGTCTTCCTGAGCATCTTCCTGGGCATCCTCCTGGGCGGCATCTCCGGCTACTTCGGCGGCCTGGCGGACCTGGTCATCCAGCGCACCATCGAGCTGCTCCAGTCCCTGCCCCCCATCCCCATCTGGATGGCCCTCACCGCGGCCATGCCCCGGGATTGGTCCGTGGAGCAGGTCTACTTCGCCATCACCGTGATCCTCTCCCTCATCGGCTGGACCACCCTGGGCCGGGAGGTGCGGGGGCGCTTCCTTTCCTTGCGGGAGGAGGATTTCGTGGTGGCGGCCCGGCTGAGCGGCTGCGGGCAGATGCGCATCATCTTCCGCCACATGCTGCCGGCCTTCACCAGCCACATCATCGCCGCCAGCACCCTGGCCATCCCGGTGATGATCATCAACGAGACCTTCCTCAGTTTCCTGGGCCTGGGCCTGCGCCCCCCGGCCATCAGCTGGGGCGTGCTTCTCCAGGAGGCCCAGAACCTCCAGTCCATTGCCCTGGCTCCCTGGCTGCTCCTGCCCGGCCTGGCCGTGATCGTCACCGTCCTGGCCCTGAACATCCTGGGCGACGGCCTGCGGGACGCCGCGGACCCCTACCGGTAAGCGGCCAGGCAGACCAATCCCGCAGGTCACGTCT
>CAYQEB010000077.1:3803-7149 GCA_964416395.1 uncultured Caldilineaceae bacterium | reverse complement strand
CCAATCCACCAACTCGCCAACCTCCCATGACACCCGACAACTCCTCTCCGCTCCTCTCGGTGCGCAACCTGAAAACCTACTTCTTCCTGGACGAAGGCACGGTCCGGGCGGTGGACGGCGTGGACTTCGACGTCCTCCCCGGCCAGATCCTGGGCATCGTGGGGGAGAGCGGCTGCGGCAAGAGCGTGACCATCAAGTCCATCCTGCGCATCGTGGAGAAGCCGGGCCGACTGGTGGACGGGAGCATCCTCTTCCGCGCCGGCGGCCAGGAGGAACCGGTGGACCTGGCCCGGCTGGACCCCAAGGGCAAGCGGATCCGGGCCATCCGGGGCGCGGAGATCGCCCTCATCCCCCAGGAGCCCATGGCCGCCTTCAGCCCGGTGCACACCATCGGCGATCAGATCCTGGAGGCCATCCTCCTGCACCAGGACGTGAGCCGGGAGGAGGCCTGGCGCATGGCCGTCCAGCGCCTGGACGAGGTGGGCGTCCCGGACCCGGAACGGCGCATGCGGGCCTACTCCTGGGAGCTGAGCGGCGGCCTGCGCCAACGGGCCATCATCGCCATGGCCCTGGCCTGCAACCCCCGGCTGCTCATCGCGGACGAGCCCACCACCGCCATCGACGTCACCACCCAGGCCCAGATCCTGAACCTGCTCCGCCGCCTGCGGGAGCAGCACAACATGGCCATCATCTTCATCACCCACGACCTGGGGGTCATCGCCCAGCTGGCCGACTACGTGGTGGTCATGTACCTGGGCCAGGTCATGGAGGCCGGGCCGGTGGAGCAGATCTTCCACGACCCCCACCACCCCTACACCCGGGCCTTGCTCCGCTCCATCCCGTCCATCCACAGCCCCTCCCACACCCTGCTGCCCACCATCGAGGGCTCCATCCCCCATCCCTTCAACCGGCCGCCGGGCTGCCCCTTCCACCCCCGCTGCCGGGAGGCCATGCCCGACGTCTGCGACCGGGGCTTCCCCCAGCGCCATGCCATCGACGCCCAACACTCGGTCCACTGCTTCCTGTACAGCCCCGCCCAGGATGGCCCGGCCATTCCTGCGGCCACCGCGTCCGAACCGTCCCGCCAGCCATGAGCCAGCCACTCCTGGAAGTCAAGAACCTGAAAAAGTATTTCCCCATCCGAGCCGGCTTCTTCCGCAAGGTGGTGGGCCATGTCCGGGCCGTGGACGACGTGAGCTTCGCCATCCAGGAAGGGGAGACCCTGGGGTTGGTGGGGGAGAGCGGCTGCGGCAAGACCACCACCGCCCGGGCCATCCTCCGGGCCCTGGAGCCCACGGACGGCCAGATCCTCTTCCGAACCCGCTCCGGGGAGGTGGTGGACCTGGCCAGCCTGCCCGAGGCGGAGCTGCGCCCCCTGCGCCGGGAGATGCAGATGATCTTCCAGGACCCCTTCGCCTCCCTCAACCCCCGCATGACCCTCTTCGACATCGTGGGGGAGCCCCTGCTGGTCATCGGTGGCATGCGGGACCGGCGGCGGCGGGCCGACCGGGTGGCGGAGCTCCTGGAGCTGGTGGGCCTGCGCCGAGAGTACATGCAGCGCTATCCCCACGCCTTCAGCGGCGGGCAGCGCCAGCGCATCGTCATCGCCCGGGCCCTGGCCCTGAACCCTCGGCTGGTGGTGGCGGACGAACCCGTCTCCGCCCTGGACGTCTCGGTCCAGGCCCAGGTGCTGAACCTGATGATGAAGCTGCAACGGGAGCTGAACCTGACCTACCTCTTCGTGGCCCACGACCTGAGCGTGGTCAAGCACTTCTGTGACCGGGTGGCGGTGATGTACGTGGGCAAGATCGTGGAGACCGCGCCCACCCAGCGCATCTTCTACACCCCCCGGCACCCCTACACCGCCGCCCTCATGGCCGCGGTGCCCATCCCAGACCCCCGCATCCGCTCGGCCATGACGCCCCTGGAAGGGGACGTGCCCAGCCCGGCCAACCCGCCCTCCGGCTGCTACTTCCACCCCCGCTGCCCCCACGCGGTGGACATCTGCTCCCAGGAGCCGCCCCAGCTGCAGGAGATCGCCCCGGGCCATTTCGTCAGCTGCCACCGGGCCCAGGAGCTGGAGCTGGTGGGCATCGGCGGGCCGGCCACCCAGCCCCAGGACGCCAGCCCAAGCGGCGCCCAGAACTGAGGTCACCATGCGGATCTACGCCCGTCTCGTCGACCTGCTGGCCATCTACCGGGCCGAGCTGCTGGACCGGGTCATCCCCTTCTGGCCCGACCACGCCCTGGACGGCTCCCACGGCGGCATCCTCACCTGCATCTCGGATCAGGGGGAGGTGCTGAGCACGGATAAGTACCTCTGGTCCCAGCTGCGGGCGGTCTGGACCTTCGCCGCGCTCTACAACCGGGTGGAGCCCCGGCCCGAGTGGCTGAAGGCTGCCCAGCACATCTACCAGTTCGCCGCCCGCTACGGCCGAGACGAGCTGGGCCGCTGGGTCTTCGCGGTGGACCGCTCCGGGCGTCCCCTCCAGGGCGCCACCAGCATCTACACCGACGGCTTCGCCATCTACGGGCTGACGGAGCTGGCCCGGGCCACCGGGGACGCCGAGGTGATGGACCTGGCCCTGGAGACCTACGTCAACGTCCAGGAACGCCTGGCCCAGCCCGGCTCCTACAACACGGCCCCCTACCCCCTGCCCCCGGGCGTCCAGGCCCACGCCGTCTCCATGATCTTCGCCCTGGCTTTCCACGAGCTGGGCCTGCTCCTGGACGATCCAGGGATCCTGGCCGCGGGCCGCCACCACGCGGACCAGGTCATGGACGTCTTCCTGCGCCCGGAGCAGCGGCGCCTCTACGAGTACGTGGGCCTGGACGGCCAGCTCCTGGACACGCCCATGGGCCGGGCCATCGTCCCGGGCCACGCCATCGAGTCCATGTGGTTCATGATCCACATCTACCAGCACTGGGGGGAGGAGGCCCGCATCCGCCAGGCGGTGGAGGCCATCCGCTGGCACCTGGAGCTGGGCTGGGACCAGGAGTGCGGCGGGCTGCTCCTGGCCGTGGACGCGGCCGGGGACGAGCCCTGGTGGCCCTTCGCGGAGAGCAAGCT
Source organism: uncultured Caldilineaceae bacterium (assembly GCA_964416395.1). GTDB lineage: Bacteria > Chloroflexota > Anaerolineae > Caldilineales > Caldilineaceae > S144-5. Next base: position 4,079 of record CAYQEB010000077.1, on the reverse strand, counting down.
CTGGTGGCCCCACACCGAAGCCATCTACGCCCTGCTCCTGGCCTATGCGGTCAGCAAGGAGGCCTGGACCCTGGAGTGGCTCCAGAAGGTCCACGACTACGCCTTCCGCCATTTCCCCGTGCCCGGGTACGGGGAGTGGACCCAGAAGCTGGACCGCCAGGGTCGCCCCTTCACCGAGACCGTGGCCCTGCCGGTGAAGGACCCCTTCCACCTGCCCCGGGCCCTCATCCTCAGCGTCAACCTGCTGGAGAAGCTCACAGAGAACCCCACGGAGAA
>CAYQEB010000077.1:0-3703 GCA_964416395.1 uncultured Caldilineaceae bacterium | reverse complement strand
CGCCCGCCTTCGCCCTGGTCAACGGCCGGGTGATCCTGCCGGACCGGGTGCTCACCGGCCGGGCCCTGGTCATCCAGGGCGCCACCATCCGGGACCTGCCGCCCCAGGAGGCCCTGCCCCCGGAGATGCCTCGGGTGGACGTGGGCGGCCGGCTGATCAGCCCGGGCCTCATCGACATCCACACCCACGGCGCCCTGGGCCACACCTTCAACGAGCCCACGCCCCAGGCCTTCACCGCCATCACCCAGGAGAACTTGCGCCGAGGCGTCACCGGGCTGCTGGCCACCACCGCCACCGCGCCCATCCAGGACCTGGTCGCCTGCCTGGCCATGGCCCGGGCCTGGATGGAGGGCAAGCATCCCCAGGCCCGGGAGGGCGCGCAGGTGCTGGGCGTCCACGTGGAGGGGCCCTACTTCAGCCCGGCCCAGGCCGGGGCCCAGGATCCGGCCCACCTGCGCACGCCCGACGACGGCAGCGTGGAGCAGCTCCTGGCCTTCCACGACGCGATCCGCATCCTCACCTTTGCCCCGGAGCTGCCCGGCGCCCTGGCCCTGACCCGCCGCCTGCTGGAGCTGGGCATCGTCCCCGGGGCGGGGCACAGCAACGCCACCGAGGAGGAGGCCCTGCCCGTCGTCGACGCCGGCCTGCGCCACATGATCCACATCTGGAGCGGCCAGTCCACCACCGTGCGGCAGGGCCCCTGGCGCAAACCCGGTCTCCTGGAGCTCTCCCTGACCGACGAGCGCCTCACCGTGGAGATGATCGGGGACAACCGGCACCTGCCCCGCACCCTCATGCGCCTGGCGGTCAAGTGCATTGGCCCCGAGCGCCTCTGCCTCGTCTCCGACGCCACCAGCGGGGCCGGCCTGCCCGAGGGGGCCCGCTTCCGCATGGGCGAAATGGAGTACGAGGTCCACGACGGGGTGGGGATGATGCTGGACCGCTCCGCCTTCGCCGGCAGCACCACCCTGCTCAGCCAGATGATCCCGGTGATGACCCAGGTGGTGGGGGTCCCTCTGCACCAGGCCGTGGGCATGGCCAGCCTGAACCCGGCTCGGGTCATGGGCCTGGAGGACCGGAAGGGCAGTCTGGAGCCGGGCAAGGACGCGGACGTGGTGGTCTTCGAGGAGAATTTCGAGGCGTGGAAGGTCTGGGTGCGAGGGAGGGAAGTAGTGAGTAAGGAGTGAGGATGGGGCTCCCTGTTCACTCTTTACTCATTGTCCAGATCGCCACCAACCAACAAGATGCAAGACCAAGGGACAAGACCAAGGAGCAAGACGATGCCCTTTCCAATCGAACCACCCCAGCCCCTCCGCACCCTGCAGGTGGACAAGCTGCCGGTGGCCGTCTACGCCAGCAACCCGGAGATGGGCCAGGCCGCGGCCTGGGACGCCCGGGCCATCATCCAGGAGGCCATCCAGGAGCGGGGACAGGCCAACATCATCCTGGCCACGGGCAACTCCCAGCTCACCTTTCTCCACGCCCTGCGGGATCTGGAGGGCATCGACTGGCCCCGGGTCACCGTCTTCCACATGGACGAGTACCTGGGCATCGACCCGGAGCACCCGGCCAGCTTCCCCCGCTTCCTGCGGGAGCACATCCTGGACGCGGTGCAGCCCGGGGCCTTCCACCCGGTCCCCAGCCAGCCCGCGGACCCGGAGGCCGCCTGCCGGGAGTACGAGGCCCTGCTCCGAGCCCACCCCGCGGACATGGTGGCCATGGGCTTCGGGGAGAACGGCCACATCGCCTTCAACGACCCGCCCTACGCCAGGTTCGACGACCCGGTCTGGGTCAAGGTGGTGGCCCTGGCCGAGGCCAGCCGCCGCCAGCAGGTGGGGGAGGGCCACTTCGCCAGCCTGGACCAGGTGCCCACCCACGCCATCACCCTGACCATCCCCGCGCTGCTGGCGCCCCGGCGCATCCTCTGCATCGTGCCCGAGGCCCGCAAGGCCCAGGCGGTCCGGGCCTGCCTCTTCGAGCCAGTGAGCGAGGAGCGGCCCGGCTCCATCCTGCGCACGGTGGACCATGCCCGGCTCTACCTGGACGTGGACTCCGCGGCGTTGATCGGGTAGTTGGGTGACTGGATCATTGGTTGATTCGTTGATCGGGGGAACAGACGCGATCCGAGATCGAAGATTGGGCGCCCGGAGATTGGGGGTGTCTCCCCATCTCCTCGTCTCCATGCCTGAAAGGAACCGCCATGCCCGCCCTGCACCTGCCCCATGACCGCTACCTCCATCCGGATCCGGTGCGCAAACCCATCGCCCTGGCCCTCTACGAGCAGGTGGCGGATCTCCCCCTGATCTGCCCCCACGGCCACGTGGATCCCCAGGTCTTCGCGGACCCGGACTACTCCTTCGGCAGCCCGGTGGACCTGTTCATCATCCCGGACCACTACATCTTCCGCATGCTCTACTCCCAGGGCATCCCCCTGGAGTCCCTGGGCATCCCCCGCCGGGATGGGGAGCCGGTGGAGCAGGATCATCGGCGCATCTGGCAGATCTTCGCCGAGCACTACCACCTCTTCCGGGGCACGCCCACGGGCATGTGGCTCAACCACGAGCTCTACGACCTCTTCGGCGTGCGCCAGCGGCTGGACGGCCAGACGGCCCAGGCCATCTACGATCAGATCCAGGAGAAGCTGGCCACCCCGGAGTTCCGCCCCCGCCAGCTCTACCGCCGCTTCAACATCCAGGTCCTCTGCACCACGGACCCGGCCACCTCCACCCTGGAGCAGCACCAGGCCATCCGGGCATCCGGCTGGGAGGGGCAGATCCGCCCCACCTTTCGGCCGGACGGGGTGGTGAACCTGGAGACGCCGGACTGGCGGGAGCAGATCCAGGAGCTGAGCCGGGTCTCGGGCGTGGATGTCCACGACTACGCCAGCTTCATCCAGGCCCTGGAGGAGCGCCGGGCTTTCTTCAAGGACATGGGCGCCACGGCCACGGACCACGCGGCCCGCACCCCCTACACGGAGGAGCTCTCCCCCCAGGAGGCGGAGGCCATCTTCCAGCGGGCCCTGCGGGGGGAAGCCAGCGACCAGGACGCGGTCCGCTTCACCGGCCACATGCTCATGGAGATGGCCCGCATGAGCATCGAGGACGGGCTGGTCATGCAGCTCCACCCCGGCGCCTTCCGGGACCACAACCCCCTCATCTACGAGCGCTTTGGCCCCAACATGGGGGGCGACATCCCGGTGGCCACCGAGTACACCCGCAACCTGCGCCCCCTGCTCAGCCGCTACGGCAACGACCCTCGTCTGACCCTGATCCTCTTCACCCTGGACGAGTCCACCTACTCCCGGGAGCTGGCGCCCCTGGCCGGTCACTACCCCGCGCTCAAGCTGGGGCCGCCCTGGTGGTTCCACGACAGCTGGAACGGCATGACCCGTTTCCGGCAGCGGGTCATGGAGACGGCGGGGCTGCACAACACCGTGGGCTTCAACGACGACACCCGAGCCTTCCCCTCCATCCCCGCCCGGCACGACCTGGCCCGGCGGGCCGACGCCAACTGGCTGGCCGACCTGGTGGCCCGTCACGTGGTGGCGATGGACGAAGCCCAGGAGATGATGGAACTCCTGGCCTACGGCCTGGCCAAGCAGGGGTACAAGCTGGGGTGAGGGGGATGGGGGCTCCGAGCTCCGGGATCACCGAAACCCGAAGCGCCAGATCAGGTCCACCAGGGTGTGGACCAGGGCCGCGGC
>CAYQEB010000076.1:14963-19553 GCA_964416395.1 uncultured Caldilineaceae bacterium | reverse complement strand
CGGTCCAGGCCGTTGATGCCCATGCGGTGGGCGGTGCGCAGGGCGTTGGCCACCCCCACCTGGTCCATCACCTTGACAGCTGGGATGTTGTAGGAGCGGGCCAGCGCGTCCCGCAGGGCCACAGGCCCGTGGTAACGGCGGTCGTAGTTCTCGGGGACGTAGTAGGTGCCGTCGGCCTGGAGGAAGGCGCTGCGCACGTCCAGGATCATGGTGGCCGGGGTCAGCCCCTTGAGCAGGCCGGTGAGGTAGACGTAGGGCTTGAAGCTGGAGCCGGGCTGGCGCTGGGCCAGGGCCACGTTCACCTGGCCGTCGATCTCCTCGTTGTTGTAGTCCAGGGAGCCCACCATGGCCAGGATCTCCCCGGTCTCCGGCCGGATGGCCACCACCGCGGCGTTGTTCACCTCCTTGCCCGCCTCCTGCAGCTTACGGATGTGCTCCCGGGCGGCCTCCTCCGCGTAGCGCTGCAGGTCCACGTCCAGGGTGGTGTAGACCGTTATCCCCTTCTTCCAGATGAAGTAGGGATCCTCCGCGGTGTTGAACTCCTCCTTCAGCCGGTCCAGCACGTAGAGGGCGAAGTGGGGGGCGGTGAGGATGTCGAAGCGCTCGGCCACGGACTTGCGCAGGTTCAGCTCCTGGGCGAAGGCCGCGTCCGCCTCGGCCTGGGTCAGGAAACCGGCGTCCACCATGGCCTGCAGGGTGATTCCCTGGCGGCGCTTGGCGTCCTCTGGGTTGTCGATGGGGTTCAGGGCAGGAAACTGGGGGATGGCCGCCAGCATGGCCGCTTCGGCCACGTTCAGATCCGCCGCGCTCTTCCCGAAGTAGACCTGACTGGCCGCCTCCACGCCGTAGGCCAGGTTGCCGTAGAAGTTGTAGTTCAGGTACCACTCCAGGATCTTCTCCTTGGGGTAGCGCCGGGTCACCTCCAGGGCCAGGATCACCTCTTTGATCTTGCGGGCGTAGCTCTGCTGGGTTCGCTCCTCCGGGGGGATGACCACGTTCTTGATCAGCTGCTGGGTGATGGAGGAGCCGCCCTGGACCGCGCCCCCCTGGACGTTGGAGACGAAGGCCCGGAAGAGCCCCCGCACGTTGATCCCCGGGTTCTCCCAGAAGCTGCGGTCCTCCAGGGCCACGGCCGCCTTCCACACCCAGGGGGACATCTCCTCCAGGGGCATGTAGGTCCGATCCCCCCGGAAGGGGCGAGGGTCCACGCTCTCGTAGAGGAGGTGCTGGCCGGTCCGGTCGTAGATGCGGACGGTCTGGAACTCGTCCTGCTGCAGCTCGATGACGCTGGCGTCCGGGAGTTGCTGGGCGTAGAAGCTGTAGATGGCCAGGCCCACGCCAGCGCCGCCCGCCATCACCGCGGTGACCAGGCCGAAGACCACCAGCAGGATGGCTCCGATCCCCTGGAAGGCCCAGAGCCAGGGCCGGGGGCGGTTCACCTGGCCGCGCCGGCGTCGGCGCCGAAGGATGAGAATGGTGTCGTGTCTGTCCAGACGTTGCATGGCGTTCTAGGGCCGCTCAAAGTGTGTAACGGGGGAGCCGTGCGGCCACCCCCGTCGGAAGCACATCAGCAGAATGGGCGTCGATCAAAAAACATCGGCAAAATGGACGACAAAAGCCAAGGGATATTTTAGCACCGGCCCCCAGGAACCACCAAAGGAGCCCCCCTTTTGGGACAATCGGCCGGGGCGCGGAAGCCTAGGCGGTCACCTTCTCCACCACCAGGAAGTGGCTCAGCCCCAGGATCCGCAGGGGCGTCCGCTCCATGCCGTAGGTGATGCGCCGCAGCCAGCGCCCCAGCCCCGGCCGCCGGGCCACCACGTTGTCGTAGCCCGGAAAGAGCTGGCTGTGGTGGCGCACCCGCACCGGCAGCCCCCGGAAAAGGTCCCGCAGACCGGCCGCGGTGTAGGCCCGGACGTGGGGAGCCAGCCGGTTGCGCAGGGTATCCGGCAGGTAGTTGATCAGGGGCGTGTTGCCGAAGTGATAGCGGCCCCGCCAGTAGTGGCCGTGGGTCTCGAAGGGGTAGAGACGGTTGGGGACGAAGATCAGCGCCCGGCCGCCGGGCAGCAGGGTACGCACCATCTCCGCTGCACTGGCCCGGTCGTCCTGGACGTGCTCCAGCACCTCGTGGCTCAGGATCAGGTGGAAGAAATCGTCGGGGTAGGGCAGCTCCTCCCCCCGGCCCAGGACGAAATGGGCCCCGGGCGCGTTCGTCACCGCCTGGATCAGGTGGGCCGGCTCGATGTCCAGGCCGTGGATCGCCGTCGCGTGGGGCTGGAGAGCCCGGACGTACATGCCCACGCCACAGCCATCCACCAGCACCCGGCCGATGCGCCCGGTTTCCCCTTGCCGAGGAGCCCAGGCCAGGATCCGGGCCAGGCGGCGCTCCTGCCCGGCCCGCCAGACGAAGGACGGGTTGCCCCGCAGGGCCGCCCGCTCCCCGTGCAGATCCGGGGGCAGAGAGGATGGGGAGGCGGCGGAGCCGCTTCCTGAGGTCGATGCGCTCATGGGGTCGCCTCTCAAGCTGTGCCCACGTGGATGGCCACCGCGCCCGCCATGCGGGTGACGTAGAAGACGTGGCGCAGACCGGCCCGCTCCATGCGCCGGGCCAGCTCCTCCGGCGGGGGGAAGTGGAGGGTGCTGTGGGGCAGGTAGCGGTAGGCCCGGCCGTTGGGACTGAGTAGAGAGCCCAGCAGGGGCACCACCCGGAAGAAGTAGAAGCGGAAGAGGGGGCCCAGCAGGCTGCGGCTGGGGGGCACTGTCTCCAGGCAGACCACTCGGCCACCGGGCTTGGTGACCCGGACCTGCTCCCGCAGGGCGGCGTCGATGTCCGTCACATTGCGCAGGAGGAAGCCGCTGGTCACCGCGTCGAAGGTGCGATCCGGGAAGGGGAGGCGCAGCCCATCCCCCTGGACGAACTGGACCGCGCCGGCGGTCTTGGCCCGGCCGGCGGCCATCATCTCGTAGGTGAAGTCGCAGCCCACGGCCAGTATGCCCGGGTGCTGGCGTCGGGCCTCCCGGGCGATGTCCCCGGTGCCGGCGCCCACGTCCAGGAGCGCGCCCCGGGGCGGCAGCTGGCAGAGACGCACCGCCTCCCGCCGCCAGCGCACGTCCTGTCCCCCGGTCATGAGCCGGTTCATCAGGTCGTAGCGGGGTGCGATGTCCGCGAACATGCGGTTGACGTAGCGAGCCTTCTCCTCCTGGGGAGGCAGAACGGGATCGGATGCAGTCATAGGTGACTCCGCTTGGATCCGGGGCCTGGCTTCTGTGCCAGAAGCCCTGGAACAGGGATGAAGAGCAGCTCGGGAAAGGCCAGCGAACGGCCTGGAGAGAGTCCGACGCCGGGCCGCCAGCAGGGGAATTATACGGCCCGGGCGGGAAAAGGGCCAAACCGGCCGGGATCAACGCCAGGGCCCTTCCCTTTCTCCACAGAAGCGGGTATCATGGAGCCAGAACGCCACATCCTAGAACCGGAAGCCGTTGCCATTTCCCACGCCACCCACCCTGCCCCCACCATGACCACATTACGCGCGCTCTATCGCCTGCTCGTCGCCCTCGTCCTCATCCTCCTGGCCAGCCTGGGCCTGCTGCTCACCGCGTGGATGCCCCTGGAGATCCAGGGCGTGCGCCTCTCTTCCTGGACCGTCACCTGGCTGGCCCGGGCTGTCCTGGCTCTCTTCCAGGTGCGGGTCACCTGCACCAGCCCCCAGCGTCTCCGCCGCCACCGGGGGCTCATCCTCTGCAACCACTCCTCCTTCCTGGACATCCTGGCCCTGCTGAGCATCATGCCGGTGCGCTTCCTCAGCGCGGCGGAGGTGGGGCGGATCTGGCCCGTAGGCTGGATGGCCCGCAAGCTGGGCACCGTCTTCGTGGACCGGCAGACCGCGTCCTCCCGCAGTGCGGCCCTGCGACACATGGTGCGCATCCTGCGCAGCCGCCCCTACCCGCCCCTGGTCATCTTCCCCGAAGGCCGGCTGGACCCCGGAGACCGTCTGCTGCCCTTCCGGGTGGGGACCTTCCGCCTGGCCGTGCGCTACCGCATCCCCCTCCTGCCCTGCGCCATCCGCTACGACCGGCCCGACGCCACCCTCTGGCGCTTCCGCCTGGAGGAAGAGGTGCTCTCCGGCGTCTGGCGCATCCTCCACTACTCCGGGCCCTATCACGTGCTGGTCATCCCTCTGGACGTGCGCATCCCCGGCCCCCAGGACGACCCAACCCGGCTGGCCCAGCAGATCCGCCAGGACATGGGTCGGATCCTGGGGCTGCCCCTGGCGGACGAGGGCGCCCCCCTGCCCGGGGAAGGCTGAGTCCGTCCTGGAGTGGGGCTTCCTGTCCAAAAAAGAGTATTGACAACCGGCTTGAAATCGTTTACAGTAGAGACGACAGCCGCGGCTGTCCATCCCCCGCAGATTCCCCTTTCAGCACGGTTCTCTTCAACACGCTTTTCTTCAGCACGGTTCTCTTCAGTGCGGTTCTTTTCGGCACGGTTCCCTTTCAACGTCGAAACGTGATTTCGGAAGCAAGCTCGGAAACGCGTGGGCGCCCCGTCTGACATCCAACCCGTTCACCGGCCTGTTCACCGATCCGTTC
>CAYQEB010000076.1:6446-14863 GCA_964416395.1 uncultured Caldilineaceae bacterium | reverse complement strand
CAAGCACATCCGTCGAACACACCCAAGGAGCGGAGATCGATGTCCATCCTGGCAGCGGACGGCAAAGCCCTGGTGGTGGCCATGGACCATGCCCGAACCCATGGCGTCATCGCCGGGCTGGAGGACCCTGGCGCGGTCATCGACATGGCCGTGGAGGGCGGCGCGGACGCAGTGATGACCACCCTGGGCGTGGTCAAGCGCTTCCGCGAGCGCCTCATCGGACGCATTCCCACCATCCTGCGCCTGGACGGGGGCCCCAGCCTCTACCGGGAGGACTGGCTGGCCTACACCGAGTGGGACCTGCTCCACTCCGTGGAGGACGCCCTGCTCCTGGGGGTGGACGGGGTGGTGGTCATGGCCTTTGTCGGCTGCCCGGTGGAGCTCCAGACCTACCGGGTGGTGGCCTCGGTGGCCAGCGACTGCATGCGGGTCCATCTGCCCTTGCTGGTGGAGGCCCTGCCCTGCGCCTGCGAGCGGATCCCCGACCCCAAGGCGGCGGAGGCCATGGCTTCCGCGGCCCGGCTGGGCTTCGAGCATGGCGCGGACCTGATCAAGACCTACTACACAGGCACGCCGGAGAGCTTCGCCCTGGTGGTGGAGAACTGTCCCGTCCCGGTGCTGGTGGCCGGCGGCCCGCGCATGGACACCGTGGAGGAGACCCTGCAGGTGGTGGCCCAGGCCATGGCCGCCGGCGCGGCCGGCGTGGTCTTCGGCCGCAACATCTGGCAGAACCCCAATCCGGTGGGCGTGATCCGAGCCCTGCGGCTCCTCATCCATGAAGGCGCCTCCGTGGCCCAGGCCCTGCAGGAGCTCTAGCCCCGGCCCCTTCCCTGACCCCGATCGGCTCAGCGTCGAGCCGTGTTGTCATCCGGCCGATCCGGTCGGCCCTTTCTGGAGTGAGGCGGTTCTGAACGACGAGAAAGGAGGTGAGGCCCCGAGGATCAACGGCAATCTTGTGGAGCGATGGCAGCTGTGAACAACCGTTCGACCCCCGCTTTCCACATCCCCACTATCCACAAGGAGGAAAACCTGATATGAAGCGCTCGATGTGGATCCTGCTGTCCATCTGGATCGTGGCAGCCATGCTCTTTGCCGCCTGCGCCCCGGCCCAGGCCCCCGCCCCGGCAGCCCCGGAGCAGCCCCAGGCCGAGGAGCCCACGGGCCCTGTGGCCGAGGAAGGGCAGGCCGCCACCGTGGTGGAAGCCGGTGAGCTGGTGCCGCCCATCGTGGCCACCCCCTGCGCCCCGGGCGAATGCCTCTTCGAAGGGCAGACCGTCACGGTGATCGTGAACACCGCCGGCCCCAAGGGCCCCATCTCTGGCCCCTTCTACGAGGTGCGAGACGAGTTCGAGAAGGCCACCGGCGCCACCCTGGAGATCGTGGAGGTGCCCTTCGCGGAGCACTTCCCCAAGCTGATGACCGACTTGACCACCGGCACGGGCCAGTACGACACCTCCATCGCCGGAGCCTGGTGGCTGGGCGATCTGGTGGAGGGCGATTTCATCGTGCCCTACGATGAGTGGTACGACGATCCCCGCTTCCCCCAGTGGGACATCGAGGACGTGCTGCCTGGCCCTCGGGCCCTGCTCATGTACGGCGGCAAGAAGTACATGGTGGCCAACGACCACGACGGCCAGGTCATGTACTACCGCCGGGATCTCCTGGAGGACCCGGAGCACCAGGCCGCCTTCAAGGCCCAGTACGGCTACGACCTGGGCGTGCCCAAGACCTGGGACCAGTTCCGGGATGTGGCTGAGTACTTCAACGGCAAGGACCTGAACGGCGACGGCACCCCGGACTCGGGCCTGACCCTGCACCTGAAGGTGGGCGGCCAGGGCATGTTCCACTTCATGTCCTTCTCCGCGCCCTTCGTCATCGGGCCGGACAACCCCAACCTCTACTGGTTCGATCCCGAGACCATGGAGCCCCTGCTGGACAGCCCGGGCCACGTGAAGGCCATGGAGACCCTGGTGGACCTGATCCAGTTCGGGCCCGAGGCCATGCTGGGCTGGAGCCTGGGCGAAAGCTGGGACCACTTCCTGCGAGGCGAGGCCGCCCTGACCTTCACCTGGGGTGACCTGGGCGCGCTGGCCCAGCAAGAGGGCAGCCAGGTGAAGGGCAAGACCGGCGCCGCACCCATTCCCGGCACCACGGAGTACTACAACATCAACACCGGGGAGTGGGTGAAGACGGACGGCCCCAACATGGTGGGCAACACCACCGGCGGCTCCTGGGCCGGGGTCATCTCCAAGTTCTCCGACGCGCCGGAGGCCACCTACTACCTGTTGGCCCTCATGGCCACCAAGGAGAAGTCCCTGATCTACGCGGCCCGGGGCTGGGACGGGGTGGATCCGGGCCGGTACAGCCACTTCCTGCCCCCGGACGGCACCGCGGACATCAACGACTACCTGGCCGCGGGCTGGGACGAGGCGGACATCCGGGACTACACCAAGGCCTACTACGAGAACTTCAACGCCCCGCTCCAGCTGCCCTATCTGCGCATCCCCGGCACCTTCGAGTACTGGACCGCGCTGGACATCCACCTCTCCGAGGCGGCCACCGGCCAGCTCACGCCGGAGGAGGCCCTGAAGGCCACGGTGGAGGACTTCAACGCCATCACCGACCGCCTGGGGCGGGAGGCCCAGCTCAAGAGCTACCGCACCTCGTTGGGCTTCGAGTAGAGGGGCGGCAGACAGCCCTGTGACCAGTGATTTCGCGTTGGATCGGACTTGATGCAGCAGTCGGGTGGGGTGGAGAAGGCATGCCGCCCCACCCGATGCGCCATCCCAATTCCCGCTTCCTGTGACGTCCATCTCTCTGGGAGAACGATCTTGGCCCAAGCACCTGTTCGTTCCACAGTCAGCCCGAAAACGAGCCAGCGGAAACTGGAGGACCGGACCAAGGCCATCTTCATCCTGCCGGCGGTGTTCTGGATCCTGGCCTTCACCGTCTTCCCCCTGCTCTACGCCCTCTACACCAGTTTCTTCAGCTTCCGCTTCGGGCAGATCAATCAGTTCGTGGGGCTCCAGAACTTCGCCCGACTCTTCACCGATGGCAACCTCCACTCGGACCTGCGCATCACCCTGATCTTTGTGGCCAGCACCGTGGCCGTGGAGATGATCCTGGGCTTTGCCCTGGCCCTGCTCCTGAACCAGGAGATGCGGGGCAGGAACGTGCTCCGGGCCATCATGACCCTGCCCCTCTTCGCCACGCCGGTGGCCATCGGCTACCTGGGCATCACCATCTACCTGGAGACCAACGGCCCCATCAACACCTTCATCCGGGCCTTGGGCGGCCAGGGCATCCCCTGGCTTTCCCACCCCACCTGGGCCCTGGTGGCCATCATCATCATCGACATCTGGCAGTGGACCCCCTTCGTCTTCCTGGTTTCCCTGGCCGGCCTCCAGAGCCTGCCCCAGGACCTCTACGAGGCCGCGGAGGTGGACGGGGGCGCGGGCTGGCAGCTCTTCCGCTACATCACCCTGCCCCTCATGGCCCCGGTCCTCTGGCTGATCCTGCTCCTGCGCCTGGTGGAGGCCTTCAAGGTCTTCGACATCCCCACCAGCCTGACCCTGGGCGGGCCAGGCCGGGCCACGGAGGTCTACAGCCTCTACACCTACCGCACGGCCCTGCGCTTCTTCGACCACGGCTACGCGGCGGCCCAGGGCTTCCTGCTCCTCTTCATCGTCATGCTCATCGTCACCCTGCTCTACGGACGCATCCGGGAGCTCTACCAGGAGGAGGGCTAGACCATGCATCGGAAACGCTCCCTGGCTGGAAACATCCTCTTGGCCGGTGTGCTGATCATCCTGCTTTTCTGGGTGCTCTTCCCCTTCTACTGGGCCTTTCTCAACTCCATCAAGAAGCCGGCGGACACCTTCCAGAGCTCCTGGATCCCCTTCCTCCAGTTCCAGCCCACCCTGGAGCACTGGCGCAACGAGCTGGCCATCCCGGAGATCCGCCGGGCCCTGTGGAACAGCACGGTCATCTCTGTGGGCGCGGCCACCCTGGCCTCGGTCCTGGGCACCCTGGCCGCCTACGCCCTGGCCCGTTTCCATTTCCACAAGCCCCAGAACGGCACCCTGACCACCTGGTTCCTCTCCCAGCGGGTGCTGCCGCCGGTGGTGGTGGTCATCCCTTTCTTCCTGCTCATGCGCCAGCTCCACCTCCTGGACTCGGTGGTGGCCCTGATCCTCCTGAACGCCACCTTCACCCTGCCCTTCCCGGTGATCATCCTCAGCCAGATGATCCGGGACCTGCCTCTGGAGCTGGAGGAAGCGGCCTGGGTGGACGGCGCGTCCCGCTTCCAGTCCTTCCTACAGATCGTCATCCCCCTGATCCTGCCCGGCCTGGTGGCCACCTGGATCATCGCCATGGCCTTCAGCTGGAACGAGTTCCTCTTCGCCCTCTCCCTCACCACCAAGAAGGCCATCCCCATGCCGGTGATCATCGCCGGCGCGGAGCACACCCGAGGCGTTCAGTTCTGGTTCGTGGGCGTCCGGGTGTTGATGACCATGCTGCCGCCCCTCTTCCTGGCCCTGCTGGCCCAGCGCTGGATCATCCGCGGGCTGACCCTGGGCGCGGTGAAAGGCTAGGGACGAATGGCAAATAGCGAAAGAGGAGTGCAGAATCGAAGATTGGGGGGTGAGTGGTGAGTGAGCTAACAACCGGGGATGCAGTCCTGCTGGCCGGGGTGGATCTGGGCACCACCAACATCAAGGCCATCCTCTTCGACCGCCAGGGGCACATCGTCCGCCAGGCCAGCCTACCCACGCCCACCCACTTCCCCCGGCCCGGCTGGGCCCACTTCGACCCAGAGGAGCTCTGGCAGCAGACGGCCCGGGCCCTGCGCCAGGTCACCCAGGCCGTGGACGACCCCAGCCGCATCGCCGGCATCGCCGTGGCCAGCTTCGGGGAGACGGTGGTCCCCCTGGACAGGGAGGGCCAGCCCACCTACCAGGCTATCGCCTGGTTCGACAAACGCACGGAGGCCCAGAGCCGCTGGCTGACGGAACAGCTGGGCGACGACCGCCTCTTCCAGATCACCGGCCTGGCTCCTCTGCCCATGTTCAGCATCTGCAAGATGCTCTGGATCAAGGAGCACGAGCCCCAGGCCTTCCGGCGCACGGCCCTCTGGCTCCTGGGCGCGGACTACATCGCCTACCGCCTCTCGGGCGTCCCCGCCACGGACTACTCCCTGGCCTCCCGCACCATGGCCCTGGACCTGCACCACCTGCGCTGGTCCCAGGAGATCCTGGAGGCGGCCGGCATCCCCGGGGACGTCCTCGCGCCCCTGCTGCCCAGCGGCACGGCCCTGGGGCCGGTGACCCCGGAGGCGTCCGCGGCCACGGGCCTGCCCACCAGCGTCCAGGTGGCCACCGGCGGCCACGACCACGTGGTGGGGGCCTACGCGGTGGGGGTCCACCGACCGGGCACCCTCCTCAACTCCCTGGGCACGGCCGAGGCCCTCTTCCTGCCCCTGGATCGCCCCCTCACGGACCCCAACGTGGGCCGGCAGGGCTACACCCAGGGGGCCCACGTGGCCGGCCGCTTCTACGTCTTCGGCGGGCAGTACACCTCCGGGGGCAGCGTGGAGTGGTTCCGCAAAGCCCTGGGCGAGGGCGCGGACTACGCCACCCTGGTCCAGGAGGCGGAGGAGGCCCCGCCGGGCAGCCTGGGGGTCCAGTTCCTGCCCCATCTGCGCCAGGCCAGCCCGCCCCACGTGGACGTGCGCACCCGGGGCGCCTTCATCGGCCTCTCCACGGACGTGACCCGGGGCGTGCTCTTCCGGGCCGTGCTGGAGGGGCTGGCCTTCGAGACCCGGAGCACCCTGGAGCCCCAGTACGTCTACGCCGGAATCCAGCGGCCGGATCGCATCGTGGCCATCGGCGGGGGAACCCGCAACCCCCTGCTCATGGCCATCAAAGCCACGGTGCTGGACCAGGCCATCACCATCATCGGGGTGGAGGAGGCCACGGCCCTGGGCGCGGCGGTCCTGGGCGGCGTGGGCGCCGGCGTCTACCCGGACCGGGAGGCCGCGGTCCAGGAGCTGCGCCTGAGCCAGTCCCAGGTGGCGCCGATCCAGGAGTGGGCGACCCGCTACGACGTCCTCTACCGGGAGGTCTATCGGCACATCTACGACGCCCTGCGTCCTCTGCACCACCGCCTCCACGCCCTGCTCCAGGGGCATTGACGGATTTTCCCAGAAAGCGAAATCGGGCTGTGCAGGGAGACCGGCTCGGGCCTTCCTTGCCTAGCGCCTGCCCGAGGCCATGCGCACCGCCTCCGGTTGCCGGCGCAGCTGCAGCATGCTCCAGATGCCGAAGAGGGGGCCTAGGGCCAGGACCAGGAAGGCCCACTCCCAGCCGAAGCGCTCCACCAGAGGCGGCACCATGCGGATGGTGAAGAGGGTGAGGAGGAAGCCCAGGCTGGTCTGCATGGTCAGCGCGGTGCCCACGTAGCGGGGATCGCTCAGCTCACTCACCGCGGTGCTGAACTGGGCGCTGTCCGCCACCACGGCCGCGCCCCAGACCAGACAGAGCAAGGTCAGGAGCAGGGGAGAAGCGAAGAAGAAACCGGCCAGCACCGCACAGGAGCCGGAGACGACCAGGCTGGCGATGGCGATCCACGTGCGCCCCAGCCGGTCCGCCAGCTGACCGGCCACCACGCTGCTCAATCCCCCCACAGCCACCACGCCGAAGCCAGCCAGGCGGGCGCTGGTGGCGCTCAGCCCAGCCTGCTGGTAGGCGGCCAGCAGAAAGATGGGCGTCCAGGCCCACATGGCGTAGAGCTCCCACATGTGCCCCAGGTAGCCGAAGTTGGCCAGGCGCACGGATCGATCCGCCAGCGACCGGGTGGCGTAGCGCCAGTCGAAGGGGGCAGTCTGGTTCAGGAGCGGGCCCGGCGCCACGAAGCGGGAGACGATGAGCGCGCCCAGCAGGGCCAGCCCCGAGGCAGTCAGCAGGACGGGCCGCCAGGGCGGGATGCCACCCCGGGATCCGGTCAAGGGCAGGGCGTTGAGCAGGTGGGGCAGGGCCGAGCCCACGGTCAGCGCGCCCACCAGCAGGCCGATGCCCAGGCCCCGGTCCTCCTTGCACCAGGTGGCCATGAGCTTCATGCCCGGCGGGTAGACGCCAGCCAGGCTCACCCCGGTGAGGAAGCGCAGGACCAGGGCCAGCTCCGGGCTGGTCGCGAAGAGGGGGATGGCCCCATTGGCCAGGGCGCCCATCACTGCGCTGAGGGCGAAGAGGCGCTGGGCAGGGATGCGGTCGGCCAGGTTCAGCGCCGCGCTGAGCAGAGCGCCGGCCACGAAGCCCACCTGGACGCTCATGGTCAGCCAGGATTGCTGGCCGCTGCTCAGCTGCCAGTCCTGGGCCAGCTGGGGCACCACCGCGGAGGCGGAGAACCAGAGGGCCATGGCCAGCAGCTCGCCGATGGCCAGCAGCCAGAGGGTGCGCCACTTGCGGCTTCGGGGCCAGGGACGAAACCCGCTCACCGGTCCACGCCACCAGGGCGTCGGCCCAGGAGGGAGGGGGGCTGCCCCTCCTGGCGCTCCGCGGTGGGCGTGTCATCCGTGACCTGGACGCCCTTCCAGAAAGCCACGTAGCCGGCGATCTCCCGGGCAGCCTCCTTGGGTTCCGGGTAGGTCCAGGCGGCGTTGGGGTTCGTCGCCCCGCCCACCTGGATGTGGTAGTAGCTGGCCACCCCCTTCCAGGGACAGACCGTGTGGTAGTCGCTCTCCTGGAGGTGCTCCCAGTGCACTGCGTCCGGTGGGAAGTAGTGGTTGCCCTCCACCCGGATGGTGCGGTCACTCTCGGCCAGCACGGTTCCCTTCCAGATGGCTTTTGGCATGCTTGTCTCCTTTCATCTCGGTTCCTTCGATCCGACTCCTGGTTTTCGCCCCCCGGCCTAGAAGGTCAGCACCTGGTAGCCGTCCAGGATCAGCCGGCGCAGGCTGGGATGGCCGCTGAAGTCGTCCAGCAGGCGGAAGCCGGCCGCGGCCACCTCCTCCTTTACGCCGAAGGCCCCAGCGCAGTAGCTGCACGCTCCCAGGATGGCCCCCTGCACGGAGCGGAAGAGGGCGTGCCCCTTGGCGTTGGGGTCACTCAGCTTGGGGATCCAGCGGGTCCCCGCGCCGTCGAAGAGGATGTGGACCTGGTCCCCGGCCTCCAGGAATTCCCGAGCGATCTGGAGGGCGTTCACCACCCGGCCCAGATCCCCATGGGTCTCCGTATCCGCCAGGATGAGCAGTGCGATCTTGGCCATGTTCCCCTCCTAGACCACCGCGGCGTAGGTGAGGGCCAGAACGATGCCGAAGGCCACATGCCCCAGGAGGGTGCCCACCATGCGCATGGGCGGGCTGCCCTCCATCTGGGGCGGGCGGGGGTGCATGCGCATCATCATGGGCATGCCCACCA
>CAYQEB010000076.1:0-6346 GCA_964416395.1 uncultured Caldilineaceae bacterium | reverse complement strand
GGTTTCCCAGGGAGAATTGATTGGGGCTTGACCCTGTACCCCACTCCAGGGTTTATAATGTGCCAGGATCCGTGATGTTCCAGAAATCTGTGCGACTGCCAGCACACCCACCACCCAGCCAGGACATGCCCATGCCATCCACAGCCACTTCCACCAGCGCCTCCCCTGCCACCGCCGGCCTGACCATCGGCAAGGTGGCTCGCCAGGCCGGCGTCAACGTGGAGACCATCCGCTATTACGAGCGCCGGGGGCTCCTGCCCAAGCCGCCCCGCACCCCCTCCGGCTACCGCCTCTACCCGCCGGAGAGCGTGGCTCGGCTCCGATTCATCAAAGGGGCCCAGGAGCTGGGCTTCTCCCTGGGCGAGATCCAGGAGCTGCTGGCCCTGCGAGTGGACTCAAAGACCACCTGCGCGGAGGTGCGCAAGCGCGGGGAGGCCAAGCTAGCCCAGATCCAGGAGAAGATCCAGGCCCTACAGCGGATCCAGGAGGCCTTGGGACGCCTGGTCAGCGCCTGCGAGCAGGGCGGCCCCACCGGGGAGTGCCCCATCATCGAGGCTCTGGAACGGCGACAACAACAGCGAAAATAAGGATGCAAAGAAAGGTTTTCCACCATGAGATCCACTGTGAGATCCACTGTGAAATCGAGCTCCACCGGGAACCCCCCTGTGAAAAACGAGAAACTCCTACGCTTCGGTGTGGTGGGCACAGTCATCGCGGCCCTCTGCTGCTTCACCCCGCTGCTGGTGATCCTCTTCGCCGCGGTGGGGCTGAGCTGGGCCGTGGGCTACCTGGACTATGTCCTCTTTCCGGCCCTCTTCGCCTTCCTGGCCCTCACCGGCTACGCCCTGTGGCGACGGCAGCACGACCCGGTCTGCTCACCTGAGGAAGCGCCAGTCCAGGAGGAGCGTCCATGAGTTCCTTCGACTACGATCTGCTGGTCATCGGTGCGGGGC
The DNA here is from genome assembly GCA_964416395.1 of uncultured Caldilineaceae bacterium. Taxonomy (GTDB): domain Bacteria; phylum Chloroflexota; class Anaerolineae; order Caldilineales; family Caldilineaceae; genus S144-5. The sequence goes on along the minus strand of CAYQEB010000076.1, from coordinate 5,393 downwards.
AGGGCGGCCTGCCTGCAGCCCACATGGCCGCCAACCTGGGCGCCAAGGTGGCCCTCATCGAGATGGCTGAGGTGGGCGGCACCTGAGTCAACGAGGGGTGCATCCCCACCAAGACCATGCTCTGGTCTGCGGAGGTGATGCACCTGGCTGCCCGGCGGGCGGCTGAGTTCGGCGTGGAGATCCAGGGCCCTGTGCGCTTCAACCTGCCTGTGGCCGTGGCCCGGAAGGACCGCATCGTCCAGGGCATCGTGGACGGGATCTACGCGGGGCTCAAGCGGCGCGAGGAGGCCATCACCTTCCTGCGAGGGCAGGCCCGCTTCCTGAACGAGCACGAGATCGACACCGGGGAAGGCCGGCTCAGCTTCGCCCGGGCCATCATCGCCACCGGGGCCCGGCGAGCCATCCCACCCATCCCCGGCCTGGAGGAGGTCCCCTACCTGACCAACCGCTCCGCCCTCTTCCTGGAGGAGCTGCCTCGCCGCCTGGTGGTGGTGGGCGGCGGCTACGTGGGCATCGAGTTCGCCCAGATGTACGGCCGCTACGGCAGCCAGGTCACCCTGCTGGGGCGCAACGTGCAGCTGGCCCCTGGGGAGGACCGGGAGCTGGCGGATCTGCTGGCTGGCTATCTGCGGGAGGAGGGGATCCAGGTCCACACAGGGACGCCGGTGGTGCGGGTGGCCCGCCAGGGCTCGGAGGTGCGGGTGACGGCCCTGGTGGACGGGCAGGAAGAGGATTTCCTGGCCGACGCCCTGCTCCTGGCCACGGGCCGGGTGGGCAACACGGACGAGCTGAACCTGGAGGCGGCCGGGGTGGCCCGTCACGGACGAGGCTTTGTCCAGGTGGACCCGGAGCTGCGCACCAGCCAGCCCCACATCTGGGCCATCGGCGACGTGAAAGGGGGCTGGATGTTCACCCATGTGGCTACCTACGACGGCCCCATCGCCGCCCTCAACGCGGTGAAGGGGCTGGGCCGGAAAGTGGACTACCGGGTGGTGCCTCGGGCCATCTTCAGCTCCCCCACCCTGGCCGCGGTGGGCCTGACCGAGGCCGAGGCCCGAGCCCAGGGCTACGACGTGCGGGTGGGGGCGGTCCGGGCCGTGGGCGGGCGAGCCACGGCCATCGGAGACACCCGGGGCAAGCTCAAGGCGGTGGTCAACCAGGAAAACGGGGAGATCCTGGGCTTCCACATCCTGGCCCCCCACGGGGACGACCTGATCCACGAGGCGGTGGCCGCCATGTACGACCACGGCGCCATCGACCGCATCAGCCGCTCCATCCACATTCACCCCACCCTGAGCGAGCTGGTGAAGGCCGCAGCCAAGAAGGCGCGGTAGCCGGACGAAGCCCGAGGGAAGCGCTTGCGAGAGGAACCGAGGGAAGAAACCGAGGAGAGAAACCGGGGAGAGGAACAGAACAGGAGGAGTCGCCATGGCGACGAACAACTTCCGACCGGCTGGGACCTTCCCGCGCCCAGGCCTGCTGGGCCGGACGGTGCGAGGCCTGATCGGGATCCTGGCCCTCTACTTCTTCGTTCAGGCCCTTCGGGTTGCACCCGACATCTGGGAAGGAGACGCGCCCTCCAGCGCCCTCTTCTGGGCGGTGGCGGCCCTGGCCCTGGCCACCCTGCCGGACCTCATCGATCCGGTGGTGGGGCGTCCGGTGGGGCAGGGGCTGCGTCGGGCTGGGATCGTCCTGGCCCTGGGCCTGGCCGCCCTGGACTGGTTTGCCGCCGGGCGGCTTCCTGGTCCCTGGCTGGCTCGGCTGGCCGAGCTGCTGCTCCTCACCTTCACCGGCCTGGCCGGCGTCTCTCACCTGTTGGCCGCCCTCCTGGCCGTGCCGGGGTGAGAGATGCGGGCCATCCCCCACGTGCTGGGGCGCATCCGCGGACAGGCGATGGACGAACATACCTGAGTGGGCGGCCTCACCGCTCTGGACGAGTGGGAGCAACGCCGCCGCAAATGAGAATCTGAATCGAGAACCTGGGCGAATCGTTGACAACGCCCAAATTTTTCTGAAAAAAGGAGCCAACACCATGTGCGACTGCTGCAGCACCGAAGTCAGCGCCGAAGCCAACACCGAAGCAACTGAGAGCCAGGAGGCAGCCAGCCCAGCTGTGGAGGACTGCTGCGCAGTCCCTGCGGCCGGGCAAGGCGAGCGTCCGGCAGAGGAACCCGCCCCGCAGCCCAAGGTGACCCACTGCCCCGAGTGCGGCGCCAGGGGCCGGATCGTAGACACCCAGACGGTCAAAGCCCTGCTGGCTGTGAGCCTGCGCACCATCCGAGACGTGGGCTATCGCTTCTGCGCCACAGAGACATGCCCGGTGGTCTACTTCTCCCAGGACGGGGAGCAGCGCTTCACCGAGGCGGACCTGCGGGAGCGAGTGCACCAGAAGCACCCCCTGGCCCCGGACGTCTTCGTCTGCTACTGCTTCCGCCACACCCCGGGCTCCATTCGGATGGAGCTGGAGCGCACCGGGGCCACCACCGTGTTGGAGGACGTCAAGGCGGGCGTTCAGGCGGGGCAGTGCGCCTGCGAGATCCGCAACCCCCAGGGGAGCTGCTGCCTGGGCAACGTGAGCAAAGTGGTGAAGGCCCTGGAGGAGCAGATCCTCTCCCCGGCCCTGGAGAAATGAACGCTTCTCCCCTGATCAGCCCTCGGCCCCGCTGACTCACCTTCCACTCCCAGCAGCCCTCCCCGGCGCCGAAAAGCCCGAGGATTCCACCGACAGGCGCCCTCCGCGGCGGTGGATCCCCGGGCTTTCTCTTGCCCACCAGCCGGTTCGCTACACGAAGCTCACGAACTCGGCCAGGGCCTTCTTGTGGGTGGCGTGGACCGGCACCCGGGCCCCGTCCGCCGGGTAGCCCACCACCAGGTTGAGGAAGGGGCGCTCGTTGGCAGGTCGCTCCAGGATTTCGCTCAGGAACTTCATGGGGCTTGGGGTGTGAGTCAAGCAGGCCAGGCCAGCGTTGTGCAGGGCCGCGATGAGGAAGCCGGTGGCGATGCCCACCGATTCCTGCACGTAGTAGTGCTTCACCTTGCGGCCGTCGGGCCCCAGGCCGTAGACCTGGGCGAAGATCACGATGAGGCAGCCGGCCCGGTCGATGAAGGACTTATCCGGGTCCGTGCCCAGGGGCGCCAGGGCCTCCAGCCACTCGGGGGAGGCCCGCCGCTGGTAGAAGGCTCGCTCCTCCGCCTCGGCCGCCAGCCGGATCCGGTGCTTGACCTCCGGGTCCGTGACCACCACGAAGTGCCAGGGCTGCTGGTTGGCCCCACTGGGAGCCCGGCCGGCCGTCTCCAGGCAGAGCTGCACCACGTCCATGGGAACCGGCCGGTCGCTGAAGTCCCGGACGCTGTGGCGGCGGGCCATGAGGGCCAGGAAGTTCTGGGCCCGGCGGCGCATCTCCTCCACCGGGTAGAGATCCATTTTCAGGGGCAGGGTGGGGATGTCGGTCATGGTATGGTTTGGGTGGGTAGGTGGTGAAGGTGGATGGGGAATGGGGAAGGTAGGGGCGACCTGCCGGGTCGCCCCACAAAAGCGACCTGCCGGGTCGTCCTCCACAAAAGCGACCTGCCGGGTCGCCCCTGCCATTCATGATTTCATCACCTGGGGCAGGAAGAGGGCGTAGCCCCGCTCGTCCGCGCCCAGGTCCGGGGCTGGGCCGATGGGCCGAGGCTGGCCGTCGATGTCCACAGGCACGCCGGCGTCCACCCCTGCATCCAGGGCCGCGGAGGCCGGGCCGATGTGGTAGTTCCCCAGGGCCGGGGCCAGGAAGTCGGGATCTCCCCACACGTTGACCGTGCCTGTGACCAGGCTGCCGCTGTCCAGCTGCCAGTCCCGCTGGTTGGCCCAGGTCCCTGCACCCCACAGGGTGGCCTGCAGGGTGGCGGTGCTGCCGCCGGAGACCTGGATGCCCACGGTCTGGCTCACCAGAATGGTGTTGGTCAGCCAGACCGTGGAGCCCCCGCTCACGTAGACGCCTCGTCCCCGGGCGCCGATGTTGCGGGCCAGGGTGTTGTGGAGCATCCGCACCGTGCTGTCCTGGATGGCCAGGCCGCTGCCCGTGCCGGAGGCCGCGTTCTCCACCACCATGTTGTTGCGCAGCACCAGGCCATTGTCCCGGTCCAGGAAGAGGCCCCCGCCGTTGCCCGTGGTCGCCCTGTTTCCCCAGAAGATGTTGCGGTCCAGGGTGAGGTTGCTCGTGCGGGTTGCAGAGAAGCCGCCGCCGTGGGAGGCCTGGTTGTTGTAGAACAGGTTCTCCCGGACGACTATGTCCCGGCTGTTCAAGGTGCGGACGATGCCTGCACCGCTGCCCACGTTGCCGTAGAAGCGGTTCCCCGCCACGGTGATGCGGACCCCGTTCTGGATCTCGATGCCGGCGCCGGACTGGCCTGTGTTGCTGAAGATGTCGTTCCCCTGCACCACAACGTCATCCACGGTGAGCAGGCCGATGGCAGCGCCGGTGTTGCCGAAGAACTGGCTGTTCTCCAGCAGCGCCCCGTCCCCGCCCACGTAGATGCCGCCCACCAGAGCGCCCAGTCCCTCCGCGGTGTTGGCGAAGAGCCGGCAGCGGCGTAGGGTCAGCCGGGCGTTGATGACCCGGATGCCGGCGCCGTTCTCCTTGTTCACGTAGCCCCGGGTCACTTGCAGGCCGTCGAGAGTGGCCGCAAAGTTCCCCTGGACGGCGATACCCCGGCGCACCTCTTCCCCGTCGATGACCGTGGGATGGGCGTCCGGATCACGGACCACCGGGCCGGTGGGGCTGCCGTCCCAGCCCCCGTAGAGGGAGAGGCCTTTGGTCAAGGTGATGACCGCGCCGCCGGTGCCGGTGTAGACGCCCTGGGCCAGGTAGAGGGAGTCGCCCTCGCTGGCCGCGGCCAGGGCGGTGGCCAGGTCACAGGGGCTGGCCTGGGAGCAGTCTCCGCCGCCTGTGGGGGTGACGAAGAGAGCGCCAGGGTCAGCCCGGGTCACCTGGGCCGTGGTGCGGAGCAGCAGGATCAGCCCGACCAGGAGCAGCAGGCTGGTCCACAGCAGCGTGAGGGTGGAAACGAGCCGCGAGTGTCGGTGGCGAGTCATTTTTCCGCTCCTTTCATCGCAACGAGTCGCCATAACAGAACGGATCTGCTGAAAGCGTGCTCCCTGCCCCACCCGGCCCTTTCCGCCTGGGGTGGTCCAAAGGTGCGGCCCGGCTTTGTGGGTGACAGCCGAGGGAAGTGAGGCCCGCACCGGTGCCGCCCCTGCGTCCCTTTCTGGACGCCCGAGTGGGTGCAAGAAAGCAAAAAACGTCCGGTGGTCACCGAACGTTTCCGGATGCCTGCAGAGAAAGTCAGGTTATGCTGTGAAAGGTTTGGATCCAGCCCCTGCACCTTGTCCCACGCCATGACTCAGCCCTCCC
>CAYQEB010000075.1:18067-20216 GCA_964416395.1 uncultured Caldilineaceae bacterium | reverse complement strand
TGGCCGCCAAGGCCCTGGCCCAGGCCGGCTACACCAACGTCTACGAGCTGGACGGCGGCTTCAATGCCTGGAAGGCCGCGGGCTACGACCTGCTCATGAAGCAGTGAGGCTCTCCGGCCCCCGGCTCCTTTCGTGAGTCCCTCTCGGACGTCACCCCGGTGGCGCCAGGCGGGATAGGATCGGGAACCGCGTCCAGACGCACCCACAACGACAGAGGCCCCACTTTCCCCGTGAAGGGAGGGTGGGGCCTCTGCCGTTCTCACTTTTCCCATCTCCAGCAACAGGCAGATCGCTTCAGGAATTGGGGGAGGAATTTGGGGGCAGGAACCGGGAGCAGGAGCCAGCAGGCGCTCAGAGAGCGCGCCGGCTCACTCGTGGACGATGACCAGGGTGGCGTTCTCCTCCGTGGGGCGGAACCAACCCCCGCTCCCGTCCCACTCTGGGAAGGCCCAGTCGTAGAGCCACTTGGCGTCCTCGATGGTCATGTTCACGCAGCCCCGGCTCATGGGCTGGCCGAAGTTGTTGTGCCAGTAGGTGCCGTGGAAGCTGTAGTCCTGATAGAAATACTGGACCCAGGGCACGTCCTCCAGGTAGTAGTAGTCCCCCGCGGCCCGGCTGCCTCCAGACATGTCCTGGAGGGGCGTGCGCACCCAGATGCGGAACTCGCCGGTGACCGTGGGCGTCCGGGGCAGGCCGGTGGAGACCACGAAGCTCTTGACCAGCCGCCGCCCTTCGTACGCGTAGACCTTCTGCGCCCCCAGATCCACCTCGATCCACTTGAGCCCAGCAGCCCGGGCCGCGGCCACAGCCGGGGAGCTCTCCACATCCGGGGAGGGCATGAGCCCCCGCACCTTCACCGCCCGAGCCTCGGCCTTGGCCGCCTCCTGGATGGCCAGGGGCGGGATGAGCTGGGCCTTCAGGGGCGGGACGGGCCAACGGCTTGGTCCGCTGGCAACATCGGCGCCGTGGCCGTCCGCCCACAGAGGAGCGGCGCCGAACAAGGGCCAGAGCAACAGGGCGAACACGAAGGCCGCCAGGAATCGATGGGGTAATCGATGGGATAGACGAGCCATGCACTTCTCCTTTCGATGGAAGGGTGCGCAATTGAAGGATTCTCAACGGAAGGGCGCTCAACGGAAAGGTGGCGAGTTGCTGCGCCGCGTGGCGCCTGGGACGCTCAGCGCCAGGAGACGCCCCGATCCGTGCTGCGGAAGAGGCGCCCATCCGCCGCCCCCACCCACAGGACCGTCCCACTGCCCGGCGGATCCCCGGGCCCCAGGGCCAAGGCGGTGACGGAGGCCCGCAGAGCCCGCTGCCCCCAACCGCCAGGCGCGCCCAGGTTCATGAAGGAGAGCCCCGCCGGCGTCCCTGCGTAGAGGAGGCCGTTGGCCGAGTCGTAGGCCAGGGCCCGAACGTCCGTGCTGGCGATGGCGCCGTTGACCACGCCGTTCAGGTTGCTCCAGCTCTTCCCCCCGTCCACGCTGCGATAGACGCCCTGGTCCGTGCCCAGGAAGATCATCCCCGGCCCGGCCACCAGGGCCCGGACTCGCCCGGGCAGGGAGCCATCCACGGGCTGCCAGCTCTGGCCGCCGTCCTGGCTCGCGTACAAACGGGTGGGCTCCGCCCCCAGCAGCCGTCCCGGCTCCCCCGGATCCCCGGCCAGAGCCACCAGGGTCAGGCCCGCGGGGGTGGTCTCCACGGGCTGCCAGCTCTGGCCGCCGTCCTGGCTGCGCCAGAGCCCCTTCTGCCCCGCGGCCAGGAGCAGGGAGCCCTCGGGATCCAGGGAGAGCACGCTGCGCACGTCGTCCTCCAGGGGCAGCGAACGCCAGTTGACCCCATCCTGGGAGAGCCGCAGGCCATTGGGCTCGCCCAGGAAGAAACGGCCATCCAGGGGGGTCAACGCCTGGATGGGCACCCCGGGCAGGCTGGCCACGGGGGTCTGGTTCTCCTGCTCGGCCCGGCTCTGGAGGTAGATCCAGCTGATGCCCACCACCCAGACCAAGGCCACGGCCGCGCCGATCCACCAGAGCCAGCGTCGGTCCCGTTCTTCTGGGGCCCCTGCGGGTTCCCCGGCTTTCCTTGCCGGAGCATTGGCCACGGCGGGGTGGGACGGGGGCGTCTGCTCCCTGGCAGGGGCCGGCCTGGCCTG
>CAYQEB010000075.1:14089-17967 GCA_964416395.1 uncultured Caldilineaceae bacterium | reverse complement strand
TGCCGGTCCAGCTCGGCCAGGGCCGGCTGACTGGGCTTCATGCCGTCCAGGGCCAGGGCCTGCTGCAGCTCCAGGGCGCGTCGGGCCCGCTGCTGCAGGGGAACGGCCAGGGCCCGGTAGTCCTCCCGGGAGAGGTTGCCCAGCCTGTAGTCCATGGCCAGATCCCGCAGAGCGTCCAGGGCGGCCACCTGTTCCTGGCGCAGGGCCTCCACATCACCCTGGGGTGCGTTCAGGGCCCAGGGTGCGCGCCATCCCTTCCACACAGGCCAGAGCACCCCGCCCAGGGTCACCAAAATGATGCCGCTCAACACCAGAAGTGTGATCATGCCAGCAGATCCTTGTCGTATTGGCTCACCAGCTTCTCCACCTCGGGATCCAGGAAATCTTCCGGATCCAGGGCGGGGCTGGCCCCACCCGGCTCCTCCCCATCCGAGGCGGCCGAGACCATGGCCATGCGCCGCAGCCGCCAGATGAGCAGGAGGATGGCCAGGCCGATCCCCGCCACCGGGGTGAGCCAGAGCCAGGCAGTCAGCCCTTGTCGGGGCGGCTCCCGCAGGATCACGATCCCGTAGCGGTCCACGAAGTACTGGATGATGGCCTCCTCGCTCTCTCCGGCCTGGAGCTTCTCCTCGATGGTGCGGCGCATCTCTGCGGCCAGCTGGGAGTTGGAGAAGGCCACGGATTGGCCCTCGCAGATGGGGCACTGGAGCTGGTCCGCGATGCGGATCATGCGCTGATCCAGGCTGGAGGCCGGCCCGGTGGTGGACGGGCTGCCGCCGCTGCGGACCAGGAGGAAAGCCATCACCGCCACCCCCAGGATCAGCCCGGCCAACAGGCCCAGGCCGCCCCAGGAGAGGTTGATGTGGCTGGAGGAGAGGCGGGACGATCTAGACACGGGCGCCTCCTCGGGGCAGGGTCTGGGCGTCCGCGGGGACAGTCACCGCCTGGGGATGGCGCTCCGGCCACCAGGCGATGAGGCCGCCCAGGATCAACACCAGGCCGCCCAGCCAGATCCAGAGCACCATGGGGTTGACGAAGACGAAGAAGCTGGCCGCACCCTCTTCCCACCCGGTGAGGACCACGTAGAGATCCTCGGCCAGGGTGCTCTCGATGGCGATGTTGCTCACCGGCTGCTGCTCGAAGCCCACCAGGATGCGCTTGCCCGGCTGGATGCTGCGCCAGGGCTCGCCGTCCCGCAGCACATCCACCTGGGCCGAGATGACCGTCTCGTGGCTGCTCTGGCTCTGGGTCAGCTCCCGGTAGACCAGGGTGTAGCGCCCCACGTCCGCGGACTGGCCGGGGGCGAGGTTGAGACCCCGCTCCTGGTTGAAAAACTGGCTGCCGATGATGCCGAAAGCGATGAAGACGATCCCGGCATGGACCAGGTAGCCGCCGTAGCGGCCCCGGGCCCGCCCGACGAGGCGCAGGGCGGCCAGCCACCAGGGCTCCTTGGCCAGGGTGCGCCGGGCCCGGATCCCTTGGGCGAACTCCTGGATGATGGTGGCGCCGGTGAAGGCGGTGACACCGAAGGCCAACACGGGCCAGAAATCTCGCAGGATGACGCCCAGGATGAGCCAGGTGGTCACGAGCACGGCCAGGGGCCAGCGGAAACGACGCTGGAACTGCCCCCAGGTCAGCCGGCGCCAGGGCAGCAGGGGCCCCACCCCCATGAGGGCCATCAAGGCCAGGAGCAAGGGGCCGTCCACCCGGTTGTAGAAGGGCGGCCCCACGGTGATCTGCACGCCGCTGACCAGCTCGCTGATCATGGGGAAGAGCACGCCCACGATGGTGGCGAAGACCAGGCTCAGGAAGAGCAGGTTGTTGAAGAGGAAGCCGCTCTCCCGGCTGAACATGCTGTCCAGACGTCGGCGGCTGCCCAGCTGGGGCAGGCGGTAGACCAGGGCGATGAGGCTCAAGATCAGGGAGAGCCCCAGGAAGCCGAAGAACCAGGGGCCGATGGCCGACTGGGCGAAACTGTGCACCGAGGTGATCACCCCGCTGCGCACGATGAAGGTGCCGAAGATGGAGAGGACGAAGGCCAGGATGACCAGGAGGATGGTCCAGACCTTGAGCATCTGGCGCTTCTCGGTGATGATCACCGAGTGGATGTAGGCCGAGGCCGCCAGCCAGGGGATCAGAGCCACGTTCTCCACCGGATCCCAGCCCCAGTAGCCGCCCCAGCCCAGCACCCGGTAGGCCCACCAGGCGCCAAAGAGGAGCCCCAGGCTGAGCACGCCCCAGGCGGTCAAGGTCCAGCGCCGGGTGGCCCGGATCCAGCTGGCGTCCAGGCGTCCGCTGAGGAGAGCGGCCATGGCGAAGGCGTAGGGGATGCTCATGCTCATGTAGCCGCTGAGGAGCAGGGGCGGATGGATGGCCATGCCCGGGTCCTGGAGGAGCGGGTTCAGCCCTCGCCCATCCGGAGGCACGAAATCCAGGCGCTGGAAGGGATCCGAGACGAAGACCATGAGGAGGAGGAAGAAGAGGGCGATGGCCATGAGCACGGCGATGACGTAGGGCATGAGCCGGTACTGGCTGCGCCAGTTGGTGGTCACCGCGATGCTGGCGAAGATGCTCAGCCCGGTGGCCCAGAAGAGGAGGCTGCCTGCGTTGCCGCCCCAGAAGGCCGTCCAGGTGTAGAGCAGGCTCTGGCTCTCCCGGGTGTTCTGGAAGACGTAGAAGACGCTGTAGTCCTTGGTGATGAAGGCGTAGAGCAGGGCCCCGCTGGCCAACAGCAGCAGGCCACAGACCGCGTAGAGGGCGTTCCGGGCCGAAAGGATCCAGGCCGGACGGCGGAGGCGGTCCCCCAAGGGGCCGACAACCATGGCGTAGAGAGCGAAGATGGGAGCCAGACGCAGCGCGCCAGCGCCCAGGTTGACCAGATCGAAGGTGGCAGGCATAGGACACTCCTGGAGTGTGCGAATGTCAGAACAACTCAGCAACGAACCGGAGACGGTGGTTGCTCGGCAGGTGGGCCCTCAACGGATGGGCCCTCGACAGACGGGCGCCCCATAGACGGGGGCTCGGAGAACAGCATTCAACAGAACAGCGCTCAGTAGAAAAGCGCTCAGTAGATCAGTAGAAAAGCGCATAGTAGAGCCGCTGCATGGCGATGCTCAGATAGAAGAAGCGATCCGTGACGAACAGCAGCCCCATGGCCACCAGGAGCAGACCGCTGCTGCGGGCGATCCAGGGCCAGTAGCGGCGCAGGCGACGGGCTGTCCCCAGCACCCGGGAGGCGGCCAAGCCGCTCAGGATGAAGGGAATGCCCAGGCCCAGGCTGTAGGCGAAGAGCAGCCAGATGCCCGCCCCCACAGTGGCCGTGCTGCTGGCGTAGAGGAGGATGCCGGCCAGAATGGGGCCCACACAGGGCACCCAACCGAAGGCGAAGGTCATCCCCAGGAGGAGGGGCGCGCTGGGCCCCAGGGTGTAGGCGTCCAGGTGGAGCCGGCGCTCCTGGCTCAGGGCAGGGATGCGCACCACGTCGGCCATGATCAGGCCGATGGCGATCATCACCAGACCGGTGACCCGGTTCAGGGGCTGGCGGTAGGCCTCCAGCAGGCCGCCGAAGAGGGCCGCGCCGGCCCCCAGCATCACGAAGACCAGGGTGAAGCCCAGCACGAAGATCAGGCTGACCCCCAGCATGTACCAGGCGCTGGGCGTGCCTCGGCTCCTCCCCAGGGCGGGGCCGGCGGTCTGGGTCACAGAGATGCCGGAGACGAAGGAGAGATAGCCGGGCACCAGGGGGGCCACGCAGGGGGAGAAGAAGCTGATGATCCCCCCACCGAAGGCCAGGGCCAGGCCGATCTCGGGCAGCCCTTCCATCAGGACCCCTCTTTCCCCGCCTGGCGGGCCTCCTCGATGCCCTGGACCAACAGGGC
>CAYQEB010000075.1:6031-13989 GCA_964416395.1 uncultured Caldilineaceae bacterium | reverse complement strand
AGGACCCCTCTTTCCCCGCCTGGCGGGCCTCCTCGATGCCCTGGACCAACAGGGCCTCGGTGACCGCGCCGATGATCTTGCGGCTGATCATCCCATCCGGGGTGATGAAGTAGGTCTCGGGAATGCCGGTGACCCCGTACTCCACCGCGATGCGGCCCCGGCGATCCTCCAGGTTGGGAAAGGTGATCCCGAACTCCCGCATGTAGGCCCGGGCGTCCTCCTCACTGTCCCAGATGTCGATGCCCAGGAAGACCACGTCCTGGTCCCGGTAGCGACGCCAGGTGGCTTCCAGGACCGGGGCTTCTTCCCGGCAGGGCGGGCACCAGCTGGCCCAGAAGTTGATCACCACCACCTGGCCCCGATAGTCGGCCAGGCTGAACTGGGTGGAGCCCTGGTAGGGTTCGTAGAGCCGGCCGCTGAAGTCCGTGGCCGGTCGGCTGAGGACGGCCACAGCCGCGGGGCCGTCGTTGGTGCTGAAGCTGCTGGCGCCCCCCTTCTCCCGGACCAGCCCCCAACCCAGCAGGCCCAGCAGGGCGAAGAGGGCCAGGAAGACGGGGATCCAGACCAGGAGATTGCGCCTGCTCGAGCTGGCGGGTGGGGCGTCCTCCAGCTGGGCCAGGAGATCCGGCTCTGCGAGCTCGCGGGTGTCGTTGGGTGTCATTGGCTCAGTTCATCCTCGATGACCTGGACGAAAGCGGAGAAGGGCTGCGCCCCCACCAGCTTGCGCCCGTTGATGAAGAAGGTGGGGGTGCCGGTGACGCCGGCCCGCTGCCCCTCCTCCATGTCCTCCTGGACCTCGTCCGCGTAGGTCTGGCGGTCCAGGCACTGGTTGAAGGCCGCCATGTCCAGGCCCAGCTCCTCTGCGTAGCCCCGGAAGACGGCCAGAGCCTCGGGGTTGTTCTCCCATTCCTGGAGGCCGGCGAAGAGGCGGTCGTGCATGGCCCAGTAGGCGTCCTGGGCCCCGGCGCACTCGGCCGCCTGGGCGGCATCCCGGGCCTGGGCGTGGATGCTGTCGATGGGGAAGTCCTTGTAGATGAAGCGCACCTTCCCGGTGTCGATGTACTCCGCGTCCAGCTGGGGTTTGGTCTCCTGGAAGAAACGGTTGCAGAAGGGGCACTGGTAGTCGCTGAACTCCACGATGACCACCGGCGCGTCCGGGTCCCCGTCCACCGCGAACTCCTCCGGCTCGAAGTCCAGGTCCAGGGGCGGGGGCGTAGGGGCCAGGGCGTAGCCTTCCGGCAGGGGCTCTCCCAGGGCTTCGGCCTTGAAGACCTGGATGAACTCGATGAAGCGCTCCGCGGGGAGGAAGCCGGGGATGAGCCGCCCGTTGAGGATGAAGCTGGGCGTGCCCCGGAAACCGTACTGGCGGCTCTCCTGGAGATCCGCGTTCACGGCCTGGTAGGCCTGGCCGCCATCCATGCAGGCGTCCATGGCCTCCCGGTCATAGCCCAGCTCCTGGGCCGCGTCCAGGACCAGCTCCCGCACGTTGGATTTACCCTTCCACTGCCCCTGGTTCTGGAAGAGCCAGTCGTGCAGGCTCCAGAAATCCCCCTGGACCAGGGCGCATTCCGTGGCCAGGGCCGTGGTGAAGGAGGCTTCCCCCAGGATGGGAAAATGCTTGTAGACGAACCGCAGGTCCCCGGATTCGATCAGAGGCTCCAGCTGAGGCATGACCTGGGACTCGAAACGTCCACACCAGGGGCACTGGAAATCGCTGTACTCCACCAGGAGCACCGGCGCGTCTGGGTCGCCCCGCTCCGCACCCGGCTTGGCCACCTCCTCCCAGCCAGGGATGGGTGGGGGCAACTGGACGGGGGCGGAGGTCTGCTGATTCTTTGAGGCTGGTGTGGGCGTGGCAGCCGGGGTTGCTGGGTCGGAGCTGCTCTGGGAATCCCCGGCCACTGCGGTGAGGGTGGCCTGGACCGCGGCCTCGATGGCGGCCTGGGTGTTCTCCCCGGCCTCGGGTTGGGCGGCGCTGCCGCAGGCGGCCAGGAGAGCCATGGCCCCGACGAGCAGGAGCCAGAGGATGGGGGAAGGGAGACGTCGCATGTGTACCTCGTTTCTGGTTGGTGTCCGGTGAGTCAGTGTCCAGTGAGTCGATATCCAGTGAGTCGATGCCCGGTGAATCAATGCCCGGTGAGTCGATCTTCGGTGCGCTGATCGCCCGCGAGTTGGCTTCCAGAACCACTCGAGATAGCCGCCTGCATGGATGCACCGGCCTCCTGGCCCTATCAGGCGACTTTTCGTTGAGCCAGGGCCCTGCGATAGCGGAGCCGCTCCCTGGCCAGAAGGCGATCCAGCCAGGGGAAGACGTAGAAGGCCACGCCCCAGGCGGCCAGCAGCCCGGTGAGCAGGCGCATCCACCAGTTGAAGGTGCCCAGGTGATCCCCTGCGTAGAAGCCCGGGAACGCGTTGCCGGTGAGGACGGCCAGCCAGGCGTTCGTGTCCCGGAAGCCGCCGCCGGAGATGCCGTAGATCATATCGCTGATCATGTGGGTGCCGCCGTCCAGGGCCAGGGGCAGCAAGGTGAGGAGGAAGAGACGGCCGGAAATGGGCGGCAGGTTGGGGCGCCAGCGGCGGATTCCGGCGTAGAGCAGGCCAAAGACCGGCGTCATGGCGTAGAAGCTGATCATGCGGTCGCTCCAGGCCACCTTCCAGCCCATCTCCGGCGTGCCGTAGAAGAAGCGCAGGGACCAGGGGTCCGTGTCCGGATAGACCCGGGCGATCTCGTCCAGGGTGTAGGTGAACTTCTCCCCGAACAGAAACCAGCTCCGCTGGGGCAGCTGGTGGCAGAAGGGGATGTAGAGGGTGTAGATCAGCTCCCCGGCTCGGGTCCACCCCCAGGACATGAACAGGGGCGCCAGGAAGGGAACGCCCACGAAGATGAGCATGGCCGTGAGCAGCAGGGCCAGCCAGTGGGCCAGGAACCTATCCACCAGCCGGTCCGCCCAGGTGACTGTCTGGGCGGACCGGCGCGCCAAGGAGGCAGGAGTATTCAGCATCTCGCTCCCTTCACGGTTCATCTCTGAGCCTCTGGGGATGGCCCGGCTTCGTCCCCAAGCTGGCCGGCCGTCTCCAGGGCCTGGCTGCGCACCCGGGCGTAGTGGGAGAGGATGTACATGCTGATCAGCACAGCCGCCAGGGCCATCACCTGCAGGGGGCGGATGCCCAGGGCCCAGGTGGTGGGATTGGCCCGGAAGGCGTCCAGGAAGAGCTCACTGAAACCGTAGAGCATGGTGAAACGCCAGAAGATCTCCCCGGGCAGTGCGCCGTCCCGGTACCGCCAGATCAGGACCAGGATGGCCACCAGGGCCAGGGCCGTGTAGATCTGCACCGGGTGGCGGGGCAGCCCCCACATGGTCACGGACCAGGGCACGTAGGAGATGGTGCCGTAGGCGTCCCCGCTGAGGAAACGCCCTACGTTGAAGAGGGCCAGCCCCCCGGCCAGGCCATAGGCCGCGGCGTCCGCCACCCGGCCCAGAGGCACCCGTTTCCGGTACAGGTAGAGGAGCCCCACCCCTGCCCCGATGACCGCGCCCGGCCCCAGAGCCAGGGTGCCCGGCCGCAGGGAGATGAGCAGGGCTGGATCGTCCAGGTAGAGGCGGAGATAGCGGGACGCGTAGACCAGGCGAGCCGCCACCAGGGTGGCGACCAGGGCCAGGAAGACCGCGTTGTTGAAGGCGGCAGCCTCCGTCTCCCGTCGCTCCGGGGGAGCCAGCCAACCGATGGCTCGGCTGCCCAGCTCGCTGCCCAGGTAGAAGGCGAGCAGGGCGAAGAGGGGGGCCACCGGCAGGGTCAACCCCAGGAACTGCAGTACAGGCATCATCGGCTTATCTCCTCCAACTTCGTTCTTTCGAGCAAGTTCATTCTTTCGAGGCCTTGCGCACGCCGTCCAGGATGGTGGCCAGATCCAGGGGGCCGCCCACCTTCACATCCTGGATGCGCCCCTCCCGGTCCACGAAGACGGTGGTGGGCAGGGCCCGGACGCCGTAGATGGCGCCCACCTCGGTGCGTCGATCCAGGAGCAGGGGGAAGGAGGTCTGGATGTAGCCCCGGGCGAAGCCTTCCACGGCCGTTGCGCTCTCGCCCTGGTTCACCCCCAGGATCAGCACATCGCCCCGGCCGTAGCGCTGCCACACCTCCTCGAAAGCGGGCATCTCGGCCCGGCAGGGCGGGCACCAGGTGGCCCAGAAGTTCAGGATCACCGGTGTGCCCCGCAGCTCGGACAGGGTGAAAGTCTCCCCGTCCGTGGAGGTCAGGGTGAAGTCCGGGGCCAGGAAGCCGGTCTTGGGCGCCTGAATGCTCTGGTCCAACAGGGAGGCGTCCACCGGAACCCGGCTGAGATTGATCCAGGCCAGGCCCAGGAGCAGAGTGACGATCATCAGCCCCTGCCAGTAGCTGGCCGGGAAACCTTCGTTGCGTGGGGCCTTCTCCTCCTGGGGGCGGTCGCCGCCCAGGACATGAGTGCCGCGCATGGCTTCACCCCTTCCTTCCCTCACCGTCATCTCCGCCATCGATCCACGTCTCTTTTCGCTGATAAACGCACTGCTGACAGGCTCACTTGCCGATAAACTCGCTGCTGACAGGCTCGCTGTGGAGCCGCTACTGGTGCACCAGAACCAATGTGCCCGGATTGCTCGCGTCGCTGAAGAGCCAACCGCTCCGGTTCATGGTCGGGCTGGCCCAGTCGAAGAGCCACTTGGCATCCTCGATGGTCATGTTCACGCAGCCCCGGCTCATGGGCTGGCCGAAGTTGTTGTGCCAGTAGGTGCCGTGGAAGGCATAATCCTCGTAGAAATACTGGACCCAGGGCACGTCCTCCAGGTAGTAGTAGTCCCCTGCGGCCCGGTTGCCCCCGTACATGTCCTGGAGGGGCGTCTTGGCCCAGATGCGGAAGGTGCCCGTCACCGTGGGCGTGCCGGGCAGCCCTGTGGAGACGATGAAGGAGCGCACTGGCCGGGTCCCTTCGTAGGCCACCACCCGCTGCTCGCTCAGGTCCACGTCGATCCATTTCTCCGTGGTGGTGGGGAACTCGGTGTGGACATGGTAGCCCTGAGCGGTCTGGTTCGATGCTTGCCCCGCCCGCTCGGCCAGGCTGGGCGGAGGAACGATCAGGGTCTGGCCTGGGGTGATGAGGCTGGGGTTGGCCAGGTTGTTGGCCCGGATGATGGCCCGGGGCGTGGTGCCGTACCGGGCGGCGATGGTCCCCAGATGTTCACCGGGCTGCACCACGTGGTTGACGGGCAACTCCACCGCCGCCGGGGCCTGGGAGACCTCCGCGGCCGGCGCCGGGCTGGATGCGCCCCGGGAGGGCACCCGGAGCTCCTGGCCCACCAGCAGCCGCTGCCCTGGATAGATGCCGTTCAGCTCCACCAGGCGGGCCAGGCTGGTCTGGAAGGCCACCGCCACGCCCGAGAGGGTGTCTCCGGGCTGGACCACGTAGACGCTGGTCGCTTCCTGCGGGGAAGCGGATGGCCCAGCCGAGGCCGCCTGGCTCCCGTCCGCCAGGGGCACCACCAGCCGCTGACCGGACCAGACGAAATCCACGTCGCTCAGGTTGTTCAGCCGGCGCAGGGTGGCCACGTCCGTGCCGTAGCGCTGGGCGATCTGGCTCAGGGTCTCCCCGGGTTGGACCACATGCACGCCCTCGTGGGCGGCCACCGGCGTCACGGTCAGCAGCAGGGCAGCGGTCAACAAGGCCAGGATCCAGAGAAGGCGGAAGGTGGAAAGCTTCGCAGTTGGGTTCATGGACATGGGGGCTACCTTTCCCTGATGTGGGTTGGGATCACCCGGTGCGGCCGTGCCGAGCCGGGTGATCCTCATGGGTCCGTCCAGGCCGGCGCGCCACCGGATGGGTTGATGGTTTCGCCCTCAACTATAGAGACGGGAGGCGGCCCTGACAAGCCGCCAGAAATGGGCCAACTTCTCTGAGAAAAAGAGCGGAGAAAAGTTGACGGTATGCGACGAAGCTGAACCATTTGCCACAGGTCGGCCGACGCCCCATCGATGCCCAGGCGCTCCGGCGGATGGACCTGGTTTCCCGGCCACCCACCGGAGTCGCGCAGGGCTTCCCCAGCTATTTCTATCCCCGGCCATCTCCGCACGAGTCCATCCCTGGAGGCGCTTCTGCCGCCCGCCGCCTTCCAGGATCTACTGCTTCTTGGAATCGTCGAAGGTGTGGATGAAGTTGACCAGGTGCCAGATCTCTTCCTCCGTCAACACATCCCCCCAGGCGGGCATGGCCGTCCCCGGGGAGCCCTCCTTGATGGTCCAGAACATGCTGCCGTCGGTCTGGGCGTGCACATGCTCCGCGTGGAGGTTGCTGGGCGGCGGATCCAGGGATGCTGCGGCCGGGCCGTCCCCCCGACCCTCTTCCCCGTGGCAGGCCACACAGCGCTCCGCGAAGATCTGGGCGCCGATGGCGATGGATTCCGGCGTCGCCGGGATGGGATTCTCCAGGGCCAAGGCCTCTTCGGGCACGCCGTGAGCCATGGCCCCGCCCCCGTGCTCCTCGCTCTCGGGCGGGTGGTCGTCCCCCTCCTCGTGGGGCGTCACAGCTTCCTCCCCTTCCTGGTGTCCATCCGGGGACTCCTTGGCAGCATGTTCGTCTGCGGCGTGCTCATCCCCTTCCTGGTGCTCCTCGTCGGCCTGCTTCTCTGCCTCCTGCTCGCCTGCCTCTTGCTTCCCCGCCTCCTGCTCCTCTACCTTCTCCTGGGATGGGGGCGCTTCCGACGCACTGGCAGGAGCTTCCTTGCCGGAGCCGCCGCAGGCGCTGAGGAGCAAGACCAGCACAGCGAGCAGGGTCAACAGCTGGAACGGGCGATTTCGTGGCATCTTTTTCTCTGCCTCCTGGGGCTGTAATGGGACGATCTCGATGAAATCCGACCGCAGGGCCGTCTATGGCGCTGCGTACTGCTCCATGGGTTGACGCAAGTTCTCCTGGCTGACCTGGCCAGAGAAGGACCAGAGCACCTTCCCCGACGGATCCACGATGGCGTAGCTCGGGTGGCCCCGCAGGCGATAGGCCCGCAAGCGAGCCTGTCCTTCCTCCGTGTTGGCATCCACCTGTTCGAAGGCCAACCGACCTCGGAACTCCTCTTGAAGCCCATTCACGATGGGCTGCATGGCCGCTCAAGGGCTTCAGTTGTCGGTGGCGAAGAAGACGAAGGTGTTCAGCCCCTGGGACGCCCCAGCCGGGGGCGGCAGGTCCGGGCTGGATCCGCTGCTGCAGGCGCCCAGGAGCAGTCCGAGCAGGGCCAGCCCCAGGGTGGCCAGGAAAAGGCGACGGCGTTTCATCGATTCTGCTCCTTCCATTGATCCGTGACCTGCTTCTGGAATGCGCGCTCTTCCTCTCCCCAGAAGGTCTTGATGTAGGCCAGGATAGCCTCCATCTCCTCCCGGGTCAGCACGCCCTGGAACGTGGGCATCCCGCTCTTGGGCATGCCGGTGCCCTGAGCCATCACCTGGAGCAGGACCTCGTCCGGATGATGCCAGGTGTGACCAGTGCTGTCGTGGGGCGGCGCCGGGTAGACGCCATTGGCGTCGGGCGTCTTCCAGTTGGGCTGCCCCTCCCCGGCCAGGCCGTGACAGGAGGCGCAGTTGGCCTCGTAGAGGGCCTTGCCCTGGGCCAGTTGAGCCTCGGTGGCCTGGGCCTCCCCGCCGCCACCGCCGTTGCCACAGGCGGCCGCCAGCAGGGACAGGAAGAGCAGCACGACGAGAAGAGAGGGTTTCACAGGGAGCGATTCTCCTTCTGGTTAGTGCACAGGGATGGGTGCACAGGGACGGGTGCAGTGGCGGTGCGGCGCTGGCCGGTTCACAGATGGGCGCCGATCGTTCTCCCGTTCTCCGGCAGCGCCCGGTCTACTCTGGCAGCGCCCGGTCTACTCTACGCCAGCCCACCCCAGGCCACAAACCCAACGCCTTTCCGGGCTGGAAACCCGGCGAAGCCGGAGCAATTT
>CAYQEB010000075.1:0-5931 GCA_964416395.1 uncultured Caldilineaceae bacterium | reverse complement strand
GGCCACAAACCCAACGCCTTTCCGGGCTGGAAACCCGGCGAAGCCGGAGCAATTTGCGGCAAATGGCGCGGCCCCGCAGGATTTGCGCAGATCGGGGTTGAGGGAGGGAAGAAGAATTGGCCCCAGGGACGAAGCCCGTGCTACCATATCCACATGGAGGCTACCCGCATGGACACTATCCACATGGACACCCGCTCCCGCACCCCAGCCTGGAAGAATCCCAGGGATTGGCTGGCCTGGGCCGGGATCATGGCCGGCATCCTCCTGGTGACCATCCTGCACTACTCCTCCGCGCCCGGCCTGCGCAGCCTGCACACGGTCTACCGATTCTTCTACTACCTGCCCATCGTCTACGCGGCCCTGCGTTTCGGCTTCTGGGGCGGGCTCCTGGCCTCCCTCACCGCCAGCCTGCTCTTCGCGCCCCACATCTTCTTCAAGTGGGACAACTTCCCCAGCGACAGCCTCAACGACCTCCTGGTGGTGGTGGTCTTCTACGGCGTGGCCATCATCACCGGCGTCACCACGGACCAGCTGCGCCGGGCCCAGGCCAAGCAGGCCCACACTGCGGCCCAACTGGCGGCCTCCCTGCACCGGCTGGAGGAGCAGGGGGAGGAGCTGCGCCGAGCTGAGCGGCTGAGCGCCCTGGGCACCCTGGCCGGCGGCCTGGCCCACGAGATCCGCAACCCGGTGGGGATCATCCGGGCCACGGCCCAGCTGCTGCGCATGGAGTGCGGCCCTGCCGCAGGGGAGACTGTCCAGGTGATCCAGGAGGAGACGGAGCGCATCGAACAGCTCATCCAGGATCTGCTCAACTACGCCCGAGGCCAGCATCTGGAACGCCGCCCGGTGGACATCCTCGGACTGTTGCAGCAGGTCCAGGAACGCATCCGCCCTCTGGCCGAAACCCAGGGCGTGGCCGTCCAGGTGGAGAGCCCACCGGATCTCCCCATTGCCACCCTGGACCTGGAGCAGATGGAACAAGCCCTGGTCAACCTGTGTGTGAACGCCATCCAGGCCATGGACGGCCCGGGCCGGCTGACCCTGGCTGCCCGCTGGGAGGCCCAGGCCGAGTGCCCCCTGGAGCTGCGGGTCCAGGACACGGGGCCCGGCGTCCTGCCCGAGGAGCAACAGCGCATCTTCGATCCCTTCTTCACCACCAAGGACAAAGGCACGGGCCTGGGCCTGAGCGTGGTCCAACGCATCGTGGACGATCACGGCGGCCGGGTCTGGGTGGAGTCCGTTCCCGGCCAGGGGGCCACCTTCATCATCCGCCTGCCAGGGTGACCCGCGGGGATCGCTCCCCGTCTCCACTTTCTGCCGCCCCGCCGTTCCCCACTCTTCTCCGCCCCTTCGCTCCCTCCTCGATCCCCAACTGTAGCATTTGCGACACTTCATCCCCTTTTTCCCTGGAAACGTCCCCTTTGCCACGCCGAAATGACTCCTCCTGGACAAAAATGACAGGAGCCCTGGCCCGGAGTACAATGAATACAATGAATTGGTCACGCCGAATTGGTCGCGCTCAGCCCTGCTCCTCCACCGGAAGATCCGCGTGCCCCCCGGAAAATCTTTGGGGAAAAGCCCTGGGGAAAACGCAGGAAAAACGGAGAAAAACGGCCGAGGCGGGGGAAGAGGGTGGCGAGCAGAGAGCAGAGAGTGGAGCGTGGAAAAAACCAGAGGGCAGACAAGACAGAAGGCAGACAAGACAGAGCGCAAGCGAGAAGAGAGTAGCCGAGGCAAAGATATGGCACGCACCGTACTGGTGATCGACGACGAAGACAACATGCGCTGGGTCCTGGACCGGGCGCTGCGCAAGGCGGGCTACCAGGTGCTCACCGCGGCCCGGGGGGAGCAAGGGCTGGAGCTCTTCGCCCTCCACCCGGTGGATCTGGTCCTGGTGGACCTGAAGATGCCAGGCATGGACGGCCTGGCCGTGCTCCGGGAGCTGCGCCAGCGCCGAGAGGATGTGCCCATCCTGCTCTTCACCGCCTACGCCACCGTGCCCACCGCGGTGGAGGCCATGCAGGTGGGGGCCACAGACTACCTGCGCAAACCCTTCGACCTGGAGGTGGTCCTGGCCAAGATCAACCAGTACCTGGCCGCCCAGGCCGACCAACAGGTCCAGGAGCAGCCCGCGGTGGAGGAGCCCCGGCCCGCCCTGGGCTTCCGGGAGTTCATCGGGGCCGCGC
The DNA here is from genome assembly GCA_964416395.1 of uncultured Caldilineaceae bacterium. Classification (GTDB taxonomy): domain Bacteria; phylum Chloroflexota; class Anaerolineae; order Caldilineales; family Caldilineaceae; genus S144-5. Next base: position 3,745 of record CAYQEB010000075.1, on the reverse strand, counting down.
CGGTCCTCACCCAGCCCCTGGCCCAGGCCGCGGACGCCGCCCAGACCGACTACACGGTGCTGGTGACCGGAGAGCCGGGCAGCGGACGCCGTCACCTGGCCCGGCTGATCCACCGCAACCATCCTGGGCCCAGCCGGGGTCGCCTGGTGATCGTGGACTGCGCCACCCTGCCCCTGGCCCTCCTGCGCCGGGAGCTCCTCACCCGGCCCACAGAGGAGAGCCCAGGCGGACGTTGGCAACAGGCCCTGGGGGGCTCCCTGCTCCTGGCCAACATCCAGGCCCTCCCCCAGGATTTCGCCCAGGAGCTGGTGGCCCACCTGGAAAACTACCTGCGCACGGAGCAGCGGCCTCACGGCCTGCGCCTGCTCCTCACCGGGTATGGGCCCATCCCGGACGTCTGGACGCCCCTGGTCCAACAGGCCCTGACCATCGCCCTGCCACCCCTGCGAGATCGGCTGGAGGATCTGCCCCTGCTCCTGGCCTACTTGACCCCGGAGGCCACCTGGAGCCAGGGAGCCCAGGCCCTCCTGGCGGCCTACGACTGGCCCGGCAACGTGGCCGAGCTCAAGCGGGTGGCGGAGCAGGCGGTTCACCTGGCCGGGGAGGGCGCGGTGCAGCCCGAACACCTGCCCGGCCATTTCCACGCCACGGACGCGGTGGTCCCCGGCCGGTTCATCCTGCCCCAGGAGGGGATCGACCTGGAGGAGGTGGAGCAGGACCTGATCCGCCAGGCCCTGGCCATGGCCCGAGGCAACAAGACCCAGGCCGCCCGGCTCCTGGGGCTGAGTCGAGCCACCCTGCTCTATCGGCTGGACAAGTACGGCATCACCGGGGAGGGGACATGACCAGCCAGCCGCGGCGTTGGAAAGGGAGCGCCCTGGCTGGCGTCCTCCTGGCCCTGACCCTGCTGCTGGCGGCCTGCGCGCCGGTGGGCCCCATGGGGCCGGGCATGATGGGACGACGGGGCATGGGGCCGGGCATGATGGGCCGGCGAGGTATGGGCCCCGGCATGATGGGCCGAGGCATGGGGCCAGGCATGATGGGGGGCAGCAGCGGCCCACCCCCTGCGGTGACGCCCGCGCCCACAGCCACGCCCGGGGGATCCGCCACGGTCAGCTACAGCCAGGATGTGCAGCCTATCTTCAACCAGCGCTGCATCATGTGCCACGGCGGCTCCGCCGGCCTCTGGCTGGACTCCTACGAGCGGGTGATGGCCGGGAGCGAGCGGGGCCCGGTGGTGGTCCCCGGGGAACCAGAGGCCAGCGAGCTTTACCGGCGCATCACCGGGGTCAGCCAGCCCTCCATGCCCCTGGGGCAGCCGCCCCTCTCCCAGCAGGAGATCGAGACCATCCGCCGCTGGATCGCGGAGGGCGCACCCAAGAACTGAGCAACGAGCCTAGATCCATGACCGCGACTATCGCCATCATCGAAGACGATCCCCAGATCCGCCGGGTGGTGGAAGGATACCTGACCCAGGCCGGCTACCGGGTCCTCAGCGCCGGGGATGGCCTGGCGGGCCTGGCCCTGGTCCAGCAGGAGAAGCCGGCCCTGGTGGTGCTGGACCTCATGCTGCCTGGCATGGACGGCCTGGAGATCTGCCGACGCCTGCGGGCCAGCAGCGACCCAGCCCTGGCCAACGCCTACATCATCATGCTCACCGCCCGGGTGGAGGAGACGGACCGGGTGGTGGGGCTGGAGCTGGGCGCGGACGACTACGTGACCAAGCCTTTCAGCCCCCGGGAGCTGGTGGCCCGGATCCGGGCGGCCCTGCGTCGCCTGGGCAGGCCAGAGCAGAGCGCACCCACCCAGGTCCTCCAGGCCGGTGAGCTGCGCCTGGACCCAGTCTACCGCACGGTGACCCTGGCCGGCCAGCCAGTGGAGCTGACGGCCACGGAGTTCGAGCTGCTCCACCACTTCATGCGCCACCCAGGACGCCCCTTCACCCGGGCCCAGCTCCTGGACGTGACCCAGGACGACGCGGTGGGGGATGTCTCCGCCTACCAGCGCACCATCGACGTGCACGTGAAGAACATCCGCCAGAAGCTGGGGGATTCCGGGCGCAACAGTCGCTTCATCGAGACGGTCCACGGAGTGGGCTACCGCTTCGTGCCCCGGGTGACCCAGGAAAAGGGAGCCAGCGCGCCATGATGGACCGTCTTTGGGTCAAGCTGACCGGGGCCTTCGCCCTGGTCATCCTGGTGGGAGTGGCGGTGACGGTGGTCCTGGCCCGTCAGGGCGCGGCCACCCAGTTCTCCCACTTCATGGTGGGCAACCAGATGCTCCGGCCCGAGGGGCTGCAAGAGGTCCTGGCCGACTACTACCGCCAGGCCGGCGGCTGGCAGGAGGCGGATGCGCACCTGGACCAGCTCCTCCTGGCCGCCTCCAGCGGCGGGATGATGGGCGGCATGATGGGGGACATGATGGGCATCTACCAGAGCCGCATCCGGGTGGTGGATCGCCAGGGCGTGGTGGTGGCGGACACGAAAGGGCCGCCCGGGGAGAGCCTGCTGCCCCTGTTGGTGGAGCGGGGGTGGCCCATCGTCGTGGATGGCGAGCAGGTGGGGGCCCTGATCATCGACGGGGTGATGATGCAGATGGACAACGGCCAGGCCCAGAGCCTGCTGGCCGGGGTGACCCGGGCTGTGCTCATCGCGGGGCTCATCGCCGGCCTGGTGGCCCTGATCCTGGCCGGCCTCCTCATTCGCCAGATCACCCGCCCCCTCACCGCCCTGAGCCAGGCGTCCCGGCGCATCGCCCAAGGAGATCTGAGCGCTCGGGTGCCTGTCCACAGCCGAGACGAGCTGGGCCAGGTGGCCAGCATCTTCAACCAGATGGCCGGGGCCCTGCAGAGCCAGGAGAGCCTGCGCCGTCAGCTGGTGGCGGACGTGGCCCACGAGCTGCGCACACCCCTCAGCGGCATCCAGGGCACGGTGGAGGCCCTCCAGGACGGCATCTTCCCCTTGACGCCGGAGAACCTGACCCCCATCCACCAGCAGGTGACCATGCTCAACCGCCTGGTGGAGGATCTGCGCACCCTGGCCCAGGCGGAATCGGGCCAGTTGACCCTGGAGCAGGAGCCCCTCTCGCTGGAGGAGCTGGCCGGGGCCCAGGTGGCCGCGCACCTGCCCAAGGCCCAGCAGGAAGGGGTGGAGCTGCGTCTCCACGTGGCGGACAGGCTGCCCCGGGTCTGGGGCGACGGTCAACGGCTGGCCCAGGTGCTGGGCAACCTGCTGGCCAACGGGCTGCGCCACACCCCCCGAGGGGGCCAGGTGCTGGTCCGCCTGCGCCCGCTGGGCCGGGGGGTGGAGTTGGCCGTCCTGGACACCGGGGAGGGCATCTCGCCCCAGGATCTGCCCCACATCTTCGACCGCTTCTACCGGGGCGACCGCTCCCGGAGCCGAGCCACCGGGGGCAGTGGCCTGGGCCTGGCCATCGCCCGCCAGCTGGTGGAAGCCCACGGCGGCCGCATCTGGGCGGAAAGCCCCCCGCCAGGCCAGGATCGGGGCAGCGGTTTCTACGTCTGGCTGCCCAGCATCCAGGAGCAGAGCCCGAGCTCGGACGGGCAGATCTTCCGCAACGGCAGCCAGGAAGAGGGCAACCAGGAAGGCAGCAGCCAGGAAGGCAGGCCAGGGAGGTAGACCAGGAAGGTAGAGGAGGAGCGCTATGAACAGGGAGACGAAACCTGTGACAGGAACAGCCGCAAAGACAGCAACAACAGAGACAGCTAGACCAGGAACAGAGACAG
>CAYQEB010000074.1:13211-20296 GCA_964416395.1 uncultured Caldilineaceae bacterium | reverse complement strand
TCCACCAGCATGGCCGCGCCCTGGCCCACGCCCACGCACATGGTCACCAGGCCGTAGGGAGAGGTGGCCTGGCCGGCGGCCTGGCGCCGCTTCATCTCGTGGACCAGGGTGGTGGTCAGGCGGGCCCCCGTGCAGCCCAGGGGATGGCCCAGGGCGATGGCCCCGCCGTTGACGTTGGTTCGCTCCGGGTCCAGGCCCAGCTCGTCCATGACCGCCAGGGCCTGGACCGCGAAGGCCTCGTTCAGCTCGATCAGGTCCAGATCCGCCACGGAGAGGCCGGTGCGCGCCAGGAGCTTGCGCACCGCGGGGATGGGCCCCAGCCCCATGGTCCGGGGATCCACGCCGGCCACCGCCGCCCCCACCACCCGCACCAGGGGCCGCAAGCCCAGAGCCTCCGCCCGCTCCCGAGAGGTCATGAGCAGGGCCGCGGCCCCGTCGTTGATGCCCGAGGAGTTGCCGGCGGTGACGCTCCCCCCCTCCCGGAAGGCGGGGCGCAGCCGGGCCAGGAGCTCCATGCTGGTGGTCAGCTCCCAACGGCCGTCCACCCGCTTCATCCGGGGGTGTTCGTCCGTGGTCACCAGGATGGGCTCGCCCTTGCGCTGGGGCACCGGCACCGGCACGATCTCGTCCTGGAACTTGCCGGCGTTGATGGCGGCCACGGCCCGGCGCTGGCTCTCCAGGGCGAAGGCGTCCTGCCGCTCCCGGGGGATGTGGGTCTGGGCGTAGATGTTCTCCGCGGTCTCCCCCATGCCCTCCAGGGGAAAACGCTCCCGCAGCCTGGGGTTGGGGAAGCGCCAGCCGATGGTGGTGTCGTACATCTGGGCGTTGCGGGCGAAGGGGGTCTCCGCCTTGCTCATCACGTAGGGAGCCCGGGACATGCTCTCCACACCCCCGGCGATGTAGACGTCCCCTTCCCCCAGGCGGATGGCCCGGTAGGCGTGGATCAGGGCGTCCAGGCCCGAGGCGCAGAGGCGGTTCACGGTGATCCCGGCCACCTGTTCCGGCAGCCCGGCCAGGAGCAAGGCCATGCGGGCCACGTTGCGGTTGTCCTCCCCGGCCTGGTTGGTGCAGCCCATCACCACCTCTTCCACCAGGGCCGGATCGATCCCCGTGCGGGCCACCAGGGCCTGGATCACCAGAGCGGCCAGGTCGTCTGGGCGCACCCGGCTCAGGGCGCCGGCGAAGCGGCCCACCGGGGTGCGGACCGCGTCCACGATCACGGCATCGGGCAGGGCGTCCATCACAGCTCCCGTTTGTCGATGACCCGGCGCAGTTTGCCGCCCTCGCTGCGAGGGGCCTGGCCGGGAGCCAGCAGGGTCACCTTGGCGTTCAGCCCCAGGATGTCCCGCAGAGCCTGGTGCACCCGACCCTCCAGGGCCTGGATGGCCTCGGCCACCTCCGCGGGATGCCGGGCGAAGACTTCGCTGCCCACCTGGTGGAAGAACTCCTCGGTCACCTCAGCCTGGACTTCCATCACGTCCAGGTGGTTCTCCCGGGTGAGGACGATGGCGTAGTGGGGGGCGATGTGCTCCACCTGGAGCAGGGCCGCCTCCACCTGGGAGGGGAAGACGTTCACCCCCCGGACAATGAGCATGTCGTCGGCCCGGCCCAGGATGCGGCTCATGCGGGCGTGGGTGCGGCCGCAGATGCAGGGCTCGTAGGTGATGGAGCAGAGGTCCCCGGTGCGGTAGCGGATGAGGGGCAGGGCCTGCTTGGTCAAGGTGGTGAAGACCAGCTCCCCCACCTGGCCTTCCGGCAGGGGCTGGCCGGTCTGGGGATCGATGACCTCGGGCAGGAAGTGGTCCTCCATGATGTGCATGCCGTCCTTGGCCTCCACGCACTCGTTGGAGACGCCAGGGCCGATGATCTCGCTCAGGCCGTAGATGTTCACTGCGTCCACGTGGAGCTTGGCCTCCAGCTCCTGGCGCATCTCCTCAGTCCAGGGCTCCGCGCCCAGGATGAAGACCCGCACCTTCAGATCCTGGGGATCCACCCCGGCTTCCAGGAGCCGATCCGCCAGGGTCAGGGCGTAGGAGGGGGTGCAGGCCATGATGTCGGGCTGGAAGTCCTGCAGGATCATGAGCTGGCGGGCTGTGTTGCCCCCGGAGGCCGGAATCACGGCCACACCCATGTACTCGGCCCCGTAGTGCATGCCCAGCCCTCCGGTGAAGAGGCCGTAGCCGTAGGCGTTCTGGAACATGTCTCCGGGCTTGGCGCCGCTCAGGGCCAGGCTGCGGGCGCAGACCTCCGCCCAGACCTGGAGATCGTCCCGGGTGTAGCCCACTACCGTGGGCTTGCCCGTGGTGCCCGAGGAGGCGTGGATGCGCAGGATCTCCTCCCGGGGCACCGCGAAGAGGCCGAAGGGGTAGTTGTCCCGCATGTCCGCCTTGGTGGTGAAGGGCAATTTGCCCAGATCGCGGATGTCCTGGATATCCCCGGGGGCCACCCCCGCCTGGTCAAAGAGGCGGCGGTAGAAGGGCACCCGCTCGTAGACGTAGGCGGCCAGCTTGCTCAGGCGCTCGCTCTGGAGCGCCTGGAGCTCGCCCCGAGGCATGGTCTCGATCTTCTCGTTCCAGATCATAGAGCACTCCTGAAGGTGACGCGTCGACTGGGAATTAGAGCTAACTAGGGAAGGGAAGTTGGGAATTGGGAGTTAGAGTCCCAAACCCTTTTCCCTCGTGACTCGTTTCTCCTTACTCCTTACTCGTGACCCCTCGCCCATCACGTGGCCGTTCCACTCCGCTCCTCCTGGGGCCTCTCCGCCCGCCGGTCAGGAAGTCCAGCGCCAGCAGGTTGAACCAGGCGGGACGGCGGCTGGGCACCCCATGCCCCACCCCAGGCAGGATGGCCAGCTGGGCATTGGGCAGGGCCCGGTACATGCCCAGGGTCTGCTCCAGGGGGATGATCTCGTCCCGATCCCCGTTGACCAGCAGGGTGGGCGCCTGGACATGCGCCAGGTCCTGGGGCTGGAAGTTGGGACGCCGCCGGTCTTCCTGGTCCCACCAGGCCAGCAGCCGAACAGGATCTGGATGGAGGCGGACCATCTCGGCCCACCAGCCAGGCTGTTCCCGCTGGATCCGCGCCGGGTCCCAGAAGTGGCTGGGGCCGGTGCGCACCCGGTCCAGCTCGAAATTGTTGCTCACCAACACCAGACGGTCCAGGGCCTCTGGGTGGCGCAGGGCAAAGAAGAGAGCCGTGGAGGCCCCGCCGCTGTGACCGCAGACGTGGGCCCGATCCTGCCCCAGCGCCTGGAGCAGCTCACGGATGTCGTCGGCCATCTGGCGCAGGTCCAGCTCGTCCGCCGGATTGTTGCTGCGCCCATGTCCCCGCAGGTCCACGCCCAGGATGCGGAACCGTTGGCTGAAGGGCTCGATCTGCCGGCGCCAGCCGCTGCGGAAGGTCTCCGTAGCGCCGTGGAGGAGCACCAGCAAAGGTGCATCCGCTGGACCGTGCAGCTCGTAGTAGAGGTCCACGCTGCTCAGGTGCGCGATGGGCATACTGGCGGGATACAGGCGGCAGGAGACAGGATCTGGGAAACAGAATACGGGAATCGGGCGCCCAGCCTGGGGGACCAAGGCCGTTCACTGCGGCGGCCGGGCTGTTCGTTGGGGGAAGCGCCCTCAGGATACTGGCCGGGCGTCAACGAAACGTCGCGGGGGCGTCAATGGGGCTGGCCGTCGTTCCGGTTTTCTGCGCTCCATCGTTGACCCCGCGCCCAGTACGCGTCCACCATCTGCCGGGCCCACTGATTGTCCGTGCGCTCGGCCAGCTGACGGACCAGGGCCACCTGCTCCCGGAGGGTGGCCTGATCGCCCCGGTTGCTGGCGATCTCGGCCAGGTGCAGGTGGGCCATGTAGCGGAAGAGGAGGTAGTCGTGGCGCTCGGCCCAGGCGATGGCCTGGCCCAGAACCCGGTAGGCGGTCTCGTCGTCCCCCAGGTAGTGGGCGGCCCGTCCCAGGACGGTGCGGGCCACGAAGGCGTAGACCGGCAGCTCCTGGGCCTGGCACTCCGCCACGCCGGCCTGGGCCGCGGCCAGGGCCTGCTCCCACCAGCCCAGGGCGTTGAAGGCCACGGCGCGCTGGGCCTGGATCACCGCGTGGAGGGCCGGGCTCTCCAGGCGCTGGGTGCGCCGCTCCACATCCGCCATGACCCGCTCCACCCCAGCCACGTCCCCCACCCGGGCGTAGGCGGTCATCAGGTAGCCCATGGTGGTGACCCGGTTCATCTCCTCGGCCGCGCTCTGCCCCAGCAAGGAGAGGGACTCCTCCAGGCAGGGGATGGCCTGGGGGAAACGGCCCTGGGCGATGTTCAGTCGCCCCAGGAGCCGCAGGGCCGCGGCGGTGATGGCCGGCAGGTCCACGCCCTGGCCCCGAAGCAGGGCCAGGCAGCGCTCCGCGTAGGGCCGGGCGGCCGGCGCGTCCCCACGCACCCAGTGGATCTGGGCGATGCGCAGCAGGGTCTCCGCCGCCTTGCCGGGCTGCCCCACCTCCTCCGCCAGGGCCGCGGCCTGCTCGAAGAGGGCCAGGGCCTGCTCCGTCTCCCCCTGGAAGCTGTGGGCCAGGGCCAACTGCAGGCTCCGCTCCAACCGTTCCCGGGGCTCCTCCCCCAGGGGCGCCTGTTCCAACAGGGCCAGGAGGGTGCGGCCGATGGCCCGGGCCTCCTGGTAGGAGCGGGCGTTCAGGGCCCGCTGGCCTGTCTCCAACAGGCCGGGGATGGCCCGGGCCGGCTGGTCGCTCAGGCTGTAGTGGCGGGTCACCCGCTCCAGGTCCACAGGCTGACGGCTCTCCAGAGCCTGGGCCACCCGGCGATGGACATAGCGCCGCCGGGGCTTGCTCAGGAGGCGATAGGCCACCTCCCGGATCTGCTGGTGGCTGAAATCGTAGCCCCCGTTGGGCTTCTCCACCAGCAGACCCCGACGCAGCCAGTCGTCCAGGTAACCCAGAAGGGTCTCCGGAGCCACTCGGCTGATGGCGGCCAGGAGCTCCAGGTCGAAGCCCCGCTGGACCGCCGCGGCCATGCAGAGGGCCCGGCGACTCTCGGGCTCCAGACGATCCAGGCGGGTCTGGATCAGGGTGTGGACCGCGTCGGGCAGGTGGAGCTGGGTGAGGCTCTGGGCGGTGTAGGGCCGCGGCAGGTCGCTCTCCAGCAAGGCCCGGACGATCTCGGTGGCGAAGAAGGGGTTGCCCTTGGTCAGCTGGTGCAGGCGACGGGAAAACGCCCCCAGGGAGACGATGGTCTCCTTCAGCTCCGGGGGCAGGAGATCGGCGATGTCCGGCGGCCAGAGGAGGGAGAGCTGGATGGTCTGGACGTTGGGGCTGCGCTCCAGGCGGCGCAGGCGACGCCGGGCCTCGTCTGTGGCCTCGGAGGAGGAGAAAGCGCCCACCAGGAAGATGGGCCGCTCCCGGATGCGGCGGGAGAGGAAGGGGAGAAAGGCCCAGGTGGAGCGGTCGGCCCAGTGCAGGTCGTCGATGAAGAGGAGAAGCGGCTGCTGCCGGGCCATGTTCAGGAGGAGCTGGGCCATCCCTTCCATGACGTAGTGGCTGGCCCCGCTCTCCAGGGGATTGGTCAGGCCGGGCAGGTCCGGCAGGTGGAAGTAGAGGTCCGGCAGGAGCTGGGCCAGGGGCGCCAGCCAGGTGTGGGTCACCGCAGGGGGCAAGGCGGCCCAGTCGATGCGGGGGAGGGCCTCCTGCAGGGCGTCCAGCAGGGGGCGGTAGGGGATGCCCTGTTCGAACTCGTGGGCCCGGGCTCGCAGGACGAGCACCTGGGGCGGCAGGGTGGCCAGCCATTCGCTGATGAGCCGGGTCTTGCCCACGCCGCTCTCCCCGGTGACGATGACCGTGTCCACCGAGGAGTGGGGCCGCCCCCGGAAGGCCATGTCCAGCCGGGCCAGCTCTCGGCGGCGGCCAGCGAAGGGAGTGACGAAGCCCCGGGAAGGTAGGGGCGAGGGGGATCCACCAGGGGCAGAGAGCAGCGTGTCGGGCGGATAGACGCCGGCCTTGATGGACTGGTAGAGCTCCTGGATGGCCGGTTCCGGGGGCAGGCCCAGCTCCGTCTCCAGGGCCTGGGCGTAGCGATGATACTGTTCCAGGGCCTGGGTGCGGTCTCCGCGCCGGGCGTGAAGCGCCATGAGCCGACGGTGGACCGGCTCGGCCAGGGGATCCTGGGCCAGGTGACGCTCCAGGGCCTCCACCGCGCCGGCCAGGTCCCCGATGCTCTCCCGGAGCTCCGCCAGCCGGGTCAGCCCTTCCAGGAAGCGCCTGTGGAGCCGCTCCCGCTCCTCGGCCACCCAATCGTCGTACATTTCCTGGAGCAGAGGGCCCCGGTAGAGGGCGCAGGCCTCCTCCAACAGGCGGATGCCCTGGGCGGGGTCCTGGGTTTGGGCCGCCTGGTCCAGGGCCTGCTCGAAGGCCTCCACATCGATCCAGCAGCTGGGGGGCAGGCGCAGCTGCACCCGCTGTTCATCGGTGAAGAGGATCTCCTGGCCGGGGAGAAAGGCGTCCAGGAGCTGCCGGGCCCGGTAGAGGTACTCCCGCAGGTTGCGGCGGGCCGCAGCCGGCCGAGCCCTAGGCCAGAAGAGGCGGGCCAGCCGTTCGCGTTCCACCGGCGCGTCCCGATGGAGGATCAGAAAGGCCAGGAGGCGAGGGAGGACCGTGGAGCGGATGGCCAGGGGAGCCGGGCTGGAGGCGGGGGCGTCCGGGGTGGGGCCGGGCGTCAGCTGGAAGGTATGGAAGAGGAAAATGCGGCTCCGGGTCATGGTCTCCGTCAGGTCCAGGAACCGGGGGTCAGCGGAAGCGCCGGGCCAGCTCCGCCTCCACCTCCTGCCAGTCCAGCCCTCGGGCGGAGAGGAGCACCAGGCTGTGGTAGAGCAGGTCGGCCATCTCGGAGATCAGCCGCTCGTCCCCTTCCGAGTAGGCGGCGATGATCACCTCCACCGCCTCCTCGCCGATCTTGCGCAGGATCTCCGGCTCGCCTTTGGCGAAGAGGCTGGCGGTGTAGGAGCCGGGCGGGGCGTTCTCCTTGCGGCTCTCGATGGTGGCGAACAGGCTTTCCAGGACGGTGCTCACGGTCTGTTCCTGGGGAGTTGG
>CAYQEB010000074.1:1801-13111 GCA_964416395.1 uncultured Caldilineaceae bacterium | reverse complement strand
TCACCCTTCCGCCGCGACCTCCCGCCATCCTCGATAGAAGCAGCTCACCGCGCCGGTGTGGCAGGCCGGTCCGGCGGGCTCCACCAGCACCAGGAGTGTATCACCGTCACAATCCACGAGCAAATCGACCACTTTCTGGACGTTGCCGCTGGTGGCTCCCTTGTGCCAGAGCTCCTGGCGGCTGCGGCTCCAGAAGACGGTCTCCCCCAGCTCCAGGGTGCGGACCAGGCTTTCCCGGCTCATCCAGGCCATCATCAGCACCTGCCGGGTGTGGACATCCTGGACGATGGCCGGGATGAGGCCTCGCTGGTCGAATTTCAGGGCGGCCAGAAGCGCGCTCGCGCCGTTGATCTCCATCAGGGCATCCCCTCCATCAGTTCATCTCCAGGGGCATGCGCACCGGCAGCCCGGCCCGGCGCAGGTGCTCCTTCACGTCCAGGATGCGCAGCTGGCGGAAGTGAAAGAGGCTGGCGGCCAGGGCCGCGGCCGCCCCGCCTTTCGTGAGAGCCGCCACGAAGTGGTCCGGGTGGCCGGCGCCGCCGCTGGCGATGACCGGGATGTTCACCGCGTCGCTGATGGCCCGGGTGAGGGGGATGTCGTAGCCTGCTTGGGTGCCGTCCCCGTCCATGGAGGTGAGAAGGATCTCGCCCGCGCCCAGGGCCTCCACCTGGCGGGCCCAGGCCACCGCGTCCAGGCCGGTGTTCACCCGCCCGCCGCTCACGTAGACGTCCCAGCCCGGGCCCCGCTGGGCCAGGGCCTCCCCTTGGCGGCGGCGGGCGTCGATGGCCACCACGATGCACTGGCTGCCGAAGCGCCGGGCCCCTTCCTGGATGAGCTGGGGATGGCGCACCGCGGCGCTGTTGATGCTCACCTTGTCCGCGCCGGCCAGGAGGATGGCCCGCATGTCCTCCACCGTGCGCAGGCCGCCCCCTACGGTGAAGGGGATGAAGACCGTGTCCGCCACCCGACGCACCATCTCGGCCACGATCTCCCGGGCCTCGTGGGTGGCGGTGATGTCCAGGAAGACCAGCTCGTCCGCGCCCTCCCGGTCGTAGACCTGGGCCTGCTCCACTGGGTCGCCCGCGTCCACCAGGTCCACGAAGTTGACGCCCTTGACCACGCGGCCGTCCTTCACGTCAAGGCAGGGGATGATCCGTTTGGCGAGCATGGCATCAGCCTCTCATCGTTTCTGCAGCGCCTGTCGCGCCATCTCCAGGGCGGGCAGCTGCTCTGGGGAGGTCTCGGCCAGGAGCTCCTGGGCCTGCTCCAGGGTGACCCAGCGGTAGTCGCAGAGGTCGTCCTGGCCCAGGCAGACCGGGGACGGCTCCACTTCCGCCAGGTAGTAGACCACGGTGCGCTCCACCTCGTACCGGCGAATGCGGGCCACGTAGCGCAGGGTGCAGTGGATCTCCGGGTGCAGCCGGCGGATGGGCAGGCAGGTCTCCTCCTGGAACTCCCGCAGGGCGCATTCCAGGTCCGTCTCCCCGCGCTCCACGCCTCCCCGGGGGAACTGCCACTGCTCGAAGAAGCTGTTCCAGAGCAGGAGGAGGCGGGGCTCGCCCTCGGCCCGGTGATAGGGCACGATGCCGGCGCTGCGCCGAGCAAGGGGCTGGCGGGCGATCTGGATGGCCTGGGCCAGGTCCAGGCGGCCGGTGTAGAGGGCCTGGCCGGTGATGGCCCCCTCGATGTTGTAGTGCTCCCGCTCCTTCAGGCGGCGGATATCCTCCAGATCGGCCACGCCGCCGCTGGCGATGACCAGCAGCCCGGTGATGTCGCCCAGGGCTGCGGTGGCCTCCACGTTCACCCCGCTGAGCATGCCGTCCCGGTGGATGTCCGTGTAGACCACCCGCTTCACGCCCAGGGCGGCCATGCGATGTCCCAGCTCCACCGCATCCAGCTGGCTGGCCTCCTGCCAACCGTGGATGGCCACCTTCCCGTCCCGGGCGTCGATGCCCACCACGATGCGCTCCGGCCCCCAGCGCTGGATGGCCTGGCGCACCAGCTCCGGCCGCTTCACCGCCACCGTGCCCAGGACCACCCGGTCCGCGCCCAGGTCCAGGGCCAGCTGGATGTCCTCCAGGGTGCGCAGGCCGCCGCCGAACTGGATGGGCACATCCACAGCCTGGCGGATGGCCCGCAGACGGCGCAGGTTCACCGGCAGGGTGTGCACGGGCAGGGGATCGTCCGGGGAGGCCAGGCGGTGCACCAGGGGCTGGACGGCTCCGCTCCAGGCGCTGGTGGAGAGGGCCCCGTCCAGGTTCACCACGTGGAGCCACTCGGCCCCCTGGGCCACCCAGTGTTGAGCCATGGGCACCGGGTCCTGGCTGTAGACGGTCTCGGCATTGGGATCGCCCTGGCGCAGGCGCACGCAGCGGCCCTGGCGCAGGTCAATGGCGGGGTAGATGATCATGGGCAACCGTGGATGCAGGATACAGAAAGCAGCTGACAGGAGTGGGCATGGACTGGCTGGGAGCAGGGCACGGCTACAACTCTACCACGAGGGTGTCGTAGGCGAAGGTAACGTTCCATCCACGTTCCCGGCGCAATTGGTCCGCCACCAGGACGAAATCGAAGGGGGAGAGGCCCGGCGGCTCCTCGATGTGGGCCATGACCAGCCGCTTGGGGGCCAGCTTGGCCACCATCTCCAGGGTCTGGCGGAAGGTGGCCTCGGTCTGCAGCACGGGGTGCTCCGGATGGATGATGCGCTCCCCGGTCAGGGGATGGAACTCGTAGACGCCGGTGGGCAGGATCGCCAGGTCCACGCCGGTGAACTCATCCGGAGGCGTCCAGCCCACCAGCTCATCCATGGCAATGAGCACCCGCCGCCCGGCTCCGTCCAGCTCCTGGAAGAGAAAGGCGTAGACGTACGCCTCGGCCACCGGATGGGCGGTGATGCGCCAGCCTCCCAGCTCCACAGGCTCGTCCATGACCCGCACCTCCACCACCCCTTTTTCCTGGAGGTACTGGAACTGCTCGGCCAGGCCCAGCCAGTGCTGGAAGTCCTGGGCCACCTGGGGCGGCAGGTAGATGGGGGTGCAGGTGTGGTTGTGGGGCCAGTGATGCCAGTCCCAGTTGCGGGTCTCCCACATGCGGCGACCGGCGGTGTGATCCGGGTGCCAATGGCTGTAGAGCCCGGCTGCGATGTGCTGGATCCCGGCCCGATCCACCTGGAGGGCGCTCTCCTCCGGGGTGTCGATGAGCACGTCCGGGCCATGGACGAAGACGCTGGGCCCGGTCCGCTCCCAGGGGATGCCCACCCGCCGGGCGGTGACGCAGAGCCGACACTGGCAGCCTGGGCGGGGGGTGCGGATGGCGCCAGCTGTGCCCAGAAATTCCACGGAAAGCGATGCCATGATGAACTCTCAACCTGTTGACCTGGCGGGATTGACCTGGTGGGATTGACCTGTTGGGATTGAACCTGGTGAGGCTGATCTGTTGAAATGCGTGGGCAAACGCCGAAGAAAACAGATGCCATAGAAAACGGTGGGCGAAGTGGCGCCCTAGCCTGGCCTTTGCGCCGTTTTCCGGTGACCCTCCGCCACGACCATGGCCATGAAGTTGGCCAGGATGCGCAGGCCCACGGTGTGGCTCTTCTCTGGATGGGGCTGGATGCCCCAGGCGTTGCCGTGACGGACCACGGAGGCGTACTCCAGGCCGTAGTCCGTGGTGGCCAGGACCACAGACGGGTCCGCCGGGTCGCAGTAGTAGCTGTGGGCGAAATAGGCGTACGCCCCGTCGGGCACCCGGGCCAGGAGGGGATCGTCCCGGCGACGGTGAAGCTGGTTCCAGCCGATCTGGGGGACGCGCAGGCTGTGGCCTGGACGCAGGGGATCCGGCATGTCCCCAGGGAAACGGCGCACCCGACCGGGGATGAGACCCAGCCCCTGGTGTCGGCCCATCTCCTCGCTCTCGTCGAAAAGCATCTGCATGCCCACGCAGATGCCCAGCAGGGGAAGGCCGGCAGCCACCGCCTCCAGCAGGGGCTCCTGGAAGCCCTGGCGGCGCAGGTTGCGGATGCTGTCCCCGAAAGCGCCCTGGCCCGGGAGCACCACGGCCTTCCAACGGGTGAGGTCCGTGGGCGCCTCCAGCACATCCACCGGGATGCCCAGGGGGGTGGCCACGGCCTCGAAGGCCTTGTAGACGCTGCGCAGATTGCCCACGCCGTAGTCGATGATGGCGATCATGGTTGCCTGCGGCGAACGTTCAGCTCGAAGTTGCGCACCAGGGCCGGGGGAAAGCGCTTGCGAGCGATGGCCGCGGTCAGCTTGCGGAAGGAATGCTCGGCCACGTCCACCAGGGGGCGAGGCAGCTGGCCGCTGGCCGCGGCCTGGTCGAAATCGCCCTCCCGGAGGACATCCAGGCGCCCCTGGGGCCAGAGGAAGAGCCCCAGGATCAGGCCGAAGGTGCTGTAGCCCTGCTGGTCCCGAACCAGAGAGGTGCAGACGGGGATGTGGATGCCCACGCTCTCCCCGGTGTCGGAGAAATACTTCTCCACCACCTGGTGTTCGCTGGCCAGCCAGAAGCGGAACCAGATGTAGCCCGGCCCGGCCACCTGTTTCCCGCCGATGAAATGGGCCGGGGCTCCCTGGCTCCAGGTGACCCGCTCCACCAGCAGCTCACTGAGCCACTCGGAGCGGTAGTCCTCCATGGCCTCCTGCTCCCGCCAGGCGCCGCTGATGATGGCCTGCTTCTCCATCAAGGCAGCCAGCTGCTCCCGGGGGATGCCCAGGCCGAAGCGGTCGGTTTCGGAGGGGGTTTGCTGTGTCTGTGCCATGGATGGGCTGTCCATGTGATGATGGGGTGGATCGACGGGGCTATCCAGGGTTTCAGGCCAGGACTTCACGCCAGGGCTTCGCACCAGCCTCGCGTCGCGGCATCGATGCGCTCGCTCACATCAGTACTTCTTCACGATGGCCCGGTAGGCGTTGGGCTCTCGGAACTGGATGATCTGCCGCTCCTCGCGCACCTCCCGCACCCGGTCCAGCTGGATGGTGGCCACCGCGTAGCCCTCGATGGGCTCGTCCAGAGCGGTGTAGAGCTCGCCGCTGGGACCCACCAGCATGCTGTCCCCGGCGAACTTCATGGTGGGCTCCTCGCCCACCCGGTTGGCCGCGGCCAGGAAGACCGCGTTCTCGCAGGCTCGGCTGATGATGTGGGCCCGCCACTGCTCCGGCGCGCCCTCCTCCCAGTTGGCGCTGAGCACCACCATCTCCGCGCCCTCCAGGGTCAGGCAGCGGGCCGCCTCGGGGAAGATCAGGTCGGATCCGATGAGGAGGCCGAAGCGGCCCCACTCCGCGTCGATGTTGATGAAGCGGAAGCCGTTGCGGAAGACCTGCCGCTCCTCGCCCAGCAGGTGGACCTTGCGGTACTGGCCCAGGATGTCCCCTTCCGGCCCCAGACAGACCACACCGTTGTAGAGAATGCTCTCGATCTTCTCCTTGATGACCATGCCGAAGACGATGTGGGCGCCGAAGTCCTGGGCCCGCTTGGCCAGGTAGTTGGTGGCGTGGCCAGGCGCCCGCTCGGCCAAGTCCGTGGCCCGCAGGCCCAGCTCCGTGCCGGTGTAGCTCAGTTCGGGGAAGACGATGAGGTCCGTGGGCTGCTCGCTGCAGATCCGCTCCACGAAGTCGCCCATCTTGCGCAGATTTTCCTCTGGGTTAGCCAGGGTGGGGGCCATCTGCACCAGGGCCACGGTGATCTCTCGAGGCATGAAGTTCTCCTACGGCTGGTGTGCGGTCCTGCGGACCGTTGACATGGATCCGGCGCAGGGCTGGATCCCGTGGGTTGGCATCTCGACAATTTTACACAATAAGCCGCGGGCAGGGAAATTGCGCTAGCTCCAGAGAAATTCAGCTTTTGCGCGTCTTTTGCAGTAAAATAGAGGGCCGCGGGCAGGGAAAGCCCCTGGGCCCAGGCCCTCGGCGGGCGGGCTTGCTCCCCGCCAGAACGTGGGGTAGACTGTGGCTGCCTGGGGGACAGAATCAGCCCAGGGCCATGTGCTGCTAGGAACATGTGCTGCTCAGGCAACGCACAGCACAGAGACGAACAGCACAGAGACGAACAACGAGGCAACAGAAAAAAACGAGGCAACAAAAAACGAGGAAAAAGAGGAAACAGAATGGCGCGATTGAATCTTCGGGATTGGGGCCGCAAAGCGTGGCCAGTGCTGCTCGTCGCCGGCCTGGTGGTGGCCTTGGACCAGGCGGTGAAGATCTGGATCCGGCAGAACCTGGCCCTGGGCGACGCCCTCATCCCATTCCAGGCCCTGGACGGCTACGTGGTCATCCACCATGTGAACAACTACGGAGCCGCGTTCGGCATCCTCCAGAACCAGGGCCAGTTCTTCGTGATCATCGCCGGAGTGGTGGCCATCGCCATCCTGATCTACGCGCGCCATCTGCCCCGGGAGCAGCGCTTCATCCGGATCCTCCTGGGACTGCAGCTGGGAGGCGCCCTGGGCAATGTGGTGGACCGACTCTACCAGGGCTACGTCACCGACTACATCCGCATTGGCATCCCGGGCGTCTACTACTGGCCCAACTTCAACATCGCGGACAGCGCCATCGTGGTGGGAGTCATCGGCCTGGCCGGGGCCATCCTCTGGCAGGACATCAAGGCCCAGCGCGCCGCCAAGCCGGAGAGCCCGGACGCCCCGGTCCAGGACTCGGCCATGCCGCCCCTCAACTCCGCGCCGCCGGAGGGTTGACCGGCCCTCTGCTCCCCAGGCCGAAAAGAGGCCGCGCCCTCGCCCTTCCCCGCCACGCGCCCCGAGCCCGACCATCCCCATGCCCGATCAACGCCTCACCCTGACCGTGCCCCAGGAAGCCCGAGGTCAGCGCCTGGACCGCTGGCTGGCATCCCAGCTGCCGGAACGCAGCCGCAGCGAGATCCAACGCTGGATCAAGGCCGGCCGGGTGACGGTGGACGGGGTGGCGGCCAAGCCCAGCCTGGCCCTGGAGCCGGGGCAGGCAGTGGCCGTGGAGTTGCCGGAGGAAGCGGAGGAGAGCGGGCTGGTCCCCGAAGCCATCCCCCTGAAGGTGGTCTACGAGGACCAGGACGTGGCGGTCATCGACAAGCCGGCCGGCATGGTGGTTCACCCTGCACCCGGACACGCCCGGGGCACCCTGGTCCATGCCATCCTCCACCGCTTTCCGGACATCCAGGGGGTGGGGGGCGAGAAACGGCCGGGCATCGTGCACCGGCTGGACAAGGACACCTCCGGCCTGATCGTGGTGGCCAAGAACGACCGGGCCCACCGCTTCCTCCAGGAGCAGTTCGCCTCCCGCACGGTCTACAAGGAGTACCTGGCCCTGGTGGAGGGGCGCTTGAAGCCGGAGCGGGGCCGCATCGTGGCCCCCATTGGCCGTCACCCCACCCAGCGGCAGCGCATGGCCGTCCTCCCCCCGGACCCCCGCACGGGCCGCTCCCGGGGACGGGAGGCAGTCACCGAGTACCAGGTCCTGGGGCTCTACACGGCCCGCCTGCCCGGGGGCGTGGCCCATTTCAGCCTGGTCAAGGTGGTGCTGCACACCGGCCGCACCCACCAGATCCGGGTCCACTTCGCCTGGCTCCGGCACCCCGTAGTGGGGGATCCCATCTACGGCCCCAGACGCCCCCGGCTCCAGGTCCCCCGCCTCTTTCTCCACGCCCACAAGCTGCGCTTCCGCCTGCCCAGCACCGGGGAAGAGCGGGAGTTCGTCTCGCCTCTGCCGCCGGATCTGCAGGAGGTGTTGGATCGGTTGGGGATTGGAGATTAGGGGTTGGAGAACGGAGAGTGGAGAATGGTGACTGGAGAGTAGTGACTGGGGAGTGGTGACTGGAGAGTGGTGACTGGGGAGTAAAGAAGTCCTCGGGAAAACGCCACCCACCCCCTTCACCCTTTCACCCGCTCACCCCTTCACCCGCTTCCTGTCCACCTTCCCCGCCACCACCAGGATGTACTCTCCCTTGAGCTTCGTCCCCTTGACCTCCGCCAGCAGGGACGACAGCGTGCCCCGATCCACCCGCTCGTGGAGTTTGGTCAGTTCGTGGGCCAGCGCGGCCGGCCGATCCCCGTAGACGGCCAGGGCGTCCTCCAGGAGGGCGGCCACCCGGTAGGGGCTCTCGTAGAAGATGAGGGTGTGGGGGGAGTCCTGGTCCACGGCCAGGAAGCGACGACGGGGGCCGGATTTGCGGGGCGGGAAGCCCCGGAAGGTGAAGCTGTGGACGGGCAACCCCGAGAGGACCAGGGCCGGGATCAGGGCCACCGGCCCGGGGACCATGGTCACTTCCAGGCCTGCCTGGATGGCCCGGCGCACCAGGGTGAAGCCCGGGTCCGAGATGCCCGGGGTGCCGGCGCTGGTCACCAGGGCCACGGACTTGCCCTCCTGGAGCAGGCCAATGATACGAGCCCCAGCTCGCGCCTCGTTGTGTTCGTGGAACGCGATCTGGGGCTTGGAGATGCCGAAATGCTTCAGGAGACGCCCTGTCCGCCGGGTGTCTTCGCTGGCGACAAAGTCCACCTCCTTCAGGACCTCCAGGGCGCGCAGGGTGATGTCGCCCAGGTTTCCGATGGGTGTGGCGACCAGGTAGAGCACGGCTCGCCGGGGCCTAGGCCGGGGTCTCCGCACCCCGGCGGGTGAGGAGATAGGCTCGGGCGATCTCCACGCTCACCGCCGCATCCCGGCCGTAGGCGTCCGCGCCCACCTCCTGGGCGAAGCTTTCGGTGATGGGTGCGCCGCCCACCATGACGTAGATGTCGTCCCGCAGCCCCTCCTCGCCCAAGGCGTCCACCACCACCTTCATGTAGGGCATGGTGGTGGTGAGCAGGGCGCTCATCCCCAGGATCTCCGGCTGGTGCTCTCGAACAGCCTGGATGAAGCGGTCCGCATCCACGTTGATGCCCAGGTCCACCACCTCCAGGCCGGCTCCCTCCATCATCATCCCCACCAGGTTCTTGCCGATGTCGTGGATGTCCCCCTTCACCGTGCCGATGACCATGGTGCCGATGCGAGAGGCGCCGGTGGCGGTGAGCAGGGGACGCAGGAGCTCCATGGCCGCTTTCATGGCATTGGCCGCCATGAGCACCTCTGGGACGAAGAGGATGCCGTCCCGGAAGTCCACGCCCACGATGTCCATGCCGGCCACCAGCCCCTTGTCCAGGATCTCCTGAGGGGAGAAGCCCCGCTTCAGGGCCTCCTCGGTCTCGGCCACCACCTCTTCTTTCAGGCCGTCGTACAGATCGTCCTGCATCTGGAGGAAGAGTTCTTCGTCGTTCAGATCTGAGAAATCCATGTGCCTAGCCTCGCTTGTTGTCGTGGTAGAAGCGGCTGGAACAACCATGCCAGGGAGTGTAGCAGAAAGCGGAGGGGGAATCAACCGGGATTCAAGTGAGCGCCGGAAGCGGGAAGCGAGCGTTGGGAAGCAATGCACGGCGAAGCCGGGCGGACGGCTCTGTCCCCGGGCGATCTTCGGCCGCTCGCTCCCGGCCCGCCCGAGAGTCCCGGTTCCCCCTCACTCGTCCAGCAGGATCACCGGCTCCTGGTAGTAGCGCACGCGACGATGGCTCAGCTTCTGCTGCACGAAGCGGTCCAGCCAGGCGCTCTTGGCGGCCAGAGGCTCCGGGCTGGCCAGCTTCTGCAGGGGAGCGTTCAGGCGCAGGACCCGCCCAGGGATGACGAAACGGGTGATGCCGGCGGGCATGGTGTGACCGCGGCCGGCGATCTCCAGGACCTGATCCGGCGAGAACTGGGGAAAGACGAAGAGGCCCACAAAATCCGGGTATTGGGCCTTCAGCGCGGAGACGTCCGTGGTCAGGGTGCGCTCCACGTGCCCCCAGTGGGTGTAGGCGTCCACCAACCGGTTGAGGACGTCCACCCAGTCCCCCTCCGCGTCCTCCGCCATGGCCAGCAGATAGCCCTGGCCGTCCCGGGTGAGGAGATAGGCCAGGCTGTGGTCCTCCTGCAGGGCTCGCTCCAGGGACTCCACGGGCATGGGCGTCACCTGGAGGCCCGGCACCTGTCCCAGCAGGTCCATGAGATCTTCCAGGGCGCCGCCCCGCACCACATGGTACCAGGTGTGGAGCTGCACCTGGTTGCTGTGGAAATCCACCTGCTGCACGATGATGTGAGGGAACCCCATGCTCTTGAAGGCGGTGAGCCGGGTGGCCCCGTCCAGGACCACGTACTGCTGGCCCCATTTGGCCACCACCGGGGGGTTCACCAGGTAGCCGTCGTCCTGGAGACGAGCGGCCAGGGCGGAGACCCGTTTGGGATCGATGGACTCGTGGGGGATCACGTCCTGGATGGGCACCACTTTCAGGGAGAGGGTCTCGGAGGAGCCGGTGCGCTCCAGGATGGCTATCACCTGCTGGGCCACGGTGACCGCGGCCTTGCGCTGGGCGTCCTCGGTGCTGGCGCCGATGTGGGGCGTGGCCACCACCCGGGGATGCCGCACCAGCTCCGGCTTCACGTGGGGCTCCCCCTGGAAGACGTCCAGCCCCGCCCCGGCGATGCGCCCCTCTTCCAGGGCGTGGAGCAGGGCGTCTTCATCCACGATGCCGCCCCGGGCCGTGTTGATCAGGTAGGCGCTGGGCTTCATCATGGAGAGCTCCTCCTCGCCGATGAGCCCCACGTTGGCCGGGCGCATGGGCACGTGCAGGGTGACGAAGTCCGCCCGCTCCAGCAGCTCCGGCAGATCCACCTTCTCCACCCCCAGCTCCAGGGCCAGCTCCGGGGTCAGACGAGGCTGGTTCACCACCACGTGCATGTCGAAGGCCTTGGCCCGACGGGCCACCTGCCGGCCGATGCGCCCAAAGCCGATGATGCCCAGGGTCTTCCCGGCCAGGCCCGTGCCCAGGAGCTTGGACTTCTCCCAGCGCCCTTGCTTCAGGCCCTGGTCGGCCTGGACGATCTTGCGGGCCAGAGCCAGCATGAGGCCGAAGGTGTGCTCGGCCACGGCCAGGGTGTTGGCCCCCGGCGCGTTGACCACCTCGATGCCGTGGGACTGGGCCGCGTCCACGTCGATGGTGTCCAGCCCCGCCCCGGCCCGGGCGATGACCCGCAGGCGGTGGGCGTTGTGGATCACGTTGGCGGTGATGCGGGTGCGGCTGCGCACGATCACCGCGTGGTATTTGCCGATGCGCTGGATCAGCTCCTCTTCGTTCAGGGCCTTCTCGGCCACGTCCACGTTGGCCTTGGCCTGCAGCAGCTCCACCCCGGCCGGGTGGATGGGGTCACAGATGAGGACGTTGGGACGGCTGTTTTCCATGGTGGCACTCTGTTTCAGGTGGCTTCGACAAAGGGTGACATTGCAAAAGGTGATATTGCAAAA
>CAYQEB010000074.1:0-1701 GCA_964416395.1 uncultured Caldilineaceae bacterium | reverse complement strand
GGACCTCATCGGCCCGGGCAAGCGGACTCAAGCCCCAGAGGCGCCGGCCAGGTAGGCGTCCAGCGCCTGGAAGAGACGCTCCAGGTCCGCCACCTGGACCTCTCCCATGTGGCCGATGCGGAAGGCCTTGCCCTTGTAGGGCCCGTAGCCGTTGGAGATCTGCATGCCCCGTTCGCCCAGATAGCGGTTCAGGTCCGGGATGTCCAGCCCCCGGCTGTTCTCGATGGCCGTCACCGTGGGGGAGCGGTAGCCCTCCTCGGCCATGAGGTCGAACCCCCGCTCCTGGGCCCAGGCGTGGGTCATCTCCTGCAGGATGCGGTGCCGGGCGAACCGGGCCTCCAGGCCTTCCTGGAAGATGTGATCCAGCTGCACGCTCAGGGCCCGGATCAGGGAGATGGCCGGGGTGGCCGGGGTGGTGCTGCGCTGCAGGTACTTTTCCAGGAGGAGGAAATCGAAGTACCAACCCCGTCCCTGGACCGTCTCGGCCCGGGCCAGGGCTCGATCCGAGACCGCGGCGAAGGCCAAACCCGGCGGCACGGCCAGGGCCTTCTGGGACGAGGTGAGGCAGACGTCCAGCCCCCACTCGTCAAAGGGGATGGCCACACCGCTGAAGGAGGAGACCGCGTCCACCAGGACCAGGGTCTCTGGACTGATGGTCCGGACCTGGGCGGCGATGGCCCCCACCGGGCTGATGACCCCGGTGCTGGTCTCATTGTGGACCACGGTGATGGCGTCCACCGGGCCTTCGGCCAGCGCGGCTTCCAGAGCCTGGGCCACCTGCTCCGGCTTCACCGCGGTGCACCAGGGCACATCCACCCGGATGACCTCCTTGCCGCAGCCGATGGCCACGTCGTGCCAGCGCTGGCTGAAGGCGCCGTTCACGAAGCTGATCACCCGGCCAGAGACGCAGTTGCGGATGGCCGCCTCCTGCAGCCCGGTGCCGGAGGAAGCCAGGATGTAGACCCGGCTCTGGGTGAAGAAGAGGCGCTGCATCTGCTCTTCGCACTTGGCGAAGAGGGCCTCGAACTCCGAGGAGCGGTGGCCGATCATGGGCGCGGTCTGGGCCGCCAGCACGTCCGGGAGCACGTCCGTGGGGCCGGGAATGAAGAGCCGCTGAGGCGGTTTGGCGCTGCTGGTCTCGTGCATGGTTGCAGCCTTTCCACTGGGATGGGGGCGAGAGATGGATCGGGGGAGAACAGGGGAAACGGCAACAGAAATTTCTTGTCAATTTCAGTTTCCGATGCCCGAGGAAGACTATCACGGGGGCCAGGATTTGTCAAACATATTTCGAAGAATTCGGGCGCCCGCAGATGGAAGATCCCAGGCATGCGAAAGGGGCGATAACAGCCGACCGAGGAACAGGGCGCGCCGTCCCGGCTTCGCCAGCGCCCAGACGCCCAGTCCCCATCCGGGCGGCAAAAATTGCAAAAACCCCTTGCGCCATCCGCCGAATCCTCGTATAATGGGAAACGGCTTCCGAAAACGTTTTCAGAGTCCACTCCCCCGCGACGCCCACAGCCCGTGCATTTCCTCCGATTTTCCCGAGTGCCAGAAACGCTCCCCCCGATCTTGAGCAGGCCAGAGCACGTCAAAAAGCTTCAATTTCGGTAGCGCGTCTCACTCAACCAGCTGTTTTTCCACTCTTCCCAGTTCCAGTTCACTTCACTAGTTCTATTTCTAAGCCAGTGTTATTTCCAAGCC
>CAYQEB010000073.1:12433-20879 GCA_964416395.1 uncultured Caldilineaceae bacterium | reverse complement strand
GCCGGGATTGGAGCCGGGCCAAGGAGGATGGTAGAATCATTTCCACCCCCATCCACGCGCAAAGGAGCCCAGCCATCCATGACCCTGGAGACGAAACCCGATGCCAGCGCCCAGAACGGTGAGCCCATGGCCCTGCTCCAGGCCGGTTGCCGGGAGCTTGGCCTCTCTTTGACCCCGGAGCAGGTGGCCCAGTTCGAGCGCTACTACCGGGAGCTGGTGGCCTGGAACCAGCGCATGAACCTGACCCGCATCACCGGCTACCAGGAGGTCCAGACCAAGCACTTCCTGGACTCCCTGGCGGGCCTGCCCCTCATCGCCGAGGAGCTGGGCGAGCCCGTGCCCCCCACCCGCTCCCTGAAGGCGGTGGACGTGGGCGCCGGGGCCGGTTTCCCGGGCATCCCCCTGAAGATCGCCTGGCCCCAGCTGGCCCTGACCCTGCTGGACGGCACGGGCAAGAAGGTCCAGTTCCTGCGCCACGTGGTGGAGGCCCTGGGGCTTGCAGGGGTGGAGGTGGTCCAGGGGCGGGCGGAGGAGCTGGGGCGGCGGCCGCCCCACCGAGAGGGCTACGAGCTGGTCCTGGCCCGGGCCGTGGCCCCCTTGAACACCCTGGTGGAGTACCTGCTGCCCTTGACCCAGGTGGGGGGCTACGTCATGGCCTACAAGGGGCCGGGGGTGGCCCAGGAGTTCATGGCCGCCCGCAAGGCCATCGCCACCCTGGGCGGGGAGACGGTGCGCTTCGCCCCGGTGAAGGTGCCCTTCCTGGAGGGGGAGCGGCGCATCCTGCTCATCAAGAAGGTGCGCCCCACGCCGCCGGCCTATCCTCGGGGCCAGGGCCTGCCCCGGAAGAAGCCCCTGTGAAGTGAGGCGAGCAAACCGAAGAGCCAATAGAAGAGGCTGGGTCGCGGAGGGTCCGCAGCCCAGCCTCTTTCGTTGTTTTGCACCTGGTTTTGCACCTGGTTTTGCGCCTTGTTTTGTGCCCCCGCGTCTACCCTCAGCCCAGGTCCACCGGGGTGAGCCAGTTCCATTTGTCCGGCAGGGTCCCCTCCACAATGCCGAAGAAGACCTCCTGGATGGCCTGGGTGATGGGCCCCCGCTTGCCCTCGCCCACGGGCATGCGGTCCACCGAGCGCACCGGGGTGATCTCCGCCGCGGTGCCGGTGAAGAAGATCTCGTCGGCCAGGTAGAGCATTTCCCGGGTGAGAGTCATCTCCCGCACGTCGTAGCCCAGGTCCTGGGCGATGGTGATGGCGCAGTCCCGGGTGATGCCCCCCAGGATGCTGTTGGCGAAGGGGGGCGTGTAGAGCTCCCCTTTGTAGACCACGAAGATGTTCTCCCCGCTGCCCTCGCTCACGTAGCCGTTGATGTCCAGGGCGATGCCCTCGGTGAAGCCGTTGTCCTTGGCCTCCATGACGATGTTCTGGCTGTTCACGTACTGGCCGCCGATCTTGGCCATGGCGTTCAAGGTGTCCGGGGCCATGCGCCGCCAGCTGCTCACCTGCACGTCCACCCCTTGTTCGATGGCCTCGGGACCCAGGTAGCGCCCCCAGGGCACCGTGGCCAGGATGGCCTCCACCGGGCAGCTGCGGCCGTCCACGCCCAGGGTCTCGTAGCCTCGGAAGACCAGGGGGCGGATGTAGGCGCTGGGGTGCTGGTTGGCCCGGAGCACCTGGGCCGTCACCTCCATCCACTCGGCCACGGAGAGGGGCGGCGGGATCCGGGCCACCTTGCAGCTGAAGAGCAGGCGCTCGAAGTGCTCTGGCCCCCGGAAGATGGCCGGTCCGTTGACCGTCTCGTAGGCCCGGATGCCCTCGAAGACGCTGCTGCCGTAGTGCAGGGCGTGGGTGAAGACGTGCACTTGGGCCTGCTCCCAAGGGATGATCTCGCCGTTCATCCAGATGTAGTCGGCCCGCATTGCCATGGCGACACTCCTTCGTGTGTGGATTGAGCAGTTGAGATGTGGACAGGATGGGATGTGGACAGAAAGCCCTGGCCTCAGCCCCGCATGCGGGGATCCAGCGCGTCCCGCAGGCCATCCCCCATGAAGTTGATGCTGAGGATGGTGAGGGAGATGAAGAGGCCGGGCCAGATCACCACCCAGGGGGTGAAGGTGAGGAAGTCCTTGCCGTCGAAGAGGAGCCGGCCCCAGGTGGGCACGTCCGGGGGGAAGCCCAGGCCCAGGAAGGAGAGGGCCGACTCGGTGAGGATGGCGCTGGCCACGCTCAGGGTGGCGGAGACGATGATGGGGCTGAGCACGTTGGGCAGGATGTGCCGGCGCAGGATGGCGCTCTGGCCCACGCCGATGTTGACGGCCGCCTCCACGAACTCCTTCTTCTTCACTGAGAGAACCGATCCCCGCACCACCCGGGCTGTGGGCATCCACCCCAGGATGCCGATGACGAAGACGATGAGCATGAAGATGCCCACCTCGGGCCCAAAGAGGCTGCGCAGGGTGTCCCGGAAGAGCATGATGATCACCAGGAGCAGGGGCAGCTGGGGCAGGGCCAGCATCATGTCCGTGAAGCGCATGAGGGGATTGTCCAGGGCGGGGAAGAAGCCGGAGAGCAGGCCGATGGTGGTGCCGAAGAAAATGGCGATGAGCATGGCCACCACGCCCACGGCCAGGGAGATGCGCCCGCCGTAGAGGTTGCGGGCCAGGGTGTCCCGGCCCAGGTCGTCCGTGCCGAAGGGATGCTCCGCGGTCAGGCCCAGGTTGGATTGGGTGATGTCGATGTAGTCGGGATCCACCCGGTAGACCAGAGGCCCCAGGAGGATGCCCAACACCAGCAGGATCAGGGTGATCAGGCCGAACATGGCCAGACGATTGCGGCGAAACTGGACCCAGGCATCGCCCCAGAGGGTGCGGTGGGGCTTCTTCAGCTCCCGGGTCAGTTCGATGTTGGCGGCAGGGGCCGTCCCAGATTGGACGCTCATGGTTGCTTGTTCCTCTGTGTCAGTCTCGTTGCCTCAGCTCCGTGTGACGGGCCTCAACAGGGCCGCCCTCCGGCCTGGTTCGGGCCTCAGGAGTAGGTGATCCGGGGGTCCAGGATGCCGTAGACGATGTCCGCGATGAGGTTGAAGGCCACGATCAGCACGGCGAAGATGAAAGTTGTGGTCTGCACCACTGGGATGTCGAAGCTCTGGATGGCGATGATGAGCAGGGAGCCCAGGCCGTTGACTCGGAAGATCTGCTCGGTGATGATGGCGCCGGCGAAGATCTGGGGGATGCCCAGGGCCACCAGGGTCACCACCGGGATCAGGCTGTTGCGCAACACGTGGCGGATGACCACGTAGTGCTCCCGGAATCCCTTGGCGTAGGCGGTGCGCACGTAGTCCTGCTTCAGGTTGTCCAGCACTGCGGAACGGGTGTAGCGGCTCAGGGCCGCGGTCTGGAAGAAGGCCAACACCGCCACCGGCATGATCATCTGCTTGATCTGGGCCACGAAACTGGCCCAGTCCGTGACCTTGAGGGTGGTGTTGTAGACCGAGGGGAACCACTTCAGGTGCACGCTGAAGATGACGATGGCCAGCAGGCCGGTGAAGAAGGTGGGCACGGAGTAGCCGATGACGGCCATCACCGTGCTGATCTGGTCGAAGATGGAGTTCTGACGCACGGCGCCCACCACGCCGAGGGGAATGGCAATGAGAACGGATAAGAGGTAAGCGAAACCCACCACCCAGAGGGTCTGGGGCGTGCGCTCCACGATGAGATCCACCACCGGCTTGCCCCGGCTGCTCCAGGAGGTGACCCGCAGCCGGTTGGTGGAGTCGCCGATCTTCACATTGAAGACCTGTTCGACGATGTTCAAGGGCTCGTTGATGAAGAACTGCTTCAGCCAGAGCAGGTAGCGGACGTGGAAGGGCTCGTCCAGCCCCAGGGCCTTGCGGATCTGCTCTCGGACCTCCATCTTGATCTGGGGCGGCAGGGTGCCGGTGGGATCTCCCGGAGCCAGGTCCAGGATGGCGAAGATGACGAAGCTGATGGCCAGCAGGGTGGGGATGGCCGTCAGCAGGCGGCGAACAAAGTAGGTTCCCATGGATGTCTCCTTGGATCGCAGGAGTGGCCTGCGGCCGAAACCGACAGACCACTCCTGTTCGATAGATCCGATGTCCCGAAGGAACTATTCCTCACGGTACCAGTCAGCGATGTTCCACATCTCCGAGTCCCAGGCGTTCATGCGCACGCCCTTCAGGCTGTTGGCGTAGGCCGACACGGAGCCTCGGTGGACCAGGGGCACCATCACGCCGTCCTGGACCAGCATGTCGTTCATGCTGATGGTGAGCTCAGCCCGCTTGTCCAGGTCCGCGGTGGCGGAGAGCTCGTCGAAGAGGGCGTCGTATTCCGGGTTGCACCAGCGAGGCACGTTGTTGCCCAGCCAGTTGTTCCAGGGGCCGGAGACCTCGGAGCAGAGCCAGTTGGACATGTAGATCTGGGGATCCACGCCCGTGGCGCCGTTGGTGTACATCTCCACGTCCGCGTAGAACTTGCCGTAGGTGTCCGGGCTGTTGGGGTCGCCGCCGAAGAAGACCGCCGCGTCGATGTTGCGCAGCTCGGTGTCCACGCCGATCTCGGCCCACCACTGCTTGATCAGGGCCTGGGTCTTCTGGCGCACGGAGTTGGTGGAGGTCTGGTAGAGGATCTTCATCGGCACGCCGTTGTACTCCCGGATGCCGTCGCCATCCGAGTCCACAGCGCCGATCTCGTCCAGCAGGGCGTTGGCGCCGTCGATGTCCTGGACCAGGCAGTCATCGTTGTTGGGAGAGGCGTAGCGCGGAGGAGCGGGCAGCACGTTGCAGACGGCCTTGCCAGCCGCGCCGTAGAGCTGCTCGGCGATGACGTTGCGGTCGATGGCCATGGAGAGGGCCTTGACCACCTTGGCGTCGGTCAGGAAGGGATGGTTGTTGACGTTGCAGTAGTCCTCAAAGCCCTCGGGGCAGTAGTCCGGGTCCGTCACGTAGACGCCCACAGAACGATCCTCGCCCAGGGCCGGGTCCGGGTTGGTCTTGTTGATCATCAGGCGTTCCACGTTGGTGGCGAAGGCGGTCACCACCTTGCCCAGGCCAGCCGCTTCCATGGAGGCCAGGATCTGAGGCTCCACCTGCAGGTTCCAGGCGTAGTCGGCCTCGCCCGTCTCCAGGACGGCTCGGGCCGCGGCGGCCGCGTCACCACCACCCTTGAAGACCACCTGGGAGAAGTAGGGCTTGTCCGGCTCCCGGTAGTTTTCGTTGGGCTCGTAGACCACCACATCGTTGACCTTGAAGTCCACCACCTTGTAGGGGCCGGTGCCGATGGGCTTCAGGTTCTGCTCGGTGCAGGTCTGGGCCGCGGCGCCCACGCAGTTCTCGAACTGGGCCTTCTGCAGGATGGGGGCCGTGGCGCCCACGAAGGCCTCGTAGGGGTAGGGCTTGGGGGTGTCGAAGGTGATCTTGACGGTCTGGGCGTCCACCGCCTCCACGCTGGCGATGCTGTTGAACTGGGTCAGGGAGCCACAGCCCGTCTCCTCGTTGGTGCAGTACTCGTAGGTGAAGACCACGTCGTCCGCGGTCAGGGGCGTGCCGTCCGACCAGAGGATGCCCTCTTTGAGCTTCCAGGTGATGGTGGTCAAGTCCTCGCTCACGCCGCCGTTCTCGATGGTGGGGATCTCCTCCACCAGGCGGGGGACCATCTCGCCGTTCTCATCGAAGCTGGCCAGGGGCTCCAGCACGATGGCCGCAGCGTCGATGTCCTTGGTGCCGCCGGAGAGGTAGGGGTTGGCGATGGAAGCGGCCTGCCAGTAGAGGATGGTCAGGGTGTCGCCAGCGCCTCGACCGCTGGGTGCAGCCTCCTCGGCAGGGGCGGCTTCCTGGGCGGGAGCGGCCTCCTCGGCGGGGGCGGCTTCCTCAGCCGGTGCAGCTTCCTCGGCTGGTGCGGCAGGCTGGGGGGCGCAGGCGGCCAACACCAGCAGCGCCGTCACCAGCAGGGCCAGGTAGCCAAGCGGTTTCAGTTTCCGAAGTTCCATACTGCCTCCTTGTTTGGATTGGAAATAGGGTAGGTTTGGATGGGTGAACCGTGAAGTAGGGAAGAATACAGTAGGAGCGTGTTGTACGCCGGAGCAGACAGGATTGCCAACGCGAGACCCACGAAGCGAGAGCCACAAAGCGAACCCGCAAAACGAAACAGAGACGGCCTCGCGGGGCCACAGAGAGGCGAACTGCCAAGCACGATCAGGATAGCGGTTAGGGGGTTGAAGATCCGTTCGAGTAGGGTCTACGAAGCTGACAAGCTACTGCTGCTTGGCGCCGAGGCATGGCACAGCCAGTCGGGGGGATGACGGCATTGGAAGGGATCATACCAGCGGCCAGGGAATGGTACAATTTTTCCCCTGATCTGTCAACACGGCCGAAAAACCTCCAGGGCCTTCCCAAGGAGATCTCAAGCTTGTCGCAGCTTGCTCCCAAAGCGGGCGAGAGCGGCCTTCACCTTGGCCGGCACACCCTGGCTGCGCCTCTCCAGGAACTGGAGGACTCGCTGGGGTGGGATGCCCTCGGCCTGGGCCCGGGACAGGCCTCGCTGGGTGATCTGGTAGCGATACTGGGGATAGGTGGCCTGCCACTGGGCGAAACGCTCCACCCGGAAACGGTCCAGCAAGGACGTGCCCGGCGGCAGGGTCACGCTGAAGTCCTCCCCCACCACCAGGGGACGCCGAGGCTGCTCCCGGGGCTGCTCAGCCTCCTGGCCCAGCCAGCGGGAGCCCCAGCGGCTCAAGGAGATGAGCAGGTCGTCCCCCGCGGAGGGCTCCGCCAGGTCCATGGCGGCCAGCCAGGCCAGAGGGCCCCGACAGAGGAAGCATAGCAGGGCTCCTTCCACTGCATCCCACTGCTGGAAACCTTTCAGAAACTCCTGCGTAGAGCTGTCGCGGATGTACCAGCTCTCGTAGTCCCCTGGCGGGCGCTGGAAATCCGGAGCCACCTCCTTGATGGCCTGGACCACATCGGACAGGCTGTACCAGGCGCCGGGCTGGAGCTGGGCCAGCAGATCCAGGACCGCGGCCCGGGTCTGGCGGGGGTCGTTCTGCCAGACGCCCGTGTTGGTGCACTCCAGGCCCGGGGTGCGGCAGAGGTCGTTCCACTCCGGGGAGGTGCGCCAGGCCTCCCACAGGGCGAAACGCTGTTCGGCCCGGTCCATCTCCAGGAAGGCCCGGACCCGGTTGCCCGTGAGCACCACCCGGTCCTCCTCGTCCCGGCGCAGCCAGCCCAGGCGTTTGGCCAGGTGCAGGAGCAGGGCCAGGCGGACGTCCTGCTCCTGGGGCGAGGCCACCCCGTGGCTGTGCAGCCGCTCCACCAGGCGGGAGATGTCCTCGGGATGGGGGCCTTGAGGGGTCAGGCGCAGGGTGTCCGTGTGCAGGAAGCCCAGGAGCGTGCCCGCGTCTTCCAGGAAGGCATCGTCCATGGTGAGCATGCGGGAGGCCGGGGGCGGCGGCGTCGGGGTCACCGGCAGCTGGTCCTCCCCCGAGGCGCTGGCCGGCTTGGGCAGCCAGGGGATCACGTCCGTGGGGATGTAGACGATGGTGTGGGCCTTCTGGCCGGCGCCCTTGAAGCCCCGTCCCAGGAAGCCGTAGTAGTAGAGGAGCTCGGCCACGCTCTGAGGGTGGGTCCAGGGTGTCTCCCGCTCCAGCTTGGCCGGCCCCATCTGGCGAATGCTGCCGAAATCCCGGCTGAACTGGGCCTCCACCAGCTCTCCCCCGGCTGTGAGCAGGGCCTCCAGCGCGGCCTGGGCCTGGGGCTGGAAGTCGACGATCTCCTGGTAGGCCATGAGCACCGAGGTGGGGTCGGTGATCTGGGCGGTGAGCAGGTCGATGGCCTGGCGCCGGTTCTCCGCCGCATCCAGGAAGGCGCCCCGCAGCTCGGCGATCACCTGGAGCAGGATATCGGGATAGTCAGCGAGCATCTGGCTGGTGGTGGGCATGGACGGTGAGTGTGGGGGCGGGTCCAGTGCGGCCCGAGTTTTCCGCAGATGTGATCAGGGATGTTGTCAGGGGGGCCACTTTTCGTTATACTGAGCCTAGCTTTTGCCCTGTTCTAGAGGGCATCCCCGAGGGGTTTTTCCAGGAGGTTTTCCCATGAGCGCCTATTCGAACAATCGACACTCCCGGCCCTCCGTCTCTGGCGGCTGGTCTCTCTCCCAGGTCCTGCGGGACATGGCCTTGACCTGGCGGCTGCTGGGGGATCCCCAGGTCTCGGGCTTTCTGAAGCTGCTCCTGCCGGTGACGGCCCTGGTCTACTGGCTCTCGCCGCTGGACCTGCTGCCGGGCATGCCTTTCGATGATCTGGCTGTAATCTTACTGGCAACGCGTCTCTTTGTGCAAATGGCTCCGCCAGATGCCGTAGAACGGGCCATGGGGGGTCGGGCCGGCTCGGATCCCGACGACGGCCCGGTCATCGACGGCGAGTGGCGAGTGGTGGATGAGTA
>CAYQEB010000073.1:0-12333 GCA_964416395.1 uncultured Caldilineaceae bacterium | reverse complement strand
CGGATCCCGACGACGGCCCGGTCATCGACGGCGAGTGGCGAGTGGTGGATGAGTAGATGGCTATGACTGAACCCAACCTCCCCTCCTCCCAGCATGCCGACGCCCAGGCCATCCAGCCCATGACCTTCGCCCAGGTCACGGAGCTGCTGGACGTGGCGCCCAGCACCCTGCGCCGCTGGATCCAGCGCTTCGCGGACTTCCTGGAGCAGCAGGCGGCGGAAGGGGACGCCCTCTTCAGCGCCACGGACGTGGAGACCCTGAGCGTGATCCGGGGGCTGCTGGCCGAGGGCTACACCTACGAGCAGATCACCCACCGGCTCCAGGTGCTGGTGGCCCGCCAGGACGGGGAGGCCCAGGAGGCCGCTCCCCTGGCCACGCCCTTGAACGCGAACCTACCCCAGGCCGTCACCGACGTGCTCCACACCATGGCCGACACCCAGCAGGCCATCCTCAACAGCCAGACCTCCATCCGGGAGCTCCTGGGCGTGGTGGTCCAGGACAATTTCAACCTGAAAGAGGAGAACCGCAAGCTCCGGGACCGCATGCTGGAGCTGGAGCGCACTCTGGCCGAATACCAGCGCCGGGAGGAGACCCGCAAGGAGCGCATCGAGAACCGGCTGCGAGCCCTGGAGGGGACCCTGGGCGCCCTCCAGCAGCAGATCGCCCGCTGGGTGGAGCAGCAGCGCCGCCGTCGGGGCTGGTTCTGGTAACGCCCAGCCCCCCTACTCCCGCCACTCCAGGTCCACGGAGCGGCTGCTGAAGCTCCGCTCCAACAGAGGCTCGCCCACCAGGTCGTACTCCATGGCCCCGGTGATGTGGACCTGGAT
This sequence comes from uncultured Caldilineaceae bacterium, assembly GCA_964416395.1. Taxonomy (GTDB): domain Bacteria; phylum Chloroflexota; class Anaerolineae; order Caldilineales; family Caldilineaceae; genus S144-5. Next base: position 11,506 of record CAYQEB010000073.1, on the reverse strand, counting down.
CATCTCCCCCGCCGGCACACCGGCAAAGCCCGGGATCAACACCAGCCCATCCACCTCCGGCGCGTCCCGGTAGCTGCGCCCCAGGAGCAGGGGCTCTCCGCTGCCCTGGATCTCCCCTTCCCCTTCCACCAGCACATCCAGCACCCGCCCCACCTGAGCCTGGTTCCGGGCCAGGCTGATGGGCTGCTGGGCCTCCATCAGGCGAGCGTAGCGCTCCGCTTTCACCTCCTCCGGCACGGGATCCGGCAGGGTGGCCGCGGGCGTGCCCGGCTCCGGGCTGAAGGGGAAGGCCCCCACTTTGTCGAACTGGATGGCCTGGATGAACTCCAGCAGCCCCTGGAACTCCTCCTCCGTCTCGCCAGGATAGCCCACGATGAAGGTGGTGCGCAGGGTCACGTGGGGCATGGCGGCCCGCAGCTTGCGGATGTGGTCGTGGACCATCTCCAGGTTGCTGGGCCGGCGCATGCGGCGCAGGGTGCGGGGATCCCCGTGCTGCAGGGGCATGTCCAGATAGGGGACGATCTTGGGCTGCTCGGCCATGACCTGGATCAGCGGATCACTCACGTGGCCCGGGTAGGCGTACATGAGCCGCACCCAGCGCAGACGGTCGTCCGTGCGGTTGCAGATGGCGCTGAGCAGCCGGGGCAGGCTGTCCGGCTGGCCCCAGTCCCGGCCGTAGTCCGTGGTGTCCTGGGCCACGATGACCAGCTCCTTGGCCCCGGCGGAGACCAGGGCCACCGCCTCGTCCACCACCGCCTCCAGGGGGCGGCTGCGCAGCTTGCCCTTGAAGGATGGGATGGTGCAGAAGGCGCAGGGCGCGTTGCAGCCGTCGGAGATCTTCAGGTAGGCGCTGCCGCTGACCACCGGCGGCCGGGGCACCGGAGCCTGGAAGGGTGTCTCTGGATCCCCCAGCAGGCTGTAGCGCTGGAACTGCCGCTTGCCCGGGCCACCCCGCAGGGCCCGCACCAGGGCCACGATCTCCATCCAACGCCGGGTGCCCAGCAGGCCATCCACGCCTGGGATCTGTCCCAGGAGCTCCTCGCCGTCCCGTTGGGCCATGCAGCCCGCCGCGATGAGGATCTGCCCGGCCCGTTTGCCCTGGGCCAGCTCCTGGAGCACGCCGATGGACTCCTCCTTGGCCGCCCCCAGGAAGCCGCAGGTGTTGACGATGAGCACGTCCGCCTCCTCCGGCGCCTCTGTGGCGGTCATCTCCGCCTGCCGGAGCAGCATCTCCATGCCCTCGCTGTCCACCTGGTTCTTGGGGCAGCCCAGGGTGATCAGATGATATTTCATGGGGGTGTCGCTTTCCCGTGTCACGTTTCGCTCATCTCCTCTTCCTCCGCCCAGGCGGCCAGAGCGTCCAGCATGTGCTGGTAGCGGACCTGGGCCCATGCCTGGGCGGGTTCGGTGTTCATGCTGGCCACAGTCCGGACCAGGACGTCCTGGGTGAACTGGGTGAAGCGCTGTCGTCGCTCCACCAGGCCCTGGCCGTTGGCGTAGGGGGCGCTCATGGCGTAGACGATGGCCTGGACCCCCAGCTTGGAGAGCTTGTCCGCGTCCCAGAGGATGGCCGCCTCCAGGGGCTCCAGGGGCGGCGCGCCCTCCTCCCGGTAGAGGCCCACGTGCTGGCGGATGGCCGTCGCCACCCGGGGGATCTTCGCTGGGGGGAAGTCGGTCCGGGCCAGGATGGCCTGGGCCTCCTGGGCGCCGACCTCCCCGTGGCTGGGCTGAGTCTTGCAGATGTCGTGGAGCCAGGCCGCGGCCTCCACCACCTCCAGGTCCCCGCCCAGATCCTGGGCCAGGTGCAGGGCCAGGCCCACCACGGTCTGCACGTGCTCCCAGCGGTAGTTGAAAGGGATGGGGCGAGGCGGCTCCATCTGCCACTTGCGGCGCGACTCGGCCTCGGCCCGGGCCTGGGCGATGCGGCGCGCCGCCTCCCGCCAGTGTTCAAACGGCTGTTCAGGAGGCATTGGGGAGGCTCTGTTCGTCATGGGTGTGGGGCGTCTCCGGGAAGCCCGGCTCCGGGGCCGTCTCCGGCGCGGGGGCGGTTCGGCTGGCCCGGGTGGCTGGCTCCAGCTCCAGGATCCGGTAGGGGTAGACGTTGATCACCTGGGTGTCCAGGTACTGGCTGGTGGTCACCGTGTCCCGCCGATAGACGTGGATGTGGCCGTGGAGCAGGTAGCGGGGCCGGAAGAGGCGCATGAAGGTCAGGAAGCTGCGGAAGCCGGTGTGGGCCCGGTCCGGCTGGTCGTGGATGCCGAAGGGGGGCGAGTGGGTCACCAGCACGTCCAGCCAGCGGCCGTAGCGGAGCCGGTTCAGGAGCAGGCCGGGGATCAGGTGAGCGATATTGGCCCACATCCCCGCCTCCGTGTACTGGAAACGGGGCGCCCGGCTGTAGCGGATGGAGCCCTCCAGCCCGGCCAGGAGCAGCCCGCCTTCCTGGACGGTGCGCCGGTGCAGGTTGCAGGCCCCCACCGGCCCGGTGACCGCCTGGTTGTTGGACCAATACTCCACGGCCCGGCCGTGGTTGCCGTAGACGAAGAAGGCCGGCCGGTTCACCATGCTGACCACGTAGTCGATGTAGTAGTAGGGCAGATCCCCACAGCTGATGACCAGATCCACGTCACCCGCTCGCTGGCGGATCTGTTCGCTGTAGAGGCTGGGCACAACTTTGTCGCTGATGGCCAGAACGCGCATGGTTCGCTCGGGAAAAAGGATAGGGTCCGTGGGCCGGAAACGGATGGGATCGCCAGGGTAGAGGCCTGTGACTGTGGAGATTGCCCCCAATTCTAACACCAGATTCTAACATTATGTTAAAACAAGGGTCAAAATGTTGGACGGGGGTCGAAAAGCCGGGACTGCCCGGAGGCGGCTCACCCCGGAAGATGGGTGGGAAGATGGACGGCCCGCAGGCAGCGCCGCCATCGGCTCAGCCGCTGGCGCGCCGAGTGGAAAGTGGACCGTGTTGCCAAATCGTCCTGGGCCGGGGATAATGGTGAGGGGAGCCGGAGCCTGCCGCCTGCACCGGCGCCCTGGGGCGCCCGGTCAGCCCCCGAGATCCACCCACTGCCTTTCAGGAGCGCGCCATGCTGCACCGTCAACGGGCCATCCAGGCCCTGGAACGCAAACGAGAGAAGTTCCGCCAGTTCATCCAGCTGCGGGAGGAGGATCGGCGGCAACTGGCCAGCCTGCTGGAGCAATTCCAGGGGATGAGCCGGGCCCAGGTGGAGGACGCCCTGAACCACCAGGCGGATCCCTGGCCCGGCGCCCTGCCCACGGACGAGCTGGATCAGGCCCAGGCCATGCGCCTGCCCTTCCCGGAACGCTGGAACAACCACCGGGAGGCCCGACGCTGGGCCCTGGCCACCCTCTACAAACGGCCGGTCATCGCCGTGGACGGCAGCCAGATCACCCCCACCAAGGACTTCTCCATGCCCGTGGGCGCGGTCCAGATCGGCTGGTTTATCAAGGAGCACCGGGAGGCGGAGCCCGGCAGCCCTCCGGCCTACATCAAGGACGTGAGCTTCGACGTCCTGGCCCCAGACGAGCTGGACGATGACGACGAGAATCCGGGCGACTTTCCCAACTGGCGGGTGAACCAGGAGCGTTTCATCCGGGAGTGCGACAAGCTCTGCCAGCTCATGCAGGCCTACCAGGAGCGCCCCCAGGAGGAACGCCCCCTCTGCTTCTTCGACGGCTCCTTCATCGTCAGCTTCGCCGGTCAGCTGCGGCCCCACCGGGCCCGCCCCTACCTGGACGCGGTGCAGCGCCTCCTGGACTGCTCCCAGAGCACCCGCACGCCCCTGGTGGGCTTCGTGGACAGCCCCCACAGCCGGGACCTGGTCACCCTGCTCCACACCCTCTTCCCCCAGACGGACCTGCAGGCCGTCTCCGACGCCCGGTTGCTCCAGTCCCTGCTCCCCAACTGGGGAGATCGTAGCCCGGCCTTCATCTGCGCCCGGCCCGACTCCCTGAGCAAGGAGGGGCGAGCCCCCTTCTACAAGGAAGTCTGCTTCACCTACCTGCGCCTGGTCTCGGATCGGCCGCCGGCCCGGCTGGAGCTGCCCCGCTGGATCCTGGAGAGCGGCCAGCTGGAGGCGGTGGTGGACCGGGTGCGGGCCGAGTGCGTGGTGGGCATGGGTTACCCCTACGCCATCGAGACCGCGGACGCGGTGGCCGTGCTCACCGCCCAGGATCGGGAGCGCTTCTATCGCCTCTTCCAGCAGTTCCTGGAACGGGAGGGAGTGCGCCTTTCCGCAGCCCGGAAGATGCGCAGCAAACGCAGCCGTCGCTAGCCCCCAGGCGGGGGGCCCACCGAGGCTCAGGAGCCGAAACCGACCATGAACGACAAAGAACGCCTCGTCCCAGAGAAGCCCGAACCGGAAGGGCCTGGAACCGGGTTTGAAACCGAAGGCCGCCCCCTGGAGCTGGGCGATCTGCTCTTCCGGCCCGAGGAGCTGCCCGAGGATCACCGCAGCGGCTACATCGCGGTCATCGGCCGGCCCAACGTGGGCAAGTCCACCCTGCTCAACCGCCTGCTGGGCCAGAAGATCGCCATCACCAGCCCCAAACCCCAGACCACCCGGGACCAGATCCTGGGCATCCTCACCACCCAGGACGCCCAGTACATCTTCCTGGACACACCGGGCATCCACCAGCCCAAGCACAAGCTGGGCAAGCACATGGTCAACGTGGCCGAGCGCACCATCGCCCAGGACGCGGACCTGGTCCTCTGGGTGGTGGACGTGAACAGCCCGCCCACGGACGAGGAGCGGCTCATCGCGGAACGGCTGGGCGACCTCCACCGCCGAGGAAAGCTGCCCCCGGTGATCCTGGCCCTGAACAAGGTGGACCAGTGGCAGGGCTCCCCCGAGGCTTTGTCCCAGCGGGAACAGGCCTATCGGGCCCTGCTGGAGTGGCTGCCCCCAGAGGAGCAGGCGGCCCTGCCCGCCTTCCCCATCAGCGCGCTGACCGGCCAGGGCGTGGACGAGCTCCTGGCGGGGCTGCGGGCCCGGCTGCCCCAGGGGCCTCGCTACTTTCCCCCGGACCAGGTGACGGATCTGCAGACCCGCTTCATCGTGGCCGAGCTGATCCGAGAGCAGGCCCTGAACCTCCTCCGCCAGGAGGTGCCCCACAGCATTGCCGTGGCCGTCACCGACTTCAAGGAGCGAGAGGACGGCGTCATCTACATCGCCGCCACCATCTACGTGGAGCGCCGCTCCCAGAAAGGCATCGTCCTGGGGCGCAAGGGGGCCATGATCAAGCAGATCGGCCAGGCCGCCCGGGCCCAGATCGAGGAGATGCTGGGTCGCAAGGTCTACCTGGAGCTCTGGGTCAAGGTCTGGGAGAAGTGGCGCAAGAAGGAGAACATGCTCCGCCGCCTGGGCTACGACGCCCTGCGCTGACCCCGCTCCAGCGCTCCTCTGCCGAGCCATTCCCCCTCTTCCCAGCCCGGTGTGGAACCCTGTCCCGGGGCCAATTCTTTGGTGAACCTCCCCCCGCTGTGATATGATCGGGCGTACGTGTATTGGCGTATCCGCGCCTCTTTTCACGTTTCGCGCATCACATTTTGCGCATCGTTTGCGTATCACATTTCACGCATCACGTTTCACCCAGTGCAGCGGATGCGACCGGGCTGCCGGCTACCCTGGCAGATCGCTCGGGCAGATCGCTCGGTCAGATCCATCGGGTCGATCAACTCGACCGAAACCGTTAACCGATGAACCCACGCACACTACGCGTTCTCGAATACGATAAGATCCTGGAGGAGGTGGCCCAGCGGACTGCCTTCAGCGGCGGCGCGGCGGTGGCCCGGGCCCTGCTGCCCAGCGACGACCTGCGCACGGTCCAGGATTGGATCCAGGAGACCCAGGAGGCCTATCGCTTCCTGGAGCAGAAGAACGACATCAACTTCGGCGGCGTCACCGACATCCGCCCCCTGATCACCAAGGCGGAGCGGGGCAGCCCCCTCCTGCCCATCGAGTTCGTGGACATCAAGAACCTGCTGGTCCGGGCTCGGGCCCTGAGCCGCACCTTTTCCCGGCTACACCGGCAGTTCCCCCGCCTGGCGGACATGGCCCTGACCATGGAGAGCTGCGACCACCTCATCGCCGAGATCGGCCGCTGCGTCAACGACCGGGGCGAGGTGGTGGACTCGGCCAGCCCGGAGCTGAAGCGCATCCGCACGGAGCTGCGCATCGCCCAGGATCGCCTCCTGAGCCTGCTGGATCGCCTGGTGCACAGCGAGGCCCTGCGCCCCTACCTGCAGGAGGCCATCGTCACCCAGCGCCAGGGCCGCTACGTCATCCCCATCCGGGCCGAGCACAAAGGCCAGGTGGAGGGCATCATCCACGACCAGTCGGCCAGCGGGGCCACCGTCTTCATCGAGCCCCTGGCCGTGGTGCACCAGAACAACGCGGTGCGGGAGCTGGAGCTGGAGGAGGAGAAGGAGGTGCGGCGCATCCTGGCGGAGCTGGGAGAGCTGGTGGCGGACGAGTCCCCCTACCTGCGGCGCAACCTCCAGGCCCTGAGCCTCCTGGACTTCACCTTCGCCAAGGCCCGCTACGCCTTCCACCTGGAGGCCACGGCACCGGAGCTGCTGCCCTTCCGCCCTCGCCCCATCCAGGCCGAGGGCCGGGAAGAGGAAGGCGAGACCCTGGTCCATCCCGGCTCGGTCATCGACCTGCCCCAGGCCCGGCATCCCCTCCTGGACCCCCAGACGGTGGTGCCCATCGACGTCCACCTGGACGACACCTACATCCTGGTGATCACCGGGCCCAACACCGGGGGCAAGACCGTGGCCCTGAAGACCGTGGGCCTGCTCACTCTCATGGCCCAGTCCGGCTTGATGATCCCCGCGGGGCCAGGGAGCCGCCTCTCCGTCTTCAACGGCGTCTACGCGGACATCGGCGACGAACAGAGCATCGAGCAGAACCTGAGCACCTTCAGCAGCCACATGACCCACATCATCCAGATCCTGGAGGAGGCGGACCCCCACAGCCTGGTGCTCCTGGACGAGCTGGGCGCAGGCACGGACCCGGAGGAAGGCTCCGCCCTGGCCATGGCCCTGCTGGAGAACCTGCGGGACCGGGGCATCACCACCCTGGCCACCACCCACTACAGCGACCTGAAGCTCTACGCCCACAACACCCCCGGCGTGCGCAACGCCTCGGTGGAGTTCGACGTGGAGACCCTCAGCCCCACCTACAAGCTGAGCATCGGCCTGCCCGGCCGCTCCAACGCCCTGACCATCGCCCGCCGCCTGGGGCTCAGCCCCACCATCGTGGACAAGGCGGAGAGCATCGTCCGCCCAGAGGCCCTGGAAGTGGACGCCCTCCTGGACGACATCCGCCGCATCCAGCAGGAGACGGAACGCATCCAGCAGCGGCTCCAGGAGCGAGAGCGCCAGGCCCAGGCCCTGGAGGCGGACCTACGCTACCAGCTGGCCCACATCGAGGAGGCCCGGCGCGAGGTCATCGCGGAGGCCCGGGCCACCATGCAGGCGGAACTGGCGGAGATCCGCCGGGAGGTGGAGCAGTTCCGCCGCCACATGGCCCGAGGCCGCCTGGCCAGCCAGGAGACCCACGAGCAGTTCCTGGCCCAGGCCCAGGAAGCCCTGGCCCGTCGAGCGGAGGCGGTGGACGAGGACGTGGAGACCACGGTGGAGCCCGCTCTCCAGGATCGCCCCACCGGCCCCATCCAGGTGGGCGACCGGGTCTGGGTGCCCAGCCTCCACGCCAGCGGCGAGGTCCTGGCCATCGAGGAGCGCAGCCAGGAAGCCGAGGTGCAGCTGGGCAACTTCCGCCTGAAGCTGCCCCTGAAACGCCTGGAACTGCGCCAGAAGGCCACCCCGCTCCAGACCGTGGCCTCGTCCATGCCGGACGTGACCGTCATTGCCGCCGGCGCCCAGCGAGGCGATCAGCCCGGCATGGAGCTGGATCTGCGGGGCGAGCGGGTGGAGAGCGGCCTGGCCCGGCTGGAGAGCTACCTGGACCAGGCCTACCTGGGCCACCTGCCCTGGGTGCGCATCATCCACGGCAAGGGCACCGGCGCCCTGCGAGACGCGGTGCGGGACGCCCTGCGCCAGCATCCTTTGGTCAGCCGCTTCCGCCCTGGGGAGATGGGCGAGGGGGGCGACGGCGTCACCGTGGCCGAGCTGGTCAGCGGATAGGCCGGGCCGGTGGACGACCGGGGGAGCCCTCTGGTCGTTCGGGGCAACCGGCTGCCAGGGAGCGCGTCCAGGGGAGCATTGCCCCGGAACACATCACACAGGGGCGCATCACAGGGGAGCATCACAGGGAAGCATTGCATGGAGGAGAAGAGTGCACCATGACAGGATCGACCGTGCCGTCATCGCCCAGCCCGGGCTCGGACACCCCGTCGGCTGAGCCCGGAAGTGGGCCCTCAACCGAGAAGATCCGCTGCAGCGTGGGCATCACCGCCTACAACGAGGAAGAAAACATCGGCGCCCTGCTCCAGGCCCTGCTGGATCAGCACCTGCACCGGGTGGAGATGGTGGAGATCATCGTGGTGGCCAGCGCCTGCACGGATCGAACCGTGCCCATCGTCAAAGAGTTCATGGCCAAGGATCCCCGGATCAAGCTCATCGAACAGGAGCGCCGGGAGGGCAAGACCAGCGCGGTGAACCTCTTCCTGGCCCACTCCCAGTGCGACATCTGCGTCCTGGAGAGCGGGGACACCCTGCCCGACGAGTACGCGGTGGAGCACCTGGTGCGTATGTTCGAGGACCCCAGCGTGGGTATGGTGGGCGCCCAGAAGGTGGCCGTCAACACCCCGGACCACATCGTGGGGCTGCTCAGCCACCTGCGCCTGCGCATGGAGCACGAGCTCTGCCTGGAGATCCCCCGCCTGGGCGAGATGATCGCTTTCCGCAAGGTCTTCGACCGGATCCCCCCGGACGTGGCCATGGACGAGGCCTTCGTGGAGGCCCTGGTGGTCCAGCGAGGCATGAGCGTGAAGTACGCGCCGGACGCCATCGTCTACAACACCGGCCCCACCACCCTGGGGGACTTTGTGCGTCAGCGCCGGCGCAACCACGCCGGGCACCTCTACCTGAAGCACAAGTACGGCTACGCGGTGAGCAGCATCCAGAATCAGCGGGTGGTCAAGGTGGCCCTGAAGGAGCTCTGGGGGCTGGTGCGCCTGCTCTGGGTTCTCTTCCTCCTGGCCGCGCTGGAAGGCTGGAGCCGGCTCCTGGGCTGGTACGACTTCGCCATCAAACGGGACCGGCATGTGGTCTGGGACATGGCCTGGACCCAGAAGCAGAACGTGCAGGAAGTGCGGGAGAAGGTCAACGGCAAGGAGAAGGGTGTCGGGAATGGCGCCGAGAAAAGCGCTGGAAGCGCTGCCCGGGAGGAGCGGCTGACCAGCCTGGCCGAGCCCCGAAGCCCGTTGGCCACCGACCTGTAGATCCCGTCATCCTGCCAGCCGGGCGGCCTGGGATCCGTCCGGTTTTTTCGTTCATCTGTGGAAAGAGTCGCTGGCTATGCGCAATCGCCTGTTGGGCCTGATCAAGATCGCCGTGGGCATCGGCCTGGTGGTCCTGCTCTTCCGCACCCTGAAGGACCCGGCCGCCCTCTGGCAGCAGGTGACGGAGGCCAATAAACTGCTCCTGGTCGGGGGCATGCTCTGCTACGCCTCCGCGGTGGCCATCAGCGGGTTGAAGTGGGGAGTGCTCCTGCGGGCCACCGGCACCCAGGTCTCCGTGCCCCGGCTCCTGAGCTACCAGTGGATGGCCGAGTTCTTCAACAACTTCCTGCCGGCCCAGGTGGGTGGGGATGTGATGCGGGGCTACGCCCTGGCCAGCGACACCCACCGCAAGGCGGACGCCGCGGCCAGCGTGCTCATCGACCGCTTTATCGGCCTCACTGTCTTCATGCTGGCTGCCGCGGTGGCCTCCACGGGCATGTTCCTCCTGGGCAGGCCCGGCGGCGTTCCCTTCTCGGACGAGGCCCAGCTCTTCATGCGCTTCGCCGCCCTGGGCAGCAGCGGGGCCACCCTGCTCCTTCTTCTGCTCCTCACCGCCCTGCTGAGCCGCCGCCTGAAACGGCAGGTGGAGCGGGTTCTGGACCGGTTGCCCCTGGCCAGCCGGGTGGTTCCCGTCTGGCAGAAGCTGGCCGGGGCCTTCAACGCCTACCGCCACAGCTACCGGGCCCTGCTCATCACCGCCCTGAGCAGCGGGGCCATCGTGGTGCTGACCAGCGTCAACATCTGGCTCATCAGCCAGGCGGTGGAGCCGGGCCGGGTCTCCTTGCTGGAGGTGCTGGCCCTCAACCCCATCATCGTCTTCGCCCTGCTGGCCGTTCCTCTCTCCCCTGGTGGCCTGGGCGTGCGCCAGGCCTCCTTCGCCGGCCTCTTCCTCCTCATCGGCGCCGGCTACGACCTGGGCTTCGCCGTGGGGCTGCTCCAGCAGTTCATCGGCTACCTGGTCAGCATCCCCGGCCTTCTCCTCTGGATCCGCGGCAATCGCCAGGGCCGGGGCGCAGTGGAACAACCAGCCCCCCAACCTCGTTGATCCAGAAATAGCGGCTTGCCCTTCCGCCACAGCCCCCTCCAGTCGCCCCAACCGACCATCCAACCTTTCCCAGCATGCGCGCCGCTGGGATCCAGGGAGCTTCAAGGAGACCGAAGCATGCGTCAGGCCCAGAGATTCTACACCGTCCAGGAGATCCAACAGCTCTACGAGCAAGGAGACGCGGCCCACGACTTCGACCACGTGCTGCGGGTCACCCGGCTGGCGGACCTCTTGGCCCATGCGGAGGGTGCGGACCGGCAGGTGGTGGAGGCCGCCGCCCTGCTCCACGACATCCCCACGCCGGACCGGGCCCGCCAGGCCCATCACCTGGCCGCGGCGGAGTTCGCCCAGGCCTTCCTGACGGCCCGGGGCATGCCCGAGAAACAGGTGGCGAACGTGGTCCACTGCATCCAGGCCCACCGCTACCGGGATCCCTCCATCCAGCCCAGCTCTCTGGAGGCGAAATGCCTCTACGACGCGGACAAACTGGATGCCATGGGCGCCATGGGCATTGGCCGGGCCTTCGCCTACGCTGGCGCGCGGGGCCACCGGCTCTGGACCCAGCCCGTCCACAAGGTGCCGGACGACGCCGAGCAGCCAGACGGTGCGGAGTACACCCCGGTCCACGAATTCGTCTACAAGCTGGCCCGGTTGGCGGAGACCCTCCACACCGAGACGGCTCGGGCCATCGGTCGGGAGCGCCACGACTTCATGGAGCAGTTCTTCCACCAGCTGGACATGGAGATGCTCTGGGTCGCGGAGTGAGCCCCTAGCCCTTCAACCCCGCGTAGCTGATCCCTTCTACGAGATCCTTTCCAACGGTTCTTCAAGGGACAATTCCCGGATCGAGACACACCTGCTCGTTTCCCGAACTATCGCGCAGTGAAATCTCCCTGGAATCTTCCCCCAATCTCCTCGCCTCCCTTGACACCGGCTTCCCCGTGACATATACTACGAACAAGCTTTGTTAAC
>CAYQEB010000072.1:6783-21014 GCA_964416395.1 uncultured Caldilineaceae bacterium | reverse complement strand
GGTGAGATCGGCGCGAAGTTTGCCAGATCGCCCGCGTCCTCGGGCCAGACCCGGCCCAGAACATCCCCGAAATCCCCTGCACATCCACCCTACACTGTGAGACCACGGTGTAGGGTTTTTTCGTGCCGATCTGTCAAACTTCCCCTGATTTTCCCCGGCCCCCACCCTTGCTATCCTGCAGATGGAACCGATCGTTTGCGATGAAGGGAGGATGTCCATGCGGATTCGCCTGCTGGTTGCGTCCACGGACCCGGAGTGCCACACGCTGGTGCAGTCCATGCTGAACGAGGCCCTCTGCCTGATCCCCCAGGATGTGATGACCCACATCGTCCACAGCCGTCAGGAGCTGGAGGAGCGGCTGGCCCTGGAGCAGGACGACATCGTCTTCCTGGACTGGTCCATCGCTGGGCCAGAGACCCCGGCCCTGGTCCGGGCGCTGTTGCAACGGCACCCTCACCTGCGCATCGTGGCCCTGCTGCCCCTGCACCTGCGTCAGTACCGCCAGGCCGTCTGGGAGGCGGGGGCCTGCAACGGCATGCCTCGGGAGCACATGGACCAGGAGTGGCTCTCCAGCATGCTCTGTGTCATGCAGCGGTCCATGGAACGAGAAGCCCAGTTGGCCCAACTGTCCGACCACCAGTTGTCCGAACAGGGAGAGCGCAATGGATAACAGCACGCGAGCCACCAAACTTCCCCCCATCCGGGACCCCCGCGAGGGCATTGGCCCCGGACGGCCACGGGTTCCGGACGTCACCCGGCAGGGGATCACCCGCCGAGGCCTGCTGAAGCTGTCCGCCCTGGCCGCCGCGGGGATGGCCCTGCCGACCCGGGCAGCCCACGCCGCGGGAGAGGCCCTGGCCCGGATGGGGATCAAGACGCCCTGGTACCGCCGGGGCCGGATCGTCACCACCTACAACTACTGCGACATGTGTCCGTGGCGCTGCGGGATCGTGGTCTACACGGTCAACGGCCAGGTGGAGAAGATCGAGGGCAACCCCGCAGACCCCAAGAGCCGGGGGCTGCTCTGCGCCCGAGGCCAAGGGGGCGTCTCCTTCCTCTACGACCCGGACCGGCTCCAGGCCCCCATGATCCGCACCGGAGAGCGGGGCGAAGGCAAGTTTCGCCAGGCCACCTGGGAGGAGGCCCTGGACTACGCCGCGGAGCGGCTGGCCCGCATCCGGGACGAGTACGGGCCGGAGTCCGTGGCGGTCTTCGGCCACACCTCGGGCGATTTCTGGTTCGCGGACTACTTCGCCCAGGCCTGGGGCACGCCCAACGCCGCCAAGCCCTCGGCCAGCCTCTGCGTCAGCCCCCGGGAGGAGGCGGCCAAGCTGACCTACGGCCTGCCCGTGGGCGGCCACGAGCCGGTGGACTGGGAGGCGGTGCGCTGCTTCACCCTCATCGGCAGCCACATCGGCGAGGACGCCCGCAACACCACCATGCAGGACTTCACCACGGCCTGGAGCCGGGGCGCCAAGGTGATCGTGGTGGATCCCCGCTTCTCCAGTGCGGCCAGCAAGGCCAACTACTGGCTGCCCATCAAGCCAGGCACGGACACGGCCCTGCTCCTGGCCTGGATGCACGTGCTCATCACCGAGGAGCGCTACGACCGGGAGTTTGTGGAGCAGTGGACCACCGGCTTCGACGAGCTGGCGGCCCACGTCCAGCCCTTCACCCCGGAGTGGGCCGCGGGGATCACCGACCTGCCGGCGGAGAAGATCGTGGAGACCATCCGGGTCATGGCGGAGAACGCCCCCCAGAGCGTCATCGTGCCCGGCCGCCACGTCACCTGGTACGGCAACGACACCCAGCGCATGCGGGCGGTCTTCATCGTCAACGCCCTGCTGGGGGCCTACGGCCGCCGGGGTGGCCTCTACCTGAACAAGGCCCCCTACATCGAGCCCTACCCCCATCCGCCCTTCGCGGTGACGGGCAGCGCAGGCGGCTGCTCCGCGGCGCCGGGGGAGGAGAGCAAGGAGCTGCCCCTGGGGCCCACGGGCAAGGCCCGGGCCGACGGCGCTCGCCAGAAGTTCCTGCGGGGGGCCACGGCCATGCAGGAGCTCATCGAGCCCATGATCACCGGGGAGCCCTACCCCATCAAGGGGCTCATCGTCTACGGCGTGAACCTGCTCAACTCCATCCCCAACCCGGAGCGCACCAAGGAGGCCCTGCGCAAGCTGGACTTCGTCCTGGTCATCGACGTCCTGCCCCAGGAGCACATCCCCTGGGCCGACGTGGTCCTGCCCGAGGCCACCTACCTGGAGCGCTACGACGAGCTCTGGGTGGTGGCCCACAAAACCCCCTACATCGCCATCCGGGAGCCGGCCATCGAGCCCCTCTACGACACCAGACCGGGCTGGTGGATGGCCCGGGAGTTGGGTCTGCGCCTGGGGTTGGAGAAATACTTCAAGTGGGAGACGGCGGAGGAGTATTTGAACACCCGGCTCAAGACCATCGGCATGGACCTGGAGAAGGTCCGGGAGGAGGGGGGCATTATCCTGCAGAAGGGCAAGCCCTACCTGGAGGACTACAAGGGACGCTCGCCCTTCCACACGCCCACGGGCAAGATCCAGCTCTACTCCGAGGAGCTGGCCCTGGCTGGCCTGGATCCCCTGCCCGTCTACGAGCCGGTGGAGGAGCCGCCGGAGGGCTACTTCCGCCTCCTCTACGGACGCCATCCGGTCCACACCTTCGCCAAGACCCAGAACACGCCCTTGCTCCACGCCCTCTACCCGGAGAACGAGCTCTGGATCAACGAGGATGTGGCCAAGGGCATGGGACTGGCCAACGGGGAGTACGTCATGCTGGAGAACCAGGACGGGGCCCGTAGCGGGCCCATCAAGGTGAAGGCCACCCAGCGCATCCGCCCGGACGCGGTCTTCATGGTCCATGGCTTCGGCCACGAATCCCCCTGGCTGCGCCGGGCCTACGGCAAGGGGGCCAGCGACACCAAGCTACAGACCACGTACAAACTCGATCCCATCTGCGGCGGCGCCGGGATGCGGGTGAACTTCGTGCGGCTCGTGAAGGAGGCCTGACATGACCACCTATGCCTTTCTGCTGGATCTGGCCCGCTGCATCGGCTGCCAGGCCTGCGTGGCGGCCTGCAACGTGGGCAACGAACTGCCCCCGGACGTCCACTACATCGAGATCAAAGAGCAGACCCGGGGCGTCTTCCCGGATCTCCGGGGCTCCTTCCAGAACCATCGCTGCTACCACTGCGGGGACGCGGCCTGCGTCACTGTCTGTCCCACCGGCGCCCTCTACAAGCAGGACGGGCTGACCCTGGTCAACCCGGAGATCTGCAGCGGCTGTGGCTACTGCGTGGAGGCCTGCCCCTTCCACGTGCCCAAGCTGGTGGACGGCCGGGTGAGCAAGTGCGTGGCCTGCGCGGATGTGGTGAAGGCCGGGGGGACGCCCTGGTGTGTGAAGACCTGCCCCAACCACGCCCTCAGGTACGGCGAGCGGGAGGCCATCCTGGCCGAGGCCCGCCAGCGGGTGGAGGCCATCAAGCATCGCTTCCCCAAGGCCCAGCTCTACGGCGAGAGGGAGTCCGGCGGCCTGGGGGTGATCCTGGTGCTGCCGGAGGATCCGGAGGCGCTGGAGCTGCCTGTGGATCCCAAGCCCACGACCATGATCAACCTGTGGCAGAAGGTGGTGCAGCCGGCCAGCATTGGCCTCACAGGCCTCAGCCTGGCCGTGACCGGGGTGGCCGCGGTCATCGCCCGGCGCAACCACATGAAGGAGCTGGAGGAGTTCCATCGTCGCTTCCAGGCCCGGCTGGCGGAAGAGGAGGCCCAGCTGACCGGCCCGGGCGGCGCATCCCAGGGGCAGGCAACCCTGCCAGACGAGCAGAGCGAGAAGGAGGTGTAGCATGGCCACCCAGGATCTAGTGACCCGAGAGACCCCGGAGACCCCGGAGGGCCCGGAGGCGGCCTCCTTGCCCCTCCATCACCGCATCCTGCGCTACCGCCCGGGCCAGCGCATGGTCCACTGGCTGCTGGCCACATCCTTTCTGCTGCTCCTCCTCACCGGGCTCCCCCTGCTCTGGCAGCCCCTGGGCTTCCTGGCTGCGGGCGGCTACACCCGGTTGATCCACCGCATCGCCGCGGTGGGCTTCATGCTGGTGCCCGTGCTCTACCTCCTGGTGGACTGGCGGGGGGCCCGGGATCTGCTGGTGGAGTCCTTCTCCTACAGCCGGGACGACTGGGAGTGGCTGAAGCACGCCTACCGCTACTTCATGGGCCACGCCGCGGAGATGCCTCCCCAGGGCCGGCTGAACGCGGGCCAGAAGCTGCACCACGCCGGCGTGGTGCTCACCTCCTTCACCATCGTGGCCACGGGCCTGCTGCTCTGGCTGGCCAAGGATCGGCTGGGAGCCAACGGCCTGGCCATCACGGCCATGGTCCACGACATCTCCATGCTGATCCTGACCATTCTCCTCATCGGGCACCTCTACTTCACCTACGTCTACCAGGCCCTGCCGGCCATGCTCACCGGCTACATCGATGAGGAGGAGGCCTACCTGGAGTACCCCAAGTGGGTGGAGGAAATCCTGGCCTCCATGGCCGAGGAGAAGCGGGCCAAGCGAGAGGAGCGGGCCAGGCAGGGTGGAGACGACTGAAGATAAGCCGGAGATAGGCCGTGAGCCCAGCTGTGCTCACACCGTGATGTTGACACCGTGATGTTGACACCGTGATGTTGACACCGTGATGTTGACACCGTGATGTTCACACCACCGTTCTCACACCGAACCATTCCGCAGTGACAGTCTCACACCAGTGACAAGGAGTGAACTCCCATGAGCAGAAACAAGAGACAGCGGTTGATCCTCAGCCTGTTGCTCATCCTGGCCCTGGTCCTGGCCGGCTGTGGCAAGAAGGAGGCCGCGCCGGCGGTGGAGGAGCCAGCGCCTCTGGCCCAGCCCCTGGCTCAGGTGGAGGAAGCGCCGGCGCCCACCGAGACCCCTGCCCCCACCCAGGCCCCCGCGGCCCCGGCCGCACCCGCCGCGGAGTTCGATCTGGTGGCCGCGGTGGACAACTTCCTGAGCAACATCCCCGAGGGCTACCTGGCCATCGGCTCGGTGGACAAGCTCAAGGACCTGATGGCGGCCGGGGATGTGCTCCTGGTGGATGTGCGGGAGCCGGCCGAGGTGGAGAAGGGGGTCATCCCTGGCGCCATCCACATCCCCATCCGGGAGCTGGCCAAGAACCTGGACAAGATCCCCACGGACCGACCGGTGGTCACCTACTGCGCCTCCGGTCACCGGGCAGGGATGGCCGCGGCCGCGCTGGAGATCCTGGGCTACAGCAACGTGCGGGCCTTCCCGCCCAGCTTCAAGGGGTGGTCCGGGGCTGGTGAACCGGTGGACCCGGCTCCGGCCCAGCCGGAGACCTTCCCCGCACCCGAGATCCAACCGGCGCTCCTGGAGGCGGTGGACGGCTTCCTGAGCAACATCCCCGAGGGCTTCTACGCCATCGGCACGGTGGAGAAGCTGAAGGACTTCATGGCCAGCGCGGATCCCCTGCTGGTGGACGTGCGGGAGCCCAGTGAGTTCGCGGAAGGGGCCATCCCCGGGGCCATCAACATTCCCATCCGCACCCTGGCCAAGAACCTGGACAAGATCCCCACAGACCGGCCGGTGGTGGTCTACTGCTCCTCGGGCCATCGAGCGGCCATGAGCACCGCGGCCCTGCACGTCCTGGGCTACGAGAACGTGCGCTCCTTCCCGCCCAGCTGGAAGGGCTGGGTGGCGGCCCAGGAGCAGGCGGCCTTCGACCCGGTGGCCGCCATGGACGAGTTCATGGCCTCCATCCCCGAAGGCTACTGGGCCGTGGGCACAGTGGAGAAGCTCCAGGAGCTGATGGACTCCACGGATGTGCTCCTGGTGGACGTGCGAGAGGACGCAGAGGTGGAGGCTGGCGTCATCCCGGGGGCCATCCACATCCCCATGCGGGAGCTGCTGGACAACCTGGACAAGATCCCCACGGACCGGCCGGTGGTCACCTACTGCGCCTCCGGTCACCGGGCGGCCATGACCATGACCGTGCTCCAGTTCCTGGGCTACGACAACGTGCGGGCCTTCCCGCCCAGCTTCAAGGGCTGGACCGGGGCGGAGATGCCCACGGACCCGGCTCCAGCGGAGGCGGAGAGCTTCCCCGTGCCCACCCTGGACGAGGACAAGCTGGCCATGGCCCAGGCCTTCCTGCCCAACGTGCCTGAAGGCTACTACGCCATCGGCACGGTGGAGAAGCTGAAGGACCTGATGGACAGCGTGGACGTGACCCTGGTGGACGTGCGGGAGGACCCGGAGTGGGAGGCCGGGCACATCCCCGGCGCGGTGCACATCCCCCTCCGCACCTTGATGGGCAACCTGGACCAGATCCCCAAGGAGCAGCCGGTGGTCACCTACTGCAAGACCGGTCACCGGGCGGCCATGGGCATGACGGCCCTGCAGATGGTGGGCTACAGCAACGTCCGGGCCTTCCCGCCCAGCTTCGTGGGCTGGTCCGAGGCGGGTGAGCCGGTGGAGAAGTAGCCGCGAGAAGTCGCCGGTTCCCGGTGCAAAGTTGCGTCGCCCTCGGGGGCGAGGCGTTTCCCCGGCGGGGTTTTCTGCCCTGCGGAGGAGCGTCTCGCCCCTATTCGCTTCCGCCGTCCTCCTCTTCCCACCGGATCCCCAGCCCGGCCGCCGCCTCCAGGAGCCCCTGCCAGGTGGCCTGGTCCACGGGGATGCCCTGGGCTTCCCTGCGACGAGCGGTGCGCCGCTCCGGCTCCCCGGGCAGCAGCACCTCCTGGAAGCCAGGCGCGGGCCGGGTGGCCCGGATGGCCGCCACCAGGCGGCGGGCGTCCGCGTCGAATTTCTGCCGGGGGCGGAAGGCGCCGGGATCCAGCACCAGGAAGAACACCCCGTTGTTCATCGCGTAGCCGGGCAAGGCGGGGGCGCCCGCGCCGGTGAGCACGCCGCCCAACAGCTCCACCAGCAGGGAGAGGCCGTAGCCCTTGTGCCCCGCCGCCGGGAGCAGCACGCCTCCCTCGTAGAGGTCCTGGGGCCGGGTGCTGGGGCGCCCTTCCCGATCCAGGATCCAGCCTTCCGGGATGGACTTGCCCTGGTTGCGGGCGATGCGCACCTTGCCCTCGGCCACCACGCTGGTGGCGAAATCCATCACCAGGGGCGGCTCCCCGGGCAGGGGGACGGCCGCGGCCACTGGGTTGGTGCCCAGGCGTCGCTCGGCCCCGCCGAAAGGGGCCACGATGCCTCCTGGTCGCCCGCCGTTGCACCAGGCCAGGCCGATGAAACCCGCCTCGGCGGCCATCTGCACCCATTCGCCCACCCGGCCCACATGGCCGGCATGGCCCAGGGCCACGGCCGCGAGGCCATGGAGCCGGGCCTTCTCCAGCGCGGTCTCCATGGCGAAGTGGGCGGCCGGTTGTCCGAAACCTCGGCAGCCGTTCACCGTGGCCAGCACCGCCGTCTCCCGCAGGATGATGGGCCGGGCCTGGGGGTCCATCTCGCCCTGGTCGATGCTGGCCAGGTATTGGGTCACCCGCACCACGCCGTGGGAGTCGTGGCCAGCCAGGTTGCTGGCCACCAGGGAGGCGGCCACCAGTTTAGCCACGTCCGGGGGAGCGCCGGCGGCCTGGAAGATGCGGCGGACGAAGGGGCGTAGCTTGGTTGCTGGAAGCGTGGGCATGGGATGTCTCCGGTGTTCGTGTAGTCAAAAGGGGACGAAGGGGGGCTGGCGGCGTGCGGTCCGGGGCGTTGGGGGGAGGTGTGGGGGCGTTGGGCAGAGGAGGAGGCGGGGGTCACTCCACCAAGGCCGGGAGATCCGCCAGGCTCTCCAGCACGAAGTCCGGGGGATCCGCCAGGCGTTCCACGTCCTCCCGCCGGGTGACGCCGGTGAGCACCACCCCGGTGACCATGCCCGCTTCCTGGCCCATGCGGATGTCCGTCTCCAGCCGATCTCCCACCATCATGGCCCGCTGCGGGGGCAGGCCCAGGCGCTCCAGGGCCACCTGGACCATGAGGGGCGAGGGCTTGCCGGCCAGGAGCTCCACGCGCCGGCCGGTGATGGCCTCCAGGGCGGCGATGGTGGCCCCGGCGTCCGGGATGGCGCCGCCGGGCATGGGGCAGGTCCTATCCCCGTTGGTGGCCAGGAAGCGGGCGCCTCGGACCAGGGCCTGGTAGGCGGTGTTGAGCTTGCGGTAGGTCAGGGTGCGGTCGAAGGCCACCACCACCCCATCGATGCCCCGGGGATCCAGCACCTGCTTGGGGTCCTGGTCCCAGAGCTCCTCCACCACGGTCAGGCCGTGGCCCCGCAGCTCCTCCAGCAGGCTCCGCTCGCCGATGACGTAGAGGCGCAGGTCGGGCATGGTCCGGGCCAGGTGATGGCCCAGGACATAGCCGGAGGTGATCACGTCCTCCGGGGTGGCGGGAATGCCCAGCCGGGTGAGCTTGGCCGCGTAGGCCTGACGGGGCTCCAGGGGCTTGTTGCTGACGAAGAGGATCCGTTTGCCCCGTTTCCGCAGGGCCGCGATGGCCTCTGGGACGCCGGGCAGGGCCTCTTCCCCCAGGTAGACTGTGCCGTCCAGATCAAAGATGAAACCGTCGATGGGTTGCATACAAGATTGAAGACTGAAGATTGAAGACTGAAGATTGGAGACCGGGGATCCGGGATTGGGGGGCTGGCGCTCGGGCTATTTCTCCTCGTAGAGGGACATGCCCTCGATGAGGCTGCGCTGGAGGATCACCAGGACGATGAGGGGCGGAATGGCGGCGATGATGGTCCCGGCCATGACGTAGTGCCACTCCACCGCGGCTTCCGTGGCCACCAGCTGCTTCAGGCCGATCTGCACCACCCGGGTGCGGTCCGCGTTGGCGATGAGCAGGGGCCAGAGGTACTGGTTCCACATGTAGATGAACTCGATGAGGAAGAGGGCGGCCACATTGGTCCGGGAGATGGGCAGGACGATGGCCCAGAGGAACTGGAGAGGCCCCGCGCCGTCGATACGGGCGGCGTCGGCCAGGGCGGGGGGGATGGTCTGGTAGAGCTGGCGGAAGAGCAGGATGCCGGTGGCGCTGGCGAAGAAGGGGATGGTCAGGCCGTTGAAGGTGTTGATCCACCCCAAGGCGTCGATGAGCTCGAAGGTGGGCACGATGCGCACGGGCAGGGGGAGCATGTGGGTGATGAGGATCATCAGGAAGAAGAAGGTCTTGCCCTTGAAGTCGAAGTAGACGAAGGCGAAGGCCCCGATGATGCTCAGGGCAATCTTGCCCAGGGCCACCACCACGGCGATGTAGGTGGTGTTCAGGAGCAGGCGGCCCAGGTTGACCTGGTTCCAGGCCTGCTGGGCGTTGACCAGGAGCTGGTTCCCAGGGATGAGCTGGAGCCGGTAGTACTCCTGGGGCGTCTGGGTGGCCAGGAGCAGGGCGTAGAGCACCGGGAACATGATGAAGAAGACGGTCACCAGCATGATCCCGTGGGCCAGGGCTGGGTTCAGGAAACGTTTGCGGACGCGGCCCCAGGTGGAGGCCCGGGTGTGGATCGGGTTGGTCAGGGCGGGCGTGGACGTGCTCATCGGTAGAAGACCTTGCTCCCCACGTAGCGGAACTGGGCGATGGTCAGGGCGGCCACCATGATCAACAGGACGATGGACTGGGCCGAGGCGAAGCCGGTGTTCATCCCCACGAAGCCATCCCGGTAGAGCTTGAAGACCAGGATGTCCGTGGCCCGGCCGGGGCCGCCCTCGGTGGTGATGTGGATGAGGCCGAAGACCTGGAAGAAGGCGTACAGGGTGTTCATGATGAACAGGAAGAAGGTGGTGGGGGAAAGGAGGGGGAAGGCGATGCGCCAGAAGCGTTTCCAGGCATTGGCCCCGTCGATGGCCGCGGCCTCCAGGAGCTCCTGGGGCAGCCCTTGCAGCCCAGCCAGAAAGAAGATGATGTTGTAGCCCATCATCTTCCAGGTGGCGGCGATGGCCACGAAGAGCAGGGCGTGGGTGCTGTTGGTCAGGTAACTGAAGCGCATGCCCGTGAGCTGGCGCAGGAAACGGGCCGCGATGCCGAAGCTGGGGTCCATCATCATGGCCCAGATGAGGCCGGCGATGGCCGGGGAGAGGGCGTAGGGCCAGATGAGCATGGTGCGATAGACGCCGAAGCCTCGGTAGCGCTGGTTGGCCACCACGGCCACCCCCAGGCTAGCGGCCAGGCCCACCAGGACCACGAAGCCGGCGAACTTGACGCTCACGCTGATGGAGTTGAGGTAGCCAGGATCCTCGAAGAGCCGGGTGAAGTTCTGCATGCCCACGAAGATCTTGCGGTTCCCCAGGGGAGCCACCCGGTAGAAGCTCAGGTAGAGGCTCTGAACGCTGGGGATCACGAAGAAGATGAGGACCACGATCACGCTGGGCGCCAGGAGCAGGTAGGGCAGGAAGCGGTTCGGGAAGCGTGTCTGCATGGCGGTTGGTTCGGTGGACGGAATGGCGGAAAAAAGCGGTGCCGGGTGGATGAGTAAGGAGTAACGAATGATGGGCGCAGGGCCTCACTCGTTACTCCTTACTCGTTATTCCTTGCTCGTTATTCCTTACGCATCATCCATCAGTCCCCGTACAGGGCGTTGTAGTCGGCCAGGAGCTGGTTGGCCTCGGCTGCGGCCGCGTCCAGGGTCTCCGCGACGTCCGCGCCGTTGACCACGATCTCCTCGATGGCCGTGCCCACCACGTCTCGGATCTGGACGAAGGGGCCCAGGAGCACGCCTCGGGCCGCGGGGGTGTCCCGGCCGCTCAGGATCTGATTGAAGGCGGTGGCGAAGTTGGGCTCCTTGTCGAACCAACCTTCCTCCTTCAACATCTCATAGGCGGTGTTGCTGGTGGGGAAGTAGCCGGTCCCCTTGTGCCAGATGATGGCCCGCTCTGGCGAGAAGGTGTACTTGAAGAACTCCCAGGCCGCGGCCTGTTGCTCCGGCGTGGCCTTGTCGAAGAGCCAGAGACAGCCGCCGCCCACCACGCTGTTGCCCTGGGGATAGTCCCCCTCGAAGCGGGGCAGGAAGGCCGTGCCCACCTTGAAGTCCGCCTTCTTCAGGATGCCGCCCAGGCTGGACGTGCTTTGGAAGAGGAAGGGGAACTGCTGGCCCAGGAAGGGGTCGTTGGCCTTGTACTGGCGGCCGCCGTAGACCAACACGCCCTCGTCGGCCATGCGCTGCCACTCGCCCAGGACCATCTTGCCGAAGTCGCTGTTGAAGAGGACCTCCGTGGCCCGGCCGGAGCGGCCGTTGTCGTTGTTGGCGTAGAGCTGGTCGTGCCAGGCGAACATCTGCTCCAGGATCCAGGCCGGCCAGCCCATGGAGAAGCCGCCCTCGGCCACCCCCGCATCCATGATCTGCTTGCTGAAGGCTTCCACCTCGGTCCAGGTCGTGGGGGGCTGGTCCGGATCCAGACCAGCGGCCTCGAACATGTCTTTGTTATAGTAGAGCATAGCCGTGGAGCTGTTGAAGGGCATGCAGTAGAGGTTGCCGTCCACGGAGTAGTACTTGCGGATGGGCTCCACCACCTCGTTCCAGTCCACCTCGCCCTTGTTCAGGGTGTAGACCGGCACGATGACCCCCGAGTCCAGCATGGTCTGGGTGCCCACCTCGTAGACCTGGGCGATGGTGGGGGGCTCGCCGGCCTTGTAGGCGGCCAGGGCCTTGGTCAGGGTCTCCGCATAGCTGCCGGTGTACTCCGCGCTCAGCTCGATGTTGGGGTTCTTCTCGTTGAAGCTGGCCACCAGGTCCTCCACCACCTCGCCCCGGCTGCCGCTCATGGCGTGCCAGAAGGTGATGGAGACCTTTTCCTTGGCTTCAGGGGCTGCTGGCTCTTCCGCTGCAGGCTGCGGAGCCATCTCCTCGCCTTCGGCTGGTTTGGCGGCCTCCTCTGCGGCGGGGGCGCCTGGGCTGGGCGCGGCGGCCGGGGCGCAGGCGCTCAGCAGCATGGACAGGCTCACCAACAGGCCGATGAACACCAGGATCGTGCGTCGTCGATGCATGGTCGCTCCTCCTGTGAGTGGATGTGGATGGATAGGATGGAACTGTAGCGGCAGGGGGGTGGTTGGAGGGGGAGTTGCTGCTCTCATCTTAGCACGCCCTGGGCAGAATGACAACCGCCTTCGCGAAGCGCTCCGTGGCCTGGGGAAACCGTTTTGTGGGAAATTGAAAGCTTTGTGACCTTCACATCCCTCAGGGGATCGTGTACAATGGAGTGGCTGACCTGTAAGGCCTGTGTGGGCATCCCTCGGATCATGCTGACAGTTAGGAAAGGATTCTGACGCTTTCTGCCCTCTTCGTCGATGCACTCGTTATCGACAGCTTACTCCGCCGGCTGCCCCCTCGGCGTCCCTTCACCGTTCCGCCGTCGCCGCACCCAACAGACCCAGGTGAAGAACTAATTTGACAACCATTCCTGGC
Organism: uncultured Caldilineaceae bacterium; assembly: GCA_964416395.1. GTDB lineage: Bacteria > Chloroflexota > Anaerolineae > Caldilineales > Caldilineaceae > S144-5. The sequence continues at coordinate 8,577 of CAYQEB010000072.1, read as the reverse complement.
CTCTCTGTTTGCTCGAACAGAAGGCTTTAGGGTGTCCAGGATCCTCAGACATTGATCCTCAGACACTGCCAGGCGGGCCCAGCAACATGCGGGGGGCAATCTTTTCTGCGTATTGCCTTTTCCTGTGCATTGCCGCCTGCAGATCGACTGTTTCTGTAAAAATTCTTTGCCGAAAATTTTTCGCTGCAACATTTTGACTTGCACATTCATCAAGGAGGAGTGGAATGGCAATCAGCCGTCCTAAACGTATGCGTTTGGCCCTATCCGCATTGGCTCTACTGGCGCTGCTGGCGTCGGCTTTGGTCGTGCCGCGCATGGCGCCTGCCGCGGCCATGCGGCAACTCGGGCCTCAGCTCTGTTTCGCGGTCTCGGACCAATACATCCCTGAGAGCAGCCCGGATTATCCCTGGCCCCACGAGGACACCCTGGTGATCCTGGATCGCACCACCGGGGACCTGGAGGTGGTGGGCACCGGAGCGGTGGGCAACACCGGCACCCTCGGGATCGAGGCCATCGCCTTCAAACCGGGCACCACCACCCTCTACGCCGCAAACTCAGACAAGATTGCGAACGAAGGGCGATTGGGCACCCTGGATCTGACCACTGGTGCGTTCACTGCCGTGGGCGATCCCTTCGGCTCCGGTCAGGGTCGAATCGGAACTGTTCTGGCCACCCAGGTCATCACCGACGTGGATGGCCTCTACTTCGATCCCTTCAGCGGCGAGCTGTGGGGGACGAACCGCACCAGCGGCCTGGGCGAGCCAGACCAGCTGATCAAGATCGATCCGACGACGGGGCGCATCGTCCTTGGCGCCTTCACGGATCCCTTGGATCCCACCAACACGGTGGATTTCGTGGAGGTCCAACCTGTGGACGGCCTCACGGATGTGGACGATATCGCCATCGATCCCAGCGACGGCACCATGTACGCGGTGGTCAACACCAACGGCGGCGAGACCTCCCTGGTCACCATCAACCGGGCCGACGGCAGCACCACCAAGGTGGCCGATGTGTTTGACACGAACGGCGTCCGGGTCACCGACATCGAGGGGCTGGCCTTCGGCAACGACGGCAATCTCTACGGCAGCACCGGCAAGGACGAGCTGGGCACCCCGGACAACCTGTGGCGCATCGATAAGTCCACCGGGGTGGCCACCCTCATCAAGCATTTTGCCGACGACCTGCCCAACGAACAGCTCATCGACTTCGAGGCCCTGGACTGCGCCTACACGGCCAACGCCAGCCTGGGCGACTACGTCTGGGAGGATCTGAACGGGGACGGCATCCAGAACGCCGGCGAGCCGGGCGTGCCGGACGTGACGGTGAACCTGCTGGACTGCCAGGGCAACCCGGTCCTGGGCGCCAACGGCAATCCGGTGACCACGACCACGGACGCGGACGGCAAGTACCTCTTCTCGAACCTGACGCCGGGCTGCTACATGGTGGAGTTCGTGGCTCCCAGCGGCTCCAGCTTCACCCAGGCGAACCAGGGTGGGGACGAGGCCACGGACAGCGATGCGGACCCGGCCACGGGGCGCAGCGGGCCGGTGGACCTTTCCTCGGGGGAGAACAACCTGGACGTGGATGCGGGGCTGGTGGAGCCTGCCAGCCTGGGCGACTTCGTCTGGCGGGACCTGGACGGGGACGGCATCCAGGATGCGGGCGAGCCGGGCGTGCCGGGCGTGACGGTGAACCTGCTGGACTGCCAGGGGAACCCGATCCTGGACGGGAACAACAACCCGGTGACCACGACCACGGACGCGGACGGCAAGTACCTCTTCTCGAACCTGACGC
>CAYQEB010000072.1:2225-6683 GCA_964416395.1 uncultured Caldilineaceae bacterium | reverse complement strand
CCACGGACGCGGACGGCAAGTACCTCTTCTCGAACCTGACGCCGGGCTGCTACATCGTCCAGTTTGTGGAGCCTGCCGGGTTCGACTTCACCCTGCAGGACCAGGGCTCTGACGACACGGTGGACAGTGACGCCAACCCTGTCTCAGGATGGTCCGCTCAGATCACCCTGATCGCAGGACAGCACGACAACTCCATCGACGCTGGTCTGGTGGTCCAGGCTACGGTGGCTGTGGGCGATCGGGTCTGGCACGACCAGAACGTCAACGGCCAGCAGGACAGCGGCGAGACCGGCATCGCTGGGGTCACGGTCACCCTCTACAACGCAGCCACCGGAGAGCCGGTGGAGGTGAGCCCGGGTGTGCCCATGACCGCCACCACCGACACCAGCGGTTTCTACCTCTTCTCGGGCCTGCCCAGCGGCGACTACTACGTGGTCTTCGATCTGACCACCCTGCCCGCCGGCTACGTGCCCACCGTCCAGGACGCCCCAGGCGTGGACGACGCGCTGGACAGCGACGCGGACCGGGCCACCGGCCAGACCCACAGCACCGGGGCGCTGACCGGCGGTCAGGAGGATCGTTCCCTGGACCTGGGCGTCTACCGCTTCGGCATCACCCTGGTCAAGGATGTGGACAAGCCGGATCAGGTGGTGGGCCAGGAGGTCACCTTCACCATCCAGATCACCAACACGGGCGAGAGCGTGCTGGTCTCCCTGCCCATGACCGACGTCTTCGACTCCCAGTTCCTGGAGCCGGTGCGGGCTGTCCCCAGCTGGGACACCCACGTCACCGACTTCAACCCGCCGGAGCAGGCTCTGGTCTGGGATGACCTGACCACCCACTTCGGGGACGTGAACCCCGGTGACGGCGTGACGGTGCTGGTGGCCTTCCGGGTCATCACCCCCACCACCATCACCGAGAACATCGCCATCACTGGCGGTGCGGTGGACGACGTGGGCACCCCCGTGGGCGAGGCGGAGGACGGCGCGGTGATCACCACCACGCCCAACGACGTGCTCCTGGCCGACTTCTCGGCCCAGCGGGTGGACGACGGCGTGCGCCTGGCCTGGACCACCATCCTGGAACGGGACACCTGGGGCTTCAACCTCTACCGCAGCACCGACGCGGATCGCTCCCACGCGGTGAAGGTGAACGCCAGCACCATCCTGGCCCAGGGCCAAGGCAGCAACGGCGCCAGCTACGCCTACCTGGACGAGGACGCCCAGCCTGGCGTGGCCTACCACTACTGGCTGGATGAGGTGGGCCTGGACGGTGTGGTCATCGAGGTGGGCCAGGCCACGGTCTCCGGAGACGGGGACGGGCCTGCCGCTCAGCACCGCATCTTCCTGCCTATCGCCATCCGCTAGGCCTCCTGCCCGGCGGAAGGCATATCGGACACAAAAAAACAGGCCAGGGATTTCGGTCCCTGGCCTGTTCGCGTCCTCGGGGCGCGTCCGCTCAGCGCTGGACCAGGGGCAGGTAGAGGAGGCTCAGCTCGCCGAAGTAGAAGCGGGCCAGCACCGGGTCGTGGTCCGTCCAGCGGTGGGCCGTCTTTCCGTGGAACTCCGCGTTCACGTGCACGATGTCCGCCTCTGGCTGGCGCAGGCTCGCCAGGCTGGCGCTGACCAGCAGGTTGTCCAGGACCTGGGCGTTGCCCTGGTAGAGGAAGGTGTAGCGCTCCTCCACCGGCAGGCGTTCGATGAGGTTGGTGAGGATGCCGCCCTGCAGTTCCTGGACCGGCGAGGCGAAATAGTGCTCGTTCATGTCTCCCAGGACCACCACGTTGGCCTGGGGATCCAGGGCCAGGATGGCGGCCACGAAGTCGTGCACCACCCGAGCCTGCTCCCGGCGTTTGTTCTCCGAGCTGAACTCCGGGGGCTGCACCCGGCCAAAGAGGGGATCGTCGCCCCCCTTGGAGTTGAAGTGGACCACGATGACGAAGAGGCGCTGGCCCTGGAAGAGGAACTCCCCGGCCAGGGGCTTGCGGCTGCGGCTGAAGGCGCTGTTGGTGGGGTCGATGCGACCGGGGCTGGCCGAGAGGACCGGCCCGGTGAGGGTCTGGGTCACGGTGATGGCGTCCGTGGGGCCGGCGCTGCCCCGGTCCACGAAGGTGACCCGGCCTGGCCGGAAGAGGAGGGCCACCCGGATGTTGCCCCCGGGCTGGCCGCCGTCCTTGCCGTCTTCCGGCGGGATCTCCCGATAGTCGTAGACCGGTCCGCCAGCCTCCTGGATGGCCGTGAGCAACATGCTGTAGGTCGTGGAGGCGTCCACCAGGTCGTCGTTGACGGAGCCGTTGTTGTCCTGCACTTCCTGGACGGCCAGGATGTCCGGCGCGCCCAGGTTGTGGACGATCTGCTGGGCCAGCCCCTGGAATTTCTCCGGCCCGTCCTCGGGCGCCAGGTTCTCCAGGTTGAAGGTGGCCACGGTGAGCCGGTTCTCCGTGCCGGTGAGGGACGTGGTCTCGGAGAGCAGGCTGCCCGGGACCACCGGGGGCAGGGGAGTGGTGTTGAAGATCTTGAAGTTGCCGAACCCGTAGTCCACCACCCCGGTGATGGGCTGGGTGAAGGCGTCCCCCACGTTCACGTCCGGCTCGCTGCTCACCAGGGCGTCGTCGATGAAGAGCCGCTCCGGGTTGAAATCTCCTTCCCGGATGACCAGGCTGCCCCGGCTGCTCAGGACGGTGGCCTCCTCGCCGTTGTCCGCCACCACCTGGAACTCCCCGAAGCGGGTGGGGCCCACCACCCGGGCCCGGTTCACCTGGACCAGCATCCCCTCCAGGCTCTCGAAGAAGTCGATGCCGTCCGTCTCTGGGTCGAAGCTGCCTGTGGTCTCCACGTCCCCGCTGGCGTCGTCGTCGATGACCTGGTTGGGCAGAGGACGCCCGCCCTGGCCCAGGAGCACCGGCTGGGGCAGGGGATGGCCCGAGGCCAGGCGCTGCACCGTGGGGCTGACCAGCTCCGTCACCGAGAGGCCGCCCCGTTCCCGGCCCCCAGGGTAGAACTCGTTCACCGTGGCGTCCACCAGCACCAGGTCCCCAGGCTGGAGGCCGGCCACGTCCGGCCAGTAGACGAAGACGCCTTCCGCGGTGGCCACCGCGCCGTCTGGGTCCGGCTCCTGGAGGTAGAAGCCGTTGGAGCGCACCGCGGTGACCACCCCAGGCACCGGGCCCACGGCCTGGTCGTCCCAGGCGGAGAAATGGCCGGCCCCCTGGATCTGGTGGATGGAGAGGGCGCCGGTCACCGCGGTGGTCACCGGTGGGCCGCTGGCCGTGGCCGGAACGTTCCCCGCGGCCAGCCCGTAGGCCCCGTTCACCACCTGGGAGAGGGTCCCGGCCACCGTCACCTGGAAGTGGACCTGGACTTCCCCGCCTGGGGACAGGGAGGGCACGGTCCAGCTCACCCTGCTGCCGGGGAGGAGGCCGCTGGCCTGGCCGCCGTCCTCTGCCCGGGCCAGGACCGTGCGCAGGGGCACCCGGTCGCTGATCACCAGGCTGGTCAGGGGTAGGGTCAGGCCGTTGCGGGCTGTCAAGGTGTAGGCGATGACCTGGCCCACCTGGCTGGTCACGGTGGCGGTGGCCTGGATGCTCAGCTCGGTGGCGCAGCCGTCGAAGCCGTAGCCCTCCACCCGCAGGCCCGGGGAGAAGAGGGCGCCGTTGGCCTGGCTGATGACGCTGTGCAGCACCAGGGGCTCTGGCCCGGTGCTGTCCGGGAAGCGGGTGAGGGACTGGTCGTTGCCCCCCTCGGGCCCGAAGCTGACCGTGGTCACGGTCACGGCGTTGCTGTCCAGGATGGTGACCCGGTCGCCGCCGTTGTTCAGCCCCAGCAGGCCGGTGGTGGCGGTCTGCACCAGGCTGCCGCCGAAGGCTCCTGTGGGCGCGCCTCCCCCGAAGACCACCAGGGCGCAGCCGTCGGCCAGGAGGGTGCCCGGGGGGAAGATGTGGCGGTCGCCCACCTCGTCCTGGAGCCGCCAGCCGCTCAGGTCCAGGGGGCCGCCGCTCACGTTGACCAGCTCCACGAACTCGTCCTGTTCCGGGTCTCGCAGGCCGTCCCCGTTGGCGTCCCCGGCCGCGTTCGGAGCGGGGTCGGCGTGGATCTCGTTGATCACCAGTGGGGGCGGGGCGAGCTGGGCCTGGGCCGGGCTAGGGCGGAGCAGCCCCAGCAGGGCGGCCGTCCACAGGAAGGCCAGAATGCACGGCGCCAGCCAGGCTCGGGTCAGTGGGCGCCTGGGGGAGGGAACGGGGCGCGAGGACGATTGGTTGCCATTCCACGCGGGTGGTGTGGATGTTCTGGGCATGGAGGTTCCTTTCTGGGTGGCGGGAATTCGGGAAAGATTTTCCGAGGGCGTGGCGGAACGGGAAGAAAGTGGTATACTGGAACCACCCCCTCCGTTTCCCCAGGCAGTGCAACTCAGGCAGCGAACTTTGGGCAGCGTACTTTGTCAGCGAGCATGGCTGCAAAC
>CAYQEB010000072.1:0-2125 GCA_964416395.1 uncultured Caldilineaceae bacterium | reverse complement strand
TCATTCCACAATCTAGCGCAACCAAAGGAGCGAGTCATGGGCAACAGTGTGTACAAAAAGATCGAGGTGACCGGCACTTCCGACGAGAGCCTGGAGGATGCCATCCGCGTCGCGGTGGCCAAGGCCGGCGAGAGCCTGCACAATCTGCGTTGGTTCGAGGTGGCGGAGATCCGGGGCAGCATCGCCGAGGGGGGTGTGGAGCAGTGGCAGGTGACGGTGAAGATCGGCTTCCGGCTGGACTGATGCCGGCCGGGTCGGCTGGACAGCGCCTGGGCGGCGGGCCGTCCCTGGGGGATGAGCCCACAGGGAATGACCTCGCAGGGAGCAATCCCGCCAGGCGCAAATCTGCTGGAGACAAGACTGCAGCGAACGAAAGGCGGTTGGGATGAAACGTTCCGAGATCAACCAGATCATCCGGGAAGCAGACGCCTTCATCCGGGAGCACTGCTTCCACCTGCCTCCCTTCGCCTACTGGACACCCGAGGACTGGGCCCAGAAGGGGGAGGAGGCATGGGAGATCGTGGAGAACCGTCTGGGATGGGACATCACGGACTTCGGCAAGGGGGACTACCGTCGCTTCGGCCTCTTCCTCTTCACCATCCGCAACGGCAACCCCCGGAACCTGGAGAAATGCCAGGGCAAGGTCTACGCGGAGAAGCTCCTCATCGTGGATGTGGACCAGATCACCCCCCTGCACACCCACTGGGTCAAGACGGAGGACATCATCAACCGGGGTGGGGGCAAACTGGCCATCCAGCTCTACAACGCGGCCGAGGACGGCAGCCTGGCCGACACCGAGATCCAGGTGAGCATGGACGGGGTGCGTCACACCCTCCCCGCCGGCGCCACCGTGCTCCTGAGCCCGGGGGAGAGCATCACCCTGCCCACGGGACTCTACCACAAGTTCTGGGCCGAGGAAAGCCGGGTCCTGGTGGGGGAGGTCTCCATGGTCAACGATGACTACACGGACAATCGCTTCTACGAGCCGGTGGGCCGCTTCCCAGAGATCGAGGAGGACGAGCCGCCCCTCCACCTGCTGGTGAATGACTACGAGCGGCACTTTCCTCCCCTGCTCCAGCGCCAGGAGCAGGCTGGATGAGCCGGGCCAGGGGCTTGCTCATCCCGAAGCTTCCATGCTCCTGGGGCGGTGTGTCCGACGCTGGGCAGAATCTCAGACTGCCCTGACATTTTCCAGTCAGTTGCATGGGACGCAAAAATTGGCGTATACTGGGGGCATCCTCCGCCTGTAAACGTTTTCCACCCATTCCACACCCAATCTCTCGGAGGAAAAAATGCGCAAATATTGGATCCTTTTGGTCGTGCTCGCCATGCTGGCCCTGGCTGCCTGTGCGCCGCCCGCGGCCCCGGCCGCACCTGCTGGAGGAGAGAGCCAAGCCCCGGCCGAGGAGGGCGGGGGCGAGGCCATGGAAGAGGGCATGATCGCCGTGCTTCTGCCGGACAGCGCCTCCTCCGCCCGCTGGGAGGCGGACGACCGTCGCTTCTTCGAGCAGGCCTTCGACGCGGCCGGGGTGAAGTACACCATCCTCAACGCGGAGGGCGACGCCCGCACCCAGCAGACCCAGGCCGAGCAGGCCATCACCAACGGCGCCAAGGTCATCCTGCTGGTGAACCTGGACAGCGGCAGCGGCGCAGCCATCATCGCCCAGGCCCGGGACGCGGGGGTCAAGGTGATCGACTACGACCGGCTGACCATCGAAGGGCCGGGCGCGGACATCTACGTGAGCTTCGACAACGTGGCCGTGGGCCGGCTCATGGGCGAGACCTTGGAGCCCCTGATCAACGCCCTGCCCGCAGATCCCAAGCGGGTGGTCCAACTCAACGGCTCCCCCACGGACAACAACGCCACCCTCTTCCGGGAGGGCTACTACAGCGTGGCCAAGCCCCACTACGACGCCGGCGACTGGGAGCTGGTGGCGGATCAGGCGGTCCCGGACTGGGACAACCAGCAGGCTCTGGTCATCTTCGAGCAGATCCTGACCGCGGCCAACGGGGACGTGGACGCCACCTTCGCGGCCAACGACGGCCTGGCCAACTCGGTCATCTCCGTGCTGAAGAGCCAGGGGATGGATCCCATGCCCCTCAGCGGCCAGGACGCCACCGTGGG
>CAYQEB010000071.1:14986-21279 GCA_964416395.1 uncultured Caldilineaceae bacterium | reverse complement strand
AAAATCCGGGTTGACAGCCCCTCTCCTCCTATGATATGGTCATATACACCCCGATGTAAACGATTACGTAATCGATTACGCAATCGTTTATGTCTCCCCCACGTGGATTTCCCCCGCCCAGTGCCTCAAACGAATATCTCAATCCAATATGGAAGCACCAGATCATGGTCGAAACAACCGCGTCCCTGGATGGAAGCGCTCCCCTGCTGAAGGTGGAAGGCATCACCAAATCCTTCGGTGCTGTCCAGGCCTTGCAAGGGATCAGCTTCACCATTTCTGAACAGGAGATCGTTGCCCTGGTGGGCGACAACGGCGCTGGCAAGTCCACGCTGGTCAAGATCCTCTCCGGCGTCTACCAGCAGGATGGGGGCCAGTTCTGGTTGAAGGGTGTCCCCTGTCGGTTCCAAAGCCCGGCGGAGGCGCGGGAGGCCGGCATCGAGACCGTCTACCAGGACTTGGCTCTGGTGGAGCAACTGGATGTGGCCGACAACGTCTTCCTGGGGCGCGAGGAGCTGCGCGGTGGCCTTTTGGGGCAGATCATCGGCCTGCTGGACCGGCCCCGCATGCGTCGAGAAGCCTGGGAGGCGCTCAGCACCCTGCACATCAACATCCCCGAGCCCACCCTCTCTGTGCGCAAAATGAGCGGTGGCCAGCGTCAGGCTGTGGCCATCGGACGAGCGGTCATGTGGCGACGCACTCTCCTCATCCTGGACGAACCCACCGCCGCCTTGGGGGTGGAGGAATCAGAGCAGGTGCTGCGCCTGTTGGAACGGCTACGGGAGTCCCAAGCCCTGGGCTTTCTGGTGATCAGCCACAACATGCAGGACGTTTACCGCATCGCCGACAAAGTGGTGGTCTTGCGCCAGGGCCGGCACGTGGCCACCCTGCGCAAGACGGACACCTCCCCGGAAGAGATCGTGGCCTACATCACCGGGGCCAAAGCAGCCATGTGGGAGTGAGCGCCATGGTGACCATGCGGGACGTGGCAGAGCATGCCAAGGTCTCGGTTGCCACTGTCTCCAGAGTGATCAACAAGAGTGGATTTGTCAGTCCGGAGCTGGAGGCCCGAGTGCGGGCGGCCATGGCCAGCCTCAACTACCAGCCCAGCGCCCTGGCCCGAGGATTGCGTCGCCAGGAGACCCAGACGGTGGGTCTGTTGGTGCCTCAGCTGGATCATCCCTTCTTCAGCGGCTTGGCCTACGCCATCGAAAAGGCCTGTTTCGAGGCGGATTACCGCACCTTCGTCTGCAGCGCGGAGGAGAACCCGGCCAAGGAAGACGCCTACATCGCCATGCTCATGCGCCAGCGGGTGGACGGGGTCATCCTGGTGCCCACTGGCCATACCACGGCGGGAGTGCAAGCCCTGGTGCAGCGAGGCGTCCCGGTGGTGTTGGTGGATCGCGATCTGGCTGGCCTGGACATCAGCCGGGTCCTGAGCGACAACTACCAGGGAGCCTACGATGGCATCCGTTATCTGTTGGAGCTCGGCCATCGGCGCATTGGCGTGGTGGGCGGCCCGGGGTACAGCCACCCCATGAAGCAGCGCATCCGCGGGCTGACACAGGCCCTGGCCGATGCCAACAGGGCGCCGGATCCAGCCCTGACCATCGTGGACGAGGGACAACAGTTCGAGCTGGGGTACAGCGCAGCCCGGAAGATGCTGCAACGCACTCCCCGCCCTACAGCCATCTTCGCGCTGACCGACGTAATGGCCGTGGGCGTTCTCCACGCGACCGCGGAACTGGGCCTGGCTGTGCCTGATGACCTCTCGGTCATGGGGTTCGATGACATTCCCTTGGCCGCCTACAGCATTCCTGGGTTGACCACCGTGGCCCAGCCCATCTATCAGATGGGCGCGGCCGCCGTGGACGTCCTGCTGCGCCACATCCGTGACGCCGACGCAGAGACCGAGCGCATTGTCCTGGAAACCCGGCTCGTGATTCGAAAATCCACAGCTCCTCACCGCTAACGGAGGACGGCCTTGAGCGCCCGCGCCCAGCCCCGATCCACATCGACAACCCTTCCTTCTGGTTCCCGGTGGGCAGAGTTCATTGCCCAGTACGGCATCGTTTTGGTCTTGCTGGCCATGGTGGCGGCCCTTTCCATTCTCTCTCCGCTCATCCGAGGGGAGCAGTTCTTCCTCACCTCTCGCAACCTGCTGCAGGTGGCCCTGCAGGCGTCCATCAACGCCATCATCGCCGTGGGCATGACCTTCGTCATCACCAGCGCCGGGATCGACCTCTCCGTGGGCTCCATCGTCGCCCTGGCCGGGGTCTGTGCGGCCTTCGCCATGAAGGCCGGCGCGGGGCCTTGGGTGGGCTTTCTGGTGGCGGTGACGGTGGGCGCTCTGTGCGGCCTCTTCAATGGCCTGCTCATCACCCGGATCAACCTGCCCCCTTTCATCGCCACCCTAGGCACCATGGGCATCTTCCGAGGCATCGCCCTGGTGATCAGCGATGGACGCCCCATCTACGGCTTTGGCCGGGAGTTCCTGGAGATCTTCGCGGGGCGGGTGGGGGCTGTGCCGATACCGGTCATTGTGGCTGGGCTGGTGGCTCTGATCTTCTGGTTCGTCCTCACCCAGACCCGGCTGGGGAAGTACACCATTGCCATCGGCGGCAGCGAGGAGACCGCCCGTCTGGCTGGCATCCCCATCGACCGCTACAAGATGAAGTTCTACGCGCTGGGCGGCTTCCTCACCGGCATCGCGGCCGCCCTGCTCACTGCCCGCCTGAGCTCCGCGGACCCCACAGCCGGCGCTTTCTTCGAGCTGGACGCCATCGCTGCAGTGGTCATGGGGGGCACCAGCCTCACCGGTGGGGAAGGCTCCATTGGGGGCACCATCGTGGGAGCGCTGATCATCAGCCTGGTGCGCAACGGCATGAACCTGTTCAACGTGCAGAGCTATTGGCAGCAGATCGTCATCGGCTCGGTCATCGTCCTGGCGGTGATGCTGGACCAGTGGCGCAAAGGGCAGATCCGCCGGGAATAATGCCAACAATGCCTTGCCGTGGACATGACGCCAATCAAATTCCATTCGGCAAACCCTGCCAAACGGTGAGTCCAAGTCAATCGGGGAGTTCAATCAAAGGAGGCAAACCCATGAAACCGAACCGTCTGTTGCCGTTCGTGATCCTGCTGACCATCGCCGCGCTGGTGTTGACCGCCTGCGCAGCGCCGGCCGCGCCAGCCCCCCAGCCGGCCCCCGAGGAAGCGCCCGCCCAGCCAGCGGCAGAGCAAGCAGCCGAGGAGGCGCCCGCCCAGGCAGCCCCAGCTGAAGCAGGTGGGAGGACCGCCACCATAGGCAAAGGCTTCAAGATCGGAGCCTTGATCAAGAACGAATCCAACCCCTTCTTCCTCACCATGAAGGAAGGATACGAGTTCGCTGCGGCCCGCTATGGCCCGGAGATCGTCGTCGGCAGCACGCCCACGGAGAACGCCGCAGACGAGCAGTTGGCCATCCTGGAGACCTGGCTCAACAATGGGGAGTGCGATGGCCTGAGCGTCACACCTTTCCGAGCCACCAGCCTGAACAGCGGCCTGGCCCGAGCCACGGAGATGGGCATCCCCATCATCAACATCGACGAGCTCATCCCCCCGGACGCCGCCCGGGACAGCGGCGTGGAAATTGCCCAGCGCATCGCCTCCAACAACGTGCGCGCCGGCAGCCTGGCCGCCCAGCTCTTCCTGGAGAAGCTCCCCCAGGGCGCAGAGGTGGCCGTCATCGAAGGCGCTCCTGGCACCACCAGCAGCATCGACCGGGTCACCGGCTTCACCCAGACCGCCGAGGCCGGCGGCCTCAAGGTGGTGGCCAGCCAGCCCGCCAACTGGGACCGGGCTGAGGCCTACAACGTGGCCACCAACATCCTCCAGGGCAACCCCAACATCCGCGGCATCTTCGCCGCCAACGACGGCATGGGCCTGGGCGCCGTGGAGGCCGTGGAGGCCGCCGGCCTGGCCGACCAAGTCCTCGTGGCCAGCGTGGACGCCATCCCCGAAGCCCTGGACGCCGTCAGGGAAGGCCGCCTGGCTGGCACCGTGGCCCAATACCCGGACGAGATGGCCGTCCTGGCTGTGGAGGCCATGCTCAAAGTCCTGCAGGGCCGCCCCATCGCCCCGGAGCTGGAGTCACCTATCCAGCTCATCACCCAGGAGAACCTGGATATGGCCGGCAGCCAGCTGGGGGATCCGGCCATCCCTGATTTCCGTCTCTGCGCTCTGGTCAAGAACCTGAGCAACGACTTCTTCATCACCATGTCCGAGGGCTACGAGAAAGCCGCCCAGGACTTTGGGCTCTCCATCCAGGTGGGCAGCACGCCCACGGAGAACGCCGCAGACGAGCAGTTGGCCATCCTGGAGACCTGGCTCAACAATGGGGAGTGCGATGGCCTGAGCGTCACACCTTTCCGAGCCACCAGCCTGAACAGCGGCCTGGCCCGAGCCACGGAGATGGGCATCCCCATCATCAACATCGACGAGCTCATCCCCCCGGACGCCGCCCGGGACAGCGGCGTGGAAATTGCCCAGCGCATCGCCTCCAACAACGTGCGCGCCGGCAGCCTGGCCGCCCAGCTCTTCCTGGAGAAGCTCCCCCAGGGCGCAGAGGTGGCCGTCATCGAAGGCGCTCCTGGCACCACCAGCAGCATCGACCGGGTCACCGGCTTCACCCAGACCGCCGAGGCCGGCGGCCTCAAGGTGGTGGCCAGCCAGCCCGCCAACTGGGACCGGGCTGAGGCCTACAACGTGGCCACCAACATCCTCCAGGGCAACCCCAACATCCGCGGCATCTTCGCCGCCAACGACGGCATGGGCCTGGGCGCCGTGGAGGCCGTGGAGGCCGCCGGCCTGGCCGACCAAGTCCTCGTGGCCAGCGTGGACGCCATCCCCGAAGCCCTGGACGCTGTCAGGGAAGGTCGCCTGGCCGGCACCGTGGCCCAGTTCCCGGACGAGATGGCCTACCTGGCCGTGGAAAGCCTGATCAAGGTGCTGGAAGGACGCCCGGTCGCTCCCTTCATGGAATCCCCGGTGGTCCTGATCACCCAGGAAAACCTGCCTCAGTAGTGCGTTCCCTCGGAAGGCCGGATTGGCACGAAGCCCCCCAATCCGGCCTTCCGTCGCTGTCACCCTTGTTGCACGAACCACGTGGAGACACGACCTATGCCCAAGTTTGGCGCCCATGCATTCGTGTGGATCGGTGAATGGACCACAGAACAGGGCAACTACGCCATTGCCCAGGCCGCAGAGGCCGGTTTCGACTTCATCGAGATCCCCCTGCTGCGCCCTGGTGAGTTCGACGCGAAGAGCCACCGGCAAGCGCTGGATCGAGCAGGAATCGATGCCACCTGCTCCCTGGTGCTCCCGAAAGACGCGCACATGCCCCATCACCCAGAGCGAGCGCAGGCCTTCCTGACCCAAGCTCTGGATGCCATGGAGGCGTTGGAATGCCGTTACCTTGGCGGCTGTATCGCCTACGCGTTGGGCGTCTTGACCGGAGCCCCGCCCACCGCGGAGGAACGCCAAACCGTGGTTGAGGTGCTCACAGAGGTGGCCGCAGACGCCAGACGTCGGGGCATCACCCTGGCTTTAGAGGCCTGCAACCGCTATGAAACCTACCTCTACAACACCCTGGCCGACACCCGGGAGACCATCCTGGCGGTGGGGGCAGACAACCTGAAGCTGCACGCGGACACGTACCACATGAACATCGAGGAAGAGGGATTCTACACCCCGTTGGTGGAAGCCGGGGATGTGTTGGACTACATCCACATGAGTGAGAGCCATCGGGGATTGGTGGGAACCGGAACCGTCATCTGGGAGCAGGTCTGGCGCGGCCTGGTGGATGCCGGATTCCAGGGCCATCTGGTGCTGGAATCCTTCGCGGCAATCAATCCGGACCTGGCGGCGGCCACTTGCCTGTGGCGTCCGCCTAACCAGCCGCCGCAGGTGCTGGCCCAGGAAGGGTTGGCTTTCCTGAAGCGGGGAGCGGCCCAATACGGCCTGGTGTGATTTCGCCGCCCATCCGCGTTCCAGAGAACCTGTCATTCCGGCGGCGCCCGGGGAAGGAGGTGCGATCCAACAGAAAACCATCGCTTTCGCCGCAGATGGGCTCGATGGGCAACCACTGGCGTCCCCTGAGAGCCGGACAAGATGGGCCACGCCCAATCTGCGGGGCGGAGAGACGGCCGCGCGAGCATGTCTCAAACCTGCCCGATTGGAAAAAGCAGTCGGGCAATGAACCCGTCGCGCAAGAAGTCGCCGAAAAAGCCACTGGAAAGAAGCATCGAAAAGAAGCA
>CAYQEB010000071.1:10170-14886 GCA_964416395.1 uncultured Caldilineaceae bacterium | reverse complement strand
AAAGAAGCACCAGAAAGAAGCCACCAAACGAAAAAAGAGCCGAAAGGAGACCGAGCATGGCGAAACATCTGAAATGGCCCCTGGTGGCCGCTCTGATCGTCTCACTGCTATTGACCGCCTGTGCGGCACCCGCGCCGCCCCAGGCCGCGGAGCAGCCTGCCCAAAGCCAGGAAAGCAGCCAAGAGGCCACAGCCGAAGAACCGGCCAAGGAACCCATCGTGCTGACGTTTTCCTCGGTGAGCGTCCCGGATGACGCCCACACCAAGGGCATGTTCGTCTTTGCCGAAGAGGTGGAGAAGTTGACCAACGGCGAGATCAAGGTGGAGGTCTTTCCTGGGGGACAGCTCTTCACCCAGGAAGGGGAGCAGGCGGCCATCCGAGCCGGGAACGTGGACATGATCTACACAGGGCCCAACTGGCTGGCCGAATTTGTGCCCTACATGTCCATGTTCGCAGCGCCCTACATGTTTGAAAGCTACGAACACATGACCAAAACCTTCAACGGTGAGATCGGCAAGCAGATCTTCGAGGACATCGCCCAGAAGACCGGCGTACGGCCGTTGGGGGCTTTCTACCTGGGCACCCGAGAGCTGAACCTGCGTGACATTGGCCGAGAGGTGCACACACCGCAGGATATGGCCGGAGTGAAGCTGCGCATGCCCAACAGCCCCACCTGGCTCTTCATGGGCGAAGCGCTAGGCGCCAATCCGACGCCCCTGGCCTTCACCGAGGTCTACCTGGCTTTGCAGACAGGCACCATCGACGGACAGGACAACCCTCTGCCCACAGACAAAAACGCCAAGTTCTACGAAGTGACCAAGTACATTATCTTGACGGATCACTACATCAACCCCATCTTCCCCACCATCAACGAAGAGCGGTGGCAGTCCTTGACCCCAGAACAGCAGGAAGCCATTCTGCAGGCCTTGGAGAAGGCCCGGCAATTTGTGGACGAGTCGAACTTGCAGCAGGAAGCGGAACTGTTGGATTTCTTCGAGGAACAGGGCATGACCATCGTCAAACCGGACAAGCAGGCCTTCATTGAGTATGCCCGGCAGAAGATCTTCGAAAACGAGGAGATGACCGCTAGCTGGGACATGGATCTCTTCCAGAAGATCCAAGCGCTCGGGGAAGAGCTGCGTCAGTGATGCCCCAGGGTGGCGCGTCTATCCTGGGATAGGCGCGCCACCCTTCGTCGTGGACCACCTTGCACAGGCCGATCTTGCGGAGATGCCATGATCCATAGCACCGCCGTCAAAACGTCAACCCTGAAACGAATCGGAGCGTTCATCCTGGATCTCCTGGAGATCTATATCCCTGCCGTGGCGTTCACAGCCATGTTCCTGGTCTTCGTGGTGAGCGTTTTCTACCGCTATTTCCTGAACAGCCCCTTGACCTGGCCACCGGAGATCATCAGCGTCACCTTTATCTGGACCACGCTCCTAGGCGCTGCCTACGCGCAGCGCACCCACGAACATGTCATGTTCACCATTCTGTACGATCGACTCTCCCCTCGTGGTCAACTCATCTTCCGCCTGCTGGGAAACAGTTTCGTGGCCATTGCCTTTCTTTTCGCCTTGAAGCCCACCTACGAGTACGTGCGGTTCATGTCCTTCAAACGCTCCACCGTGCTCAAGATTCCTTTCTCCCTCATGTTCGCCCCTTTTCTCGTCTTCGAACTTCTCATCATCGGGCGCATGGTCCACGAGATCGTTCAGGACTTGGGCCGATTCTCCCAGCCGCCGGCAGCCATCGCCTTTGAGGACCAGGAGAATTCACCCAGCCATCCCCACCAAGCCCCTTCCGGGAAGGACGCCTAGCCATGGGATTCGACATACCCCTTCTCATCTTTATCGTCGGGTTTGCCGCCATCATGATCTTCCGCGTGCCCATCGCCTTTGGCATGCTGGCCACCTCCGTTTTCTATCTCATGGCGGCCGGACTGGACGTGGGGCTCATGGCCGAGAAGGTGCTGACCAATCTCTATTCGGTCTTCATCATCATTGCCGTGCCCCTCTTCGTCTTCACAGCAAAGGTGATGAACACCAGCAAAGTGAGCGACATGATCTACGGTTTCGCCCATTCCATGGTGGGCCGAGTGCGGGGCGGCATGGGGCACGTGAACGTCATCGGCTCCCTCATCTTCTCCGGCATGACCGGCTCAGCCGTGGCCGATGCCTCCGGCGTGGGCATCCTGGAGATCGAGGCCATGCGGAAACATGGCTTCGATGCAGGCTTCAGCTGCGCGGTGACCGTCACCTCCGCCACCATCGGGCCTATCTTCCCGCCCAGCATCCCCATGATCTTCTACGCCATGCTCTCCGGCACGTCCATCGGAGCCCTCTTTATGGGCGGCATGATCCCAGGGGTGCTCATGGGCATCGCCCAGATGATCTACATCGCCTACATCGCCCACAAACGCCGTTACCCCTTGGGAGCGCCTTTTGTCCTGGGCCAGTTCCTGGTGGCCACTTTCAAGGCCATTCCCGCCCTTCTCACCCCGGTCATCTTGCTAGGGGGCATCTACAGCGGCATGGTAACCCCGACCGAGGCAGGCGCCCTGGCGGCCCTCTACGCCATCGTCATCTCCGCCCTGGTCTACCGTTCCATGGGCCCCAAGATGCTGGCCGAGGTGATCCTGGACACCGTCAAGACCACCGGCATCCTGACCTTGATCGTGGGCGCTTCGTTCACCTTCTCCTTTATCGTCGCCAAAGAGCAGATCCCCCAGGCTGTGGGCAGCTTCCTTCTCGGTGTCACCGACAACAAATGGGTTCTGCTTCTGTTGATCAACATCCTCTTTCTGCTGCTGGGCATGTTCATCGACACCTCCACCATCATCCTGGTCTTCATCCCCATGGTGCTGCCTCTGGTGAAAAGCCTTGGCATTGACCTGGTCCATTTCGGGGTGATGATCGTGCTCAATATGATGATCGGCTTGGCCACCCCTCCTTTCGGTGTGCTCCTCTTCATCGTTTCCGGCATCACGCATACACCGTTGCACACCATCATCAAAGAGACCCTGCCCCTGATCGGCGTGCTCATTGTGGTGCTCTTCCTGGTCACCTACATCCCAGGGATCGTGCTGTTCCTACCCAATCTCTTCGGGCTGTAGCTGGTCCAGGCGAGCGAGCATGTCCACGCGCAGGCGCCTGGGTCTTCCCCAACAGCGTCCCCGCGTCCGGCGAGCCCTTCCTGCACAGGAGCGTCTCCTTCCGGGTGAGCCGGTTCGTCCCCAAGGCCACTGTGCAGGTGTGGCAGGGGCCGCGCACGCTCCACACCCAGGCGTTCCGCCATCTGTTGCCCAACGAGACCATGCACCTGAGGGACGACTGGCTGGCCCGCGTGGATCTCCGGGGCGAGCCACTCCGGCTCGTGGTGGCAGAGTGAGGGGCAATGGGCGCCGGGTGCGGGGGCATCTCTGACTGCTTCACCTGGCCCCCTGGCCGTGCTATAGTGGAAGGGCGGTCGCGAGGTTCGGAGCCAGGCCGGCACGTACACCAGGCCTGGAGGGGAGGCGGGGAATGGCTGAAACGGGTGCAAGGAGGGCGGAGAAGCCGAGGGACAACAGGGGGTGGAAGGGCAGGCTAGGGCTGCTCCTGGAGGGACTCCTGCTGGTGGAATTCCTCAACGCCTTCGCCTTCCTGAAGCAGGATTTCCCTCGCTTCTGGCCCGTTGGCCTCGCCCTCACCCTGGCGACCCTGGTCTGGGTGAGTGGGATGGCCAGGCAGGTGCATGGGTACCGGGCCGCGGACCTGGGACTGGGACGGGGCCAGGTGGGCAAGAGGGTCTGGGCCTTCCTGGCCGGGATCTTCCTGTTGGGCTTGGCTCTGGAGCTGCGCTTTCCCTCCTCGGTGCACGGCCCGGTGACCCTGGCCCGGGTGGCAAGCGCCGGTCTCTTCTCCGTGGTCTACTCGCCCCTCTACGAGGAGCTCCTCTTCCGAGGCTACCTCTTTCGCCGGATCCAGGACGTCTGGCCGGGTGGATGGGGCCAGGGCTGGTTGCGCATCCGCTGGGCTTCGCTCCTGAGCAGCCTCTTCTGGGCCCTGAACCACGTGCCCAGCCTGGCTCTGCTCTTGGTCCTGGGCCGGACGGGCGCCCCAGCCTACGCCGTGGAGTGGAGCTTCCTGGCCCAGGTCTTCCTGCTGGGGATTGTGGCGGGAGAGTTGCGAGCCCGGACCCACAGCATCTGGCCTGGGACGCTGCTCCACGCGGGGATGAACAGCCTTTTCGTTCTCTCCATGCTGCGGGTTTTCCTGGCCGGCCGCGGCACGCCGGGCTGATGCGCTGTGCGGGGCAAAGAGAGCTCGTGCCCGGTCCGGGCCAAGGAAGAGGATGCCGTAGCCGAACAGAAGAGGGGAGCGGCGGGGCATCTCGCCCACCACTCCCCCTGGATTCAACGAAGATTTCACAGGCTCCAGCCTGGAATCACTACTTCAGGAGTTTCTCCAGGTCCTCGACCACCTCGTCGTAGGCCCCCTTGTCCACGTCCGCCAGGATCTCTTCGATGGCCGCCTTCTGCTGGGCGTCCGTGGAGAGGTCCAGGGCCTCGTTCAGCTCCTCCTTCACCTTCTCCCAGTCACCCTCCTTGGCGTAGTCCAGGGCCGCATCCAGCTTCTGGGCCACCGGATCCATGCCCGCACCGCTCTCCACCATCTTCCCCAGGTCCTCGACCACCTCGTCGTAGGCCCCCTTGTCCACGTCCGCCAGGATCTC
>CAYQEB010000071.1:2939-10070 GCA_964416395.1 uncultured Caldilineaceae bacterium | reverse complement strand
CCAGGTCCTCGACCACCTCGTCGTAGGCCCCCTTGTCCACGTCCGCCAGGATCTCTTCGATGGCCGCCTTCTGCTGGGCGTCCGTGGAGAGGTCCAGGGCCTCGTTCAGCTCCTCCTTCACCTTCTCCCAGTCACCCTCCTTGGCGTAGTCCAGGGCTTGATCGAGCAGGCCAGCCACGCCGACTGCCGGTGCGGCCGACTCAGCAGGCGCGGCCTCCACGGGCGTGGCCGCAGGCGCTTCTGTCGGGGTGGGCTGGGCAGCCTCCTCGGCCGGAGGAACGGTGGGAATCGGCGTTGGCTCCTCCTTCTTACTCCCGGCGCATGCGACCAGGCTGGTAGCTAACACGAGCAGAAACAGAATCGTCAGTGTGCGTTTCCACATGATGGACACCTCCTTGGTGTAAGTGGAACTGGTGTAAAGAACTAGTGTAAGTGGCACTGGAAAAGCTTGAAAGAGTTGGAATGGACAGGCGGAACAGCAGGAAAAAGCCTGACATCATTCCCCACCAACGGCGCCTCTTCAGCCAGGCTATTTGGGCTGTTGAAGCGTGCGCAGGTAGTTGATCACATCCCAGCGCTCCCGAGGCGTCAAATTGGGGGCCAAGGACGGCATACCCTGGAATCCCTTGGTGATGGTGAGATAGATCAGGCCATCCTCCTCATCGACGATTCGTTCCTCGGTCAAGTCGGCCACCTCGGAAGCCGGGGGCAGGAAGTAACTGGCCACTGGCCCATCCCCCCGCCCTTTCTCTCCATGGCAAACAGCGCAGTGGATGCTGAAGAAGACCCGCCCCCGGGCGATGGAGGAAGGTGTGGCCGGCACAGGGTTCGAGGGCAGGCTGCCATCCGGCGGCGCTTCCACACCGGTGATCGGCACAGACCCTTGGGGAGGGAGAAGACGTGGCCCTTCCCGGTACCCAATGGAGGGCTGATCCTCCATGAAGCTGGGGAAGTCCACCTGGATGACCTCGTAGGTGAGGGCCAGGCCGATCACGAAAGGGGTGGCCAGGATCAACAGCGTGACCAGGATACGGCGTCTCATAGCGTCCACTCCTCGGGTTCGATCACCTCCTGTGCCCCCTGTGCCCGCAGCAGTTCATGGAGCTCGTGGATTCGTTCTTCTGGGCAGCGGAAAAGTATCCCGATACGCCCGTTGCTGATCTCGGAATGGTAGTGCTTGGGTCCAAAAGAAGGAAAGGTGCTTTCCCACAGGACCCCCAGGAAGGTGCTCACGATCAGCCCCATCATGGTGAACTCGTAGGTGATCACTGCCGTGGGCGGGAGTGGAATCAAGGGCTGTCCCCCCACCCGAATGGGATAGAGAAGAGGGGTTCCTGCATTCAGGAAGAGCCCGATGAGGAAGCCCACGAAGGCTCCGGAAAGGGCGATCCAGGGCAAGCGTTCCCAGACCATGGGCCGCCCCAGCACGCGCGCCGGGTAGGGAACGCCGGAGATCACTGCTATGTCGTGCTCGTCGATGCCTTGCTGCCGCAGCTTTTCCAGTGCTTCGGCCACCGGATCCACACGATCGAACAGGGCCATGAGTACTTTCGCTGTCATGATGCCTCCGCTGTCATGATGCCTTCTGGGCTCGCACCCGAGTGTGGGAACCGAGCTACTCCAACTCGGTGACGGTGGGCACCAGAGCCCGTCCGATCCGCCGCAAGGAATGGGTGATCTGCCCCTCACGCACCTCCCAGATGGGTACCAGGGGGATCAGCCGAGAGGCCACCGCATAGAGGAAGATGAAGGTGGAAAGAGAGCCGATGGAGATGAGGATCTCCACCAACGAAGGGCTGTACACGCCCCAATCGAAGGGCAGGCGGTTGCGGGTCAGGAAGCCGGTCACGATGATGTAGCGCTCGATGTACATGCCCACGTTCACCCCCAGCGTCACCAGCAGCAGGCCCCAGAAGGAACGGCGCACCTTGCGGTTCCACAGGGTCAGCCAGGGGATGAGGATGTTGGTCACCAGCATGATGTACCAGAGAGGCGCCACCGGACCGCGCGCTTGCAACGTAAGCAGCTCCTTGCCTACAGCCTCGCCGCCGTACCATTCGGTCAGGTAGTCGGCAAAGAAGAAGTAGGTCCAGGCGAAGGAAAAGACCAGGATCAGCTTGCCGATGGAGTCGAAATGTTCGGCTCGAAGGAAATACTCCAGTTTCATGGCCTTGCGCACCACAAGGAGTACGGTGGCCACCGCCGACACACCGGAGAAGATGGCGCCGGTGACGAAATAGGGGCCGAAAATGGAGCTGTGCCAGCCCACTTTCATGGTCATGCCGAAATCCCAGGAGACGATGGTGTGCACAGAGAACATGACGGGAATGATAGCAAAGGCGAAGATGGTGATGGCCGTCTTCAAGTGGTGCCACTCGGCTTCGGTGCCCCGCCAGCCCAATGCCAACAGACGGTACAGACGATACCGCCAGCCAGTGGTCCGATCCCGGGCCATGGCCATGTCCGGGATGAGAGGCAGGTAGAGGTAGAGGGTGCTGCCGATCAGGTAGGTGAAGATGGCCATCATGTCCCAGACCAGAGGGGAGTGGAAGTTGGGCCAGAGCTGCCGCTGGTTCGGGTAGGGCACCATCCAGTAGAAGCGCCAGGTGCGGCCCAGGTGGATCAGGGGGTACATGCCGGCCACGATCAGGGCAAAGGTGGTCATCATCTCCGAGGCTCGGGTGATGGGCCGGCGGAACTCGGCCTTGAACACTCTCAGGATGGCCGAGACGAAGGTCCCAGAGTGGCTGATGCCGATCCAGAAGACGAAGTTGGCAATGTAGACACCCCAGTAGACCGGCCGCCGAATCCCGGCCACGCCCATGCCTGTGACAATCTGGTACCCCCAGGCGCCCACCAGGCCCACCAGGATCAGCACACCCAGGATGCCTACACCGATCCAGAACCGAGGGCCGGTGCGGCTCATGGCCTCCAGGATCATGCGGTTCATCTCCTCCGGCGGCCGGGGATCCAGGAGAAGATGTTCCTGGGGATCCTCCTCCTCGGCCCAGACCAACTGCTCGGACGACAGCTCAAACGACATGGACCTGGCCTCCCTTCAGGTAGATGACTGCCGGTTCTGTGCCCAGCTCCTCCAGCAGACGGAAGCTCCGGCGACTGTGAACCAGGCTGGACACCCGACTTTTCGGGTCGCTTAGATCGCCGAAGACCATGGCCTCTGTGGGGCAAGACTGGGCACAGGCAGGCTGGACCTCTCCGTCTCGGATGGCCCGCCCCTCCGCGTCCGCCGCCTCCTCTGCCCGGTGGATGCGCTGGATGCAGAAAGTGCATTTCTCCATGATCCCTCGTCGGCGCACGGTGACGTCCGGGTTGAGCTGTTCGTTCAGGGGCTCCGGAAACTCGTAGTCGAACCAGTTGAAGGTGCGAGCGATGTAGGGGCAGTTGTTGGCGCAGTAGCGAGTCCCGATGCAACGGTTGTAGACCTGCACATTGAGGTTCTCCACCTGGCTGTGGTAGGTGGCGAAGACGGGACAGACCGGCTCGCAGGGGGCGTTCTCGCACTGCTGGCACATGATGGGGATGAAGCGAGCCCGCACATTGGGGTACTCCCCCTCCCAATAGCGCTCCACCCGCAGCCAGTGCATAGCCCGTCCCATGCGCACCTCGTCCTCGCCCACCACCGGGACGTTGTTCTCCGCGTGGCAGGCCACTACACAGGCCTGGCAGCCCGTGCATTTGTCCAGGTCGATGACCATGGTCCAACGGTGTCCTTCATGCTCGCTCACTGTGTTCTTCCTCCTTCATTAGCCGCCACTAGCCGGGCGCGCGGCCCGATTCTCGAACTCGATCCACACCCACGTTGTTCTCCAGCAGGGGCAAAGGACGGCGCTGGCCTGTCTTGACGAGTTGCACTCGAGTGGAAGCCCAGGCCCACTGTCCGGTGTTGGCCGCCACCCGAGGCGCCAGGATGGCCAGCACGTTGGCTCCCCGGTCTTTGGCCCAACGTCCCAGGGCCTGATGTCCCTGGCCGATGGGCACGGCCACCACGTCCGGGCGAATGCCGGGATATTCGTAGGCCACCGCTTGGATGCTGCCCTGGGGCGAGGCGACGGTGACAACGTCGCCGGCCTGGATCCCCAGGGAACGAGCCGTCTCCGGGTTCACCTCAATCCAGGTGTCCCAGGAAGCGGTGGTCATGGGGTCCGGCGTCTCCTGCAACCACGGCAATCCGGCGTGACGGCCATCACCGAAGGGGATGGAAGGCACGGGCAGCAGATGGAGTGGGTACGTCTCTGGCTCACCGGCATAGGCGGGCGGGCTGACGGCCAGGGCAGCGGAAGAAGCCTCCGCGAGCCGGGGACGCTTCCAGGCAACGTCCTGGGACCACCAGCCGCCATGCTGCAACCAGGTGACCCAGAAGGTGTCCGCGTCCTCAGCCTGGAAATTCCCCTCCATCAACTGCAAGGAGGTGAGCCGGGTCTGGACGAAGGTGACCATGTTAGGCCAGGGCAGCCGTCGAGCGAGCTTTCCTCCTAGTCGATCAGCCAGTGCCAGAAGCACGTCCCCCGGATCCCGGGTGTCGTACAGGGGCTGGACCACAGGCTGCTGCGCGCTGACGGCCAGGGATTCCGCGCCTGGGTGCACGAGCTCGTAGCCCCAACTCTCCAGATAGGTGTGGGTGGGCAGGACAATGTCGGCAAGGGCCGTGGTCTCTGTGGGCAGGGTGGCAAAGGTGATCACATTGGCCACCTTGCCCAGGGCATCGACGAAACCCAGCCCCGTCGGCAGTTCGTACACCGGGTTGGCATCCAGGACCATGAGCGCGTCCACCTCGCCCGCGGCCATGCGCTCCACCAACTGCTGGACGTCGGCCAAAGAGGCCGTGGGGGCCAGGCGCAGATCCCGGGACGGCGGGGCCGGGCTGAGGAAGAGCCCGCCCTGTTCCCCATCGGGGTGCATCAGGTAGTTCAGGGCCAACACGGCCTGGGTGGCCTCCAGCCCGTTGGTGTGGCCCGTTAGCTCCCCCCCAGGGATGGCCACTGCCCGGTGAGCATCCGCGAAGAGGTGGGCGAAGCGCTCCAGGGTCCCTACCTCCAGGCCTGTCTGCTGGGCAATGGCTGCCACATCCACCCCCGCGTAGAAGGGGGCCAAATCGGCCACGGCGTTGGGGTCGCCCAGCCCTTGGTCCACCAGGATCTTGCCCAAGGCCAGGGCGACCAGTCCCTCGGCGCCGGGTGGGACAGGCGTCCACAGATCCGCATTGGCCGCGGTCATGGAGAGGCGAGGATCGAAGGCGACGAACACCCCTCGTCCCAGGGTTCGGCCCCGAAGATCGCCGTACCGTTTGCCGTAGGCCACCGGCGAAAGCCAGGTTTCCAGGAAGTCGGCGCCGAAGCCGAAGATCACCTCGGCATTGCCCAGATCGAACACGGGCAGGGCAGCCTCACCGAACAGAGCCTGGACGGCCGCCTGCAACACTTGACGTCCGTCCAAACTGGTTTGGGTCTCGTAGAAAAGCGGCGCGGGCGCGCCCAGGCCCTCGGCGAAGCGGGTCACCAACTCGGCGTGGTGATGGGGTAACTTGCCCGCCAGAATGGCCACCCGGGCCGGATCCACCTCCTGGAAGATCCCGGCCAGGCGCGCCAGGATCTGCTCCCAGTCGGTGGTTCCCCACTGCCCCTGGCCCCGCTTCCCAGTGCGGACCAGGACCTGGCTCAGGCGGTCCGGGTGGTAGAGGAGCTGCAGGCCGGCCTGGCCTCGGGCGCAGAGCCCACCCCGGCTGACCGGATGGTCGGGATTGCCTTCGATCTTGCGGGCTCGACCGTTGCTGACCCGAACGATGGCGCCGCACCCGGCGGGGCACATGCGACAGGTGGTGGCAAACCAGAAATCTTCCCCCGGCAGGGTGTACTCTGGCGCCTGGGCATACATCTCCATGCGAGTGGCCTGCTGCAGATTCCACGTGCAGCCGCTGAGCACCGTCATGCCCAGGGCGGCAGCGCTACCGATCTTGATGAAATCCCGTCGGCTGATCTCCTTCGTCATCGTCACGCTCCTGTCCTGTGGATTTGAGCAGGCGCTCATTTGTGGCAGGTGGTGCAGTCCAACAGCCGATCCTTCTCCACTGCCGGCATCTCAGGATGTTCCTGGATCTGGTTCCGGTGGCAGTCCAGGCAGAACCCCATGTTCATGTCCACCCGTTTCTCTACGATGCCCATCTGCTCCACCGGTCCGTGACAGGTCTGGCAAGCGACGCCTTTGGCCAGGTGGGCCCGATGGTTGAAAAAGACGAAATCCGGCTGTTTGTACACATCCGGCCACTGGACGCGAGCTTGGGATTCGTAGGCCTGAACGAGCTGCTGAACTTGCTCCTGGGCCTTCTCGTCCACAGTGATGTACGCGTGACAGGTCATGCACGTCTGCAGAGAGGGGAGGCTGGCCTGGGGGGCGCGCAGAGCCTGGGAGTGACAGAAAAGGCACTGGACGCCGACCTCTTCCACGTGGACCTGATGACTGAACGGGATCGGCGTGGTCTCCGCGGCCTGGGCCGGTGACGCCTGGCCCTGCACCGTGGATAAGGTGAAGACGATCGCCAGGCTGGAGACCAGGATCCCGACAAGCCACAGTAGCGGACTGCGAACGAGTGGACGCTGCATGACGCGATTCCTTCCTGGTTTCAGAACGAATTTGACCTTGCCGAGGGTCGGTTGGTGGGGCGCAGCAGTTGAAGCAACGCCTCTTTGGTCAACTTCTGCTGGGGGCGGTAGTCCAATAGGCAGGCCTGGTCATCGTCCATGTTGAAGGTCACCAGTCGGATAGGCTCTTCCGCCGGCCATTGGGCCAACAGCGCGCAGCCCGTCTCTCGGTTGCCTTCGAGCACGATGGCGGTGGGCCGTTCCGTCCCAGCGGGCCAGTCCAAGGCATTGCCCTGGGGATGGGTTGAGGTCGGGATGTGAGCGGCGGTCAGCACGGCCTGCAAGGTTTCTCGAAAGAGTGGGTTCTGCCAGACGATCAGCACCTGGACCTTTTCCATGGTCCCTTCTCCCGGGTTCAGCTTACACGAGCCCGCTGTACCCGTCGATGGCGCGGAGAGGGATATGGGGGTGAGCGCGACGCGATTCTCCATCGCGTAAAACGCGACAGAAGGTGCGAAATTTCAGGTGAGGGAAA
>CAYQEB010000071.1:0-2839 GCA_964416395.1 uncultured Caldilineaceae bacterium | reverse complement strand
TTCAGGTGAGGGAAAATGAAACAGCAGGGAGGAAGCAGCGAGAAAGCGGAGTTACGGCTCCATCAGCCCGTGGCGGATGGCATAGCGGACCAGATCGACAACGGAGCGCAGGTTCAACTTCTCCAACACCCGAGTTCGGTGCGCCTGGACGGTGCTGGGGCTGATGGACAGTCGATTGGCGACTTCCTGGTTGGTGTATCCCTGGATCAAGAGCATCATGACCTCCTTTTCCCGGGAGGTGAGGGAGGCGTAGCCTGGTGGCTCTGTGGAGGCGGTGGCGGAGCGACGACGGTACAGGCGCAGGAGTTTGCGCGCCACGGAGGGGTGGAAATATGCATCGCCACTGGCCACGATACGGACCGCGTCCAGGAGTTCATCGCTGGCGGCCTTCTTGACCACGTAACCGGCTGCCCCCGCGTCCAGGGCTTGGAAAAAGTAGACATCGCTGGCGTGCATGCTGAGGATCAACACCTGGGTGTCCGGCACGTCCGTGCGGATCACCCGGGTGGCGGTCAATCCGTCCATGTCAGGCATGGTGATGTCCATGACCACCACGTCGGGCCGCAGTTGGCGGGCCAGGGCCACCGCCTCGGATCCGGAAGCCGCCTCGGCCACCACCTCCATGTCGGGCTGGCTCTCCAGGAGAAGACGCAGCCCGGCCCGCACCACGTGATGGTCTTCGGCCAGCAGCACATGTATCAGAGCCACGTGTTTTTCCTCTCGAACGGTCGGGAAGAACCGGTTTGGGGGGCCACCCCGAAAGCGATCCAGCGGGTGGATCCTGCGGCCATCAACCCAGGGGTTCCGGCTTCTGTCGCGGCGCCGGATGGGTGACATCCAGCCTGGCTGTGGCAGAGATCCGGTCGGGCTGGGCTGGCAGCAGGACATGCACTCGTGTCCCTCGAGGCTCTCTCGGGCTCACCTCCACGCGACCGCCGACGGCAGCTGCTCGCTCCTGCATGCCTAGGATCCCCACCCCTTGGCGCCCGGTCTTCCCAGTCGACGTGGCGGATAAGCCGACGCCATCGTCCTCCACAAGGAGCTCGCACGCCCCTTCCCCGCAACGCAGGATGACGGTCACCTGCTGGGCATTGGCGTGACGAATGATGTTGGTAATGGCTTCCTGGGCGATGCGGAAGGCTGCTGTCGCCTGTTCGGGTTGAAGACAATTCGGATCGCCCTCCACTTGGACGTCATAGGCGATGGCGAGCGGATCCAGACGTTTCTGGAGCTCCTCTTCTAGCGCCGGCAGGAGCCCATAGTCATCCAAGGATGCTGGGCGCAGGTCGACGATGATCTGGTGGGCCTGCTCCATGGTCTGTTGCACCAGATCGTTGAGGTACGCTATCTGCTCCCGCACTGGGGTGAGCTCCGCCGGGATTGCCTCCTGGTAGTGCCGCAGGTGCAGGCTGAGTCCGGTGAGCAGTTGCCCTAACTCGTCGTGGATCTCCCGGGCCACCCGACGGCGTTCCTCCTCCTGAATGCGCAGTACTCGGTTCAACAGCTCTCCGCGCTGGTGGTGCAGTTCGGTGAGCCGTTCCTGGGCTTCGGCTAGTTGGTTGTAGGTTTCCCGTAACACAGACTGAGCATGTTCCCGTTCGCGCCATTCGCTCCGCACCCACCACAGCACCAGGAAGACAGCGATCGGTCCTAGGACGCCGAAGAAGATCACTTCGGCCAGGAAGTTCTCCGAGACAATAGTCTCGCGTTTCTCAATCAGGTGTTCCCAGATTTCGTCCGCGAACACGATCAAGGAGAGCAGCAGTGGCAACCCCCATTGCACAATGCGAAGCTGCTGACCCAATGGGATGCCCCGGCGTTCCAGCCACTGGGAAAAGGTCCAGCGGGGGACCGGTGATTGGAGTTTAGAGGGAGAGTCCGGTGAAAGTTTGCCTGTCGGCATGCTGTTTTCCCGTAAGTATCCGATGTCCAGATCGAGATTCCACGCCCGAGGGACGTGCTCGACATGCCGCCCTCCCAGGAGCGGGATCCCAGGCGGTGGCGGGCAAAGGCACCAGGGGCCGGGCGTAGAGCCGTAGATTCATGGCCGTGCGCAGCAGCGTGAGACATGGACGCCCACGGATCCGAGGTCCACCGTGTCCAGCTGACGTTCCCGTCCATTACTGTCCCCTGAGCTGCCTGCCGACGGCCGCAAATCTCAACCTTTCCCATGGCCCAGGGGATCCCGTTCGCGCGTGTCCCGGTAGACCTTATTGTAAACCAATGTGGGTGTTTTCGGTAGCCCTTTCCAAGCGCTGTTGGACGAAGAAGTAGCTGAAGGCATCAGCCCCTGATGTCCCGGGAGTCGCCGCTCTTACGCCGACTCTGCATGGGTGATCTGCATTTTGCCGACAAAGCGCCTTGAGCTTGCCGCCACCCTTTTCGCGTTACGCCGGGCAGTGAACCACCGCCGAATCGCCGGCAGCCGGAGGACAAACAGCAGGAGCAGAAAGCCGGTCCAGGCCAGGGGCTGGCGGAAGTCCTCCTCCCGAACCCAGATGAAGTGCAACATCACCAGCATCGCCGAGACATAGGCCAGCTTGTGCAGACGGATCCACCCCTTTCGCAGCCGGCGTTGCCAGCCCTTTGTGGAGGTGATGGCCAGCAGGGTGAGAATCAACAGGGCGGCGACGCCAAATTTCGCCGCGTCTCTGTCCGCGACATCCAGGCCGATCTGGTAGAGGTCCCAGCCGTAGCGGAGCCAGGCATAGGCGATGAAGTGCAAGGCGGCATAGAAAAAGGCGTACAGGCCCAGAGCTCGGCGCACATTGCGGACGCGTTTGAAGCCGGTGACAATGTAGGCGGGCGTCACGGCCAGG
This sequence comes from uncultured Caldilineaceae bacterium, assembly GCA_964416395.1. Lineage (GTDB taxonomy): Bacteria > Chloroflexota > Anaerolineae > Caldilineales > Caldilineaceae > S144-5. Next base: position 20 of record CAYQEB010000071.1, on the reverse strand, counting down.
CTCAAGACGAGGAACAGGGC
>CAYQEB010000070.1:14904-21383 GCA_964416395.1 uncultured Caldilineaceae bacterium | reverse complement strand
TCCCCCCACTATCTCTCCGCCCAGGAAGCGGCCCAGGAGCTGGGCATCAGCCTGGCCACCCTCTACTCCTACGTGAGCCGGGGGCTGATCCGCTCGGAGGAGGCCGGCGGGCCGCGTCGACGTCGCCGCTACCGGGCGGAGGACGTGCAGCGGCTGAAGGAGCGCAAGGAGCTGCGCCGGGACCCCACCCGGGCGGTGGAGAAGGCCCTGCACTGGGGCGCGCCCCTGCTGGAGTCGGCCATCACCCTGATCCAGGACGGCCGCTTCTACTACCGGGGCCACGACGTCCTGGCCCTGGCCGAAAGGTGCACCATCGAGCAGGTGGCCGCCCTCATCTGGACCGAAGAGGAAACGGAGTCCAGCGCGCCGGATCTGCCCGAACTCTTCCAGGCCACCCAGATGACTTCCCTCCTGGAGCAGCTGGCCCCGGTGCGGGCTTCCTGGCCCCGGCTCCGCCCGGTGGAGGCCTTTCAGGCCATCCTGCCCCTGGCCGGGGCCCTGGATCGCACCGCCTACGATCTGCGTCCCCGGCCGGTGGCCCGCACCGGCGCCCGCATCCTCCACCTGCTCACCGCCACCGCAGTGGGCCAGGACGCGCTTCCCGCCCGGATCGCCGAGACCCTGCAGCGTCGTTGGGTCCCCCAGGACCCCGGGGCGGCCCGGCTCCTGGACGGGGCCCTGGTCCTCTGCGCGGACCACGAGCTGAACGTCTCCGCCTTCACTGCCCGCTGCGCGGCCTCTGCCGGAGCCGCGCCCTACGGGGTCGTGCAGGCCGGCCTGGCCGCGCTCCAGGGCGTTCGCCACGGCGGCTACACGGAGCGGGTGGAGGCCCTGTTGGATCAGGTGGAGGCGCCGGACCAGGCGGAGGAGGTGCTGGCGGCCCGGCTGAAGCGGGGAGAGCCCATCCCGGGCTTCGGGCATCCCCTCTACCCGGAGGGGGATCCCCGGGCTCGGTGGCTGCTGGCCCGGGCTGAGGAGGCCCGACCTGGGTCCCCGGCGGTGGCCCTGGCCCAGGCGGTGACCCAGGCGGCCCAGACCCTCCTGGGGGAGCGGCCCACCCTGGACTTCGGCCTGGTGACCCTGGCCCGGGCTCTGGAGCTGCCGCCGGGCGCGCCCCTGGCCCTCTTCGCCCTGGGCCGCACCGTGGGCTGGATCGGCCACGCCCTGGAGCAGTACCGCTCCCAGCAGCTCATCCGCCCCCGAGCCCGCTACGTGGGCGTGCTGCCCGTCGGCTAGCTCCCCCGGCTCGGCAGGGGCAGGCGCATCAAGGGCGCCAGGGTGATCAGGGCGATGGCCCCGGCCACCGTGAAGAGCCCAGTGAGCCCAAAGCCCTGGAGCACCGGGGAGAGCAGCCAGGATCCCATGCCGATGCCCAGGTCGAAGGCCAGGTAGAAGGCCGCAGTGGCCCGTCCCCGCTGGCTGGGCGGGCTCAGCTCCACGTGCAGGGCGATGAGGGCCGGGTGGAGGATGCCGGATCCGAAGGCCACCAGGATGGCCGCGGCCAGGAGCCAGAGCATGGCCTGGGCCTGGCTGAAGCCCAGGAGCCCCAGGGCCAGGATCCCGGTGGCCAGGGCCAGGATGCGGCCCCGATGGGGGCCGTCCAGCAGGCGACCGGTGCTCAGCCGGGTGAGGATGATCCCCAGGCCATAGACGGTGTAGGCCAGGCCCACGGGCTGGATGCCCCGGCGCTCGGCCAGGAGGGGCAGGAACTGGAAGAAGACACCGAAGCTGGCGCCGAAGAGGGCGGTGACGACCATGGGCCAGCGCAGCAGAGGCGGGAAGTCGAACATCCCTCGCCAGGGGATGGGGGCGGACCCGCGCTCACCGGCCACCTGGCTGCGTCCGATGAGAAGGCCGGCCACCACAGCCAGCAGGGCGCAGAGGCGCAGGGCGTTGGGGATGCTCAGCCAGCCCAGGGCCGCGCTGATGAGCACCGGCACCAGGGTCATGGCCACGTTGGCCGCCATGCCGAAGATGGCCATGGCCGCCCCCTGGCGATCCTTGGGGGCCAGCTCCGCGATGAGGGCCGTGGCCGCGGTGGTGAAGGCGATGTATCCCCCGGCCTGGAGGATGCGCAGGAGGAACTGGGCCACTGGGGAGGTGGTCATGGGTGCTCCGGCTGCGCCCAGAGCCAGAGAAAGGGTCCCAACCAGGATGACCGTCCGATAGCCCCAACGGTCCGTGAGGAGGCCGGTGAGGGGGCGGCCCACCAGGGAGGCCACGCCGAAGGCGCCCAGGATCAGGCCGATTTGCCAGTCGGGCAGGCGGATCTGGGCCAGGTAGAGGGGAAGGGGCACCAGGAGGGTGTAGAAGGCGGCGAAGAAGAGCAGGGCGGAGAACCAGGTGGTCCAGTACCCTCGTCGGGCTGTGGGGAGCAGAGCGCGCATGCCGATCTCCCAGGGAGGCGTGGGGGATTGGATGGTGGACAGAGTTCGGGGGCGGGGCGTCCCGGCTACCCGGAGCGCCAGATGGAGAGGAGCAGCCAGAGCCCCAGGAGGCTAGCTGCGCCGAAGCCGATGAGGGTCAGCCAGGTGATCAGCGGCCAGGGCCAGGCGAAGCTGAGCAGGGGGAAGAGCAGGGCCAGAGCCACGATGAAGGCCGCGGTGATCAGCCCGATGACCAGCCGGTTGGTGATCCGGTTCAACTGTTTCAGCAGGGGGTTGTCCTGCTCGATCTGCAGCACCACCCGGGCCCGTCCCTCCGCAGCCGCGCTGATGAGCCGGTTGGCGTGCCGGGGCAGATCCCGGGCCAGGTCGTTCCACTGCCGGGCGCTCAGGGCCACCCGTCGGCTCACTGCGGACGGGGAGTAGAGCTGGCGCACGAACCTGCGCACGTAGGGCTCGCTCACCGCGAACATGTCGAACTCCGGGTCCAGCTGCAGGGCCACCCCCTCCATCATGCTCAGGGTCTTGCCCAGGAGCCAGAGGTCCGTGGGGAAGCGCAGGTGGTGGCGGAAGGCGATGGGCATGATGTCCCGGACCACCTCCGTGGCCCGGATCTCCCGCAGGGGCAGGCCCCGGTACTTGGTGAGCAGGCGGCTCATGTCCCGCTGCAGGCGGCGCCGGTCCACGTAGGCCTGGGCCATGCCCATGCGGATGAGCTGCTCCACCACCCCCTCGGTGTCCATCTGGACGGAGACGATGTAGAGGCGGACCAGCTCCTCCTTGAGCCAGTTGTCCAGCTGCCCCACCATGCCGAAATCCATGGCCCCGATCACGTGGCCGGGCATGACCAGGAAGTTGCCCGGGTGGGGATCCGCGTGGAAGAAGCCGTCCTCCAGCACTTCCTTGATGATGATCCGGGCCGAGTGGAGGGCGATCTCCCGGGTGTCGTAGCCTGCGGCCTTCAGCCCCTGGATGTCGTCGATCTTGACGCCGTAGATCCGCTCCAGGACCAGGACCCGGCTGGTGGTGTACTCCCAGTAGACCAGGGGCACGTAGAGGTGGGGCTCCTCCTGGAAGTTCTTCCGGAACCGGTCCGCGTTGCGCCCCTCCCGTCGGTAGTCCAGCTCGTTGCGCAGGGTGTAGGCGAAGTCCTCGGCGATGTCCTCCAGGTCGTAGATCTGGCCCAGGGGGGTGTGGCGCTGGGCCAGCCGGGCCAGGTCCATGAGGATCTCTAGATCTGTCTCGATGATGGGCCGGATGTCCGGCCGCTGCACCTTGACCACCACCTCTGTGCCATCCTGGAGGGTGGCTGCGTGGACCTGGGCCAGGGAGGCCGCGGCCAGGGGCTCCTCGTCGAAGGTGGCGAAGATGGCCGAGGGCGGCTGGCCCAGCTCCGCCTCGATCTGCTTGCGGATGAGCTCCGTGGGGGCCGGGGGCACGGTGTCCTGAAGCTTGCTCAGCTCTTCGATGTACTCCGGGGGCAGGACGTCCGGGCGAGTGCTCAGGATCTGCCCGAACTTCACGAAGGTGGGCCCCAGCTCCTCCAGGGCCAGGCGCAGTCGCACCGGCGCGCCCACTGGCTCCCGAGGCGCGCGGCGCAGGAGCCGCCGGGGCACGTTCAGGACGGGCAGGAGCTGCATCTGGTCCAGGAACTCGCCGAAGCCGTGGGAGACCAGAACTCGGCCGATCTCCTGGTAGCGCTTCAGGTGCCGATAGGGGTGGGTGAAGGTGAAATACATGGGCAGGCCCTCCAGGTGACCTGCCCATTGTGCGCTAAGGCGGAAAAAGGGTCAAGTTGACGGGATGGCTCAGACCTGGCCTGGCTTCCGGGCCTGGATGGTGGCGGAAAGGATGTAGTCGTCCAGGTTTCCGCCCAGCTCCCACTCCCGGATCAGGGTGCGGCTCTCCTCCTTGGGGCGGATGGCCACTTCCTGGAAGCCGATGCGGGCCAGCATGGCCTCCAGCTCGTCCACGGAGGCGGCGCCGGCCACGCACTCGGTGTAGAGGGCCATGTCCTGGCGCACTTCCGGGGGCAGGGGGGCGCTGGTGACGATGTCCGAGATGGCCAGACGGCCTCCCGGCTTCAGCACCCGGAAGGATTCCCGGAAGACCTGCTCCTTCTCCGGGGAGAGGTTGATGACGCAGTTGGAGATGATCACGTCCACGCTGGCGTCGGCTACCGGCAGGTGCTCGATCTCGCCCAGGCGGTACTCCACGTGGGTCACCCCCATCTCCTGGGCGATGCGCCGGGCCTTGCTGACCATCTCCGGGGTCATGTCCACACCGATGACCTGTCCTGTGGGGCCCACCTGGCGGGCGGCCAGCAGACAGTCGAAGCCCCCGCCGCTGCCCAGGTCCAGGACCACCTCCCCGGTCTGCAGGCCGGCGATGGCCTGGGGATTGCCGCAGCCCAGGCCCATGTTGGCGCCCTCGGGCACGGCCTGGATCTCCTCCAGGCTGTAGCCCATGAGCTGGGAGAGGGCCTCCGGCTCCGAGTGGCATCCGCAGGAGGGACCGCAGCAGCCTTCCTCCTGGACGGCCACCTGGCGGTAGTTTTCCCGCACAATCTGGCGGATTTCGTCTTGACGGATTTCGCTGTTTCCCGAGGTTGTCATGAAATTTCTCCTGGACAGTTAGATTTGGGTGATTGGGTTTGGGTGGTTGAGGACTTCAGATGGTTTGGTTCTGTGAACAGGCCAGGTGAACAGGCGTGCTGAGCGGCGCCCGGCAGGCGCATCATCCGGACCCGGGGCCGTCCGCTCGCTCCCACAGGAGGGCCTGGGCGCTTTGGGGGCAGAGGTGGGTGAATTCCGGGGAGGCCCGGATCGCCGGATCCACCTGGGCCCGGGGGATGGGGCGAAAGCCGAAGCGGGGGAAGAAATCCGCCGCGGTCTCGGTGAGCAGGGTGACCCGGCGGATGCCTCGCTCCTGGGCCAGGGCCAGCAGGGCGTGGACCAGCCGTCCTCCCAGGCCCTGGCCGCGCCGGGAGGCCCTCACGGCCAGGGAGCGGAGCAGAGCGCTCTCTCCGTGGACCTCCAGGGCTCCGCAGGCCACCAGGCCTTCCGGACCTCGGATCACCAGGGCCGTGGTGAGGTGCTCCGTCAGCCCTTCCACAGGCAGCCCGGCCCCCTGGAGCAGGGCCTGGATGGCCGGCCAGTCCTGGGGCGTGGCCGCTTCCAGCGTGAGCGTGTTGTCTGTCATGGGCCAGGATCTCCTGGGTAGATTGAAGATATTCGATGTAGTGGGCGAAAAAAACGGCGGGGCGCACAGCCCTCGGCCGCGACCAGGCGGCCTTCCCCGGGAACCGATCAACGGCTCACCGGCTCACTGGATCAACGGCCCCCTTGCCTCCCAACCCCTCCAGGAACATCTCTGCCTTCTCCAGGCTCTCAGGGCGCAGGGAATAGTAGACCCACAGCCCTCGCTGTTCCTTGGTGACCAACCCGGCCCGGCGCAGCACCCCCAGATGGTGGGAGATGGTGGGCTGGGAGAGGTTGAATTGGCCTTCGATGTCACAAACGCAGATGTTCCCGTGGTGACGGCTGAGGATGTCCAGGATCTGGAGGCGGACCGGGTTGGCCAGCGCTTTGAAGAGCACGGCCAGGGCCGCGGCCTCGGTGTCCAGCAGCTCCACCTCCTCCACCAGGCCACAGCAGGGAGAGCGGCTCGCGTCCTGACGGCTCTTTTCGCCTGTGGTGGCCATTTCATTTTCCTTTTCTGCAAAGATTTTTTCTACAAATGACTGGGATGAAAGGACTGGGGGCTGGGATACAGCCAGCCTGGATACCGGCCACTCTACCATCTATATTGAAGTTTGTCAATATATCGGGGCACATTTTGACCGAAAAGCGGCATGCTTGGGCTGAAAAAAGGCCGAAAAAATGAGGATCGCCCGCCGCCTCAACGCAGGGGCGGGGATGCACGGCCTTGAGCGGGCTCCAGGTTCGACATCCCTGAGGGCTATGCTAAAATGGGCCCACGTTTTATGGCCCTCCCTGAGCGTCTGGCAGGACAGGCCCTGGGCCTTCGCATCGTCGGCAGTGTGACATTGCCAAGTGACAGTTACGTCCCAAAGTTGCGTCCCAAAGTCGCGTC
>CAYQEB010000070.1:5953-14804 GCA_964416395.1 uncultured Caldilineaceae bacterium | reverse complement strand
GCGTCCCAAAGTCGCGTCACAGAAAAAGGAGCGACCGCTTTGAAGATCGGCGCCTACTCGGCGAAACCCTACGACATCCTCCTGGTGCTGGTTCCGGTGGCCATCGTCGGCTCCTTCCTGGGGTGGAACGAGACCTGGCTCTTCATCCTCTCGGCCCTGGCGGTGGTGCCTCTGGCCGGGATCATGGGCACGGCCACGGAGGAGCTGGCTTTGCACATGGGCCCCCGGGCTGGTGGGCTGCTGAACGCCACCCTGGGCAACGCCGCGGAGCTCATCATCACCATCTTTGCCATCCAGGCCGGCCTCCTGGAGCTGGTGAAGGCCAGCATCACCGGCTCCATCCTGGGCAACCTGCTCCTGGTCCTGGGGCTCTCTCTGCTCCTGGGCGGGCTGAAGAACGGCGTCCAGATCTTCGACCGGCGCCAGGCCAACGTGAACGGCACCCTGTTGGTCCTGGCGGTGGCGGGGCTGGCTGTGCCTTCCCTGTTCATCGCCTCCATCCGCAACGGGCCGGAGGGCTTCTTCGCCACCGAGGCCCTGAGCATGGGCACCGCGGTGGTCCTCATCCTCATGTACGTGCTGAGCATCGCCTACAGCTTCACCCTGAAGCGGGGGGAGACCCAGCCCGGCGCGGTGCCCCCCACCCATCACGCCACCTGGAGCGTGCCGGTGGCCCTGGTGGTGCTGGCCCTGGCCACGGTGGGCATCGCCTGGCTCAGCGAGATCCTGGTGGGCTCGGTGGAGCACACGGTGGAGGCCCTGGGGTGGAGCGAGTTCTTCATCGGGGTGATCATCATTCCCCTGGTGGGCAACGTGGCCGAGCACATCGTGGCCGTCCAGGTGGCCTTGAAGAACAAGATGGAGCTGAGCCTGGCCGTGAGCCTGGGCAGCAGCCTGCAGATCGCCTTCTTCGTGGCCCCTCTCCTGGTCTTCATCAGCCTGGCCCTGGGCAATCCCATGCAGCTGGCCTTCAACCAGTTCGAGGTGGCCGCGCTCCTGGCCTCCAGCATCATCGCCGCCCTCATCGCCCAGGACGGAGAGTCCAACTGGCTGGAGGGGGCCATGCTCCTGGTCCTCTACGCCATCCTGGGCGTGGCTTTCTTCTTCCTCTAGCTTCTTCTGGCTTCTTCCGCTGACCCCTCGCGGATGTTCAGCCCAGGCAGGTGCGCAGCTGATCAGGTGCGATGTTCCCCCCGCTGAGGATCAGGGCGATCTTCTTGCCGGCCACCCGCTCCGGCATAGAGAGAGCCCCGGCCAGGGGAGCCGCCCCGGCCGGTTCGGCCAGGGTCTTGGCCTTCTCCAGGTAGATCCGCACCCCCTCCAGCAGGGCTGCATCCTCCACCAGCACGAAATCGTCCAGGTATTCCCACAGCATGCGTTGAGGCAGCATGAAGGGCTCGCCTGTGGCCAGCCCCCCGGCCACGGAGCGGTTCTCCGCGCGGCGCCAGGAGCGGTCCCGCCAGGTCAGGTAGGCTGCAGGGGAGGCGCTGGACTGGACGCCCACCACCTGGATGCTGGGGTCAATGGACTTGGCCACCAGGCTGCTCCCGGCTGCGCCGCTGCCCCCGCCCACCGGGACGAAGATCATCTCCACGTCCGGCGCCTCCTCCAGGATCTCCAGGGCGTAGGTGCCCACCCCGGCGATGAGCAGGGGTTCGTCCCCAGAGGAGATGTAGCGCATGCCCTGGGTGCGAGCCAGCTCCTCGCAGTGGAGCTTGGCCTGGTCGAAGTTGGCCCCGTGGAAGATCACCCGGGCCCCGTGGCTCTCCATGGCCTCCACCTTCACCGGGTTGGCCCCTTCTGGCACCACGATGGTGGCCTGGACGCCGAAGAGCCGGGCCGCGTAGGCGATGGACTGGCCATGGTTGCCCGTGGAGGCGGTGACCACGCCCCGGGCCCGCTCCTGGGGCTCCAGGCGGGAGATGAGGTTGATGCCGCCCCGGATCTTGAAGGCGCCGATGGGCTGGTAGTTCTCGTGCTTGACATAAACCTGGGCTCCCACCAGGGCGTCCAGGGCTGGGTAGCGGTGCAGAGGGGTCCGGGCCAGGTGTGCGTTCACCACCTGGCGGGCCCGAAGCACGTCCCGCAGGGTGGGGAAGGGGAGCTCCTGGCCGGGCAGGGGCGAGGGGGCGTGGGTGTCGGTTCGTTCTCGGTCGGACATGGTGCTGGCTGCCTCCGTGGGGTTGGATGGGATCAGTAGGGGGATCCGGATGGATGGCCAGGACGGGTGGCCGGCGCAGCTGGCCGGGCCGATCCTCAGCGCTGTCCACTATAGCACAGGAGATCCGTCCCGGGAAAAGGCGCCCCCCCCAAGAGCCCCTGGGACGCCCGGCCTGAATTGACCCCAAAGGTTTCACCAATTCCGCCTTTTGTGCTAAGATTGAGGCGGCAAGGGGCTCAACATCGACCCGTTTTTCGCGGTGTTTCGCATAGACAAAATGGAGGGTGCTATGAAAAAGTTCTTCAAGACCCTGCTGTTTCTGGGCATCGTGGCCGGGGTGGCCATGGCGGTGAAGAAGCTCCTGGGCCAGCAGGAGGGGGCCACCAGCACCGGCGTCCTGCCCGAGAAGCCTGTGACCCCTCTGGAGGAGGCTCCCCTGGGCGGCGAGATCAGCCCGGAACTCCTGAAGATCCTGGTGGACCCCGAGGACAAGGGCCCCCTGGAGCTGGTGGAGGACGGCAAGTTCCTGCTCAATCCCCGCACCGGCTACCGCTACCCCATTCGCAACGGCATCCCGGTGATGCTCATCGAGGAAGGCAAGAAGTACCAGGACAAGAGCCTGATCCGCAGCAACGGGAACGCGAGCGCCGCCGAGGAGAAGGCGTCGGCCTAGCCCTTGCCTTCACGGCCCAGGCAGATGACCCGTGTTGTGCCAACCTATCGCTGGAAGCAGCGTTTGAAGAGACAGGGGCGGCCCGGTTGCCGTCCCTGTTTTTCCGCCCATCCCCCGCCCGACCCGACCGACCTGAACCCGCAACCCAAGCCCGCATATCCCGTGGCCCCAACCCGTTTCGGCATCGATCTCCTGCTGGCGGACCCACCGGACGCCCTGACCAGGGCCCGGGTCGGCCTGGTGACCAACGACGCGGCCGCCACCAGCCTGGCCTCCCCAGGAGGCGTCCTGGTCCCCAGCCGGGTGGCCTTGCTTCGGGCCGGGGTGAAGCTGGTCCGGCTCTTCTCTCCGGAGCACGGCCTGGGGGCCGCGGCCCCGGACGGCGCCCCGGTGGGCCATGGCGTGGATCCCCTCACCGCGCTGCCCGTCACCAGCCTCTACGGGGCCACCCGGCGGCCCACTCCAGCCATGCTGACGGAGGTGGACATCCTCCTCTTCGACATCCCGGACATCGGCTGCCGCTACTACACCTACATCTGGACCCTCTCCCATGTGATGGAGGCCTGCGCGGAGACGGGCACGCCCCTCTGGGTGCTGGACCGGCCCAACCCCCTGGGCGGGGAGCTGGCCGCCGCGGAGGGCCCCATGCTGGACGAGGCCCATGTCTCCAGCTTTGTGGGGCGCTGGTCCATCCCGGTGCGCCACAGCTTGACGGCCGGGGAGCTGGCCCGGCTCTGGCAGAGGGAGCGGGGGCTGGACCTGGCGCTGCGGGTGATCCCGGTGGCCGGTTGGCGGCGCCAGGATCACTGGCCAGGGACGGGCAACCCCTTCCTGCCCCCTTCCCCCAACATGCCCAGCTACGAGACGGCCCTCCTCTACCCCGGGACCTGTCTCTTCGAGGGGACGAACCTGAGCGAGGGACGGGGCACTGCCCTGCCCTTCCGGGTGGTGGGGGCCCCCTGGCTGGACGGCTGGCGCCTGGCCCACTCCTTCAACGCCCTGGGTCTGCCCGGCATCCGGGCCCGGGGGATCCATTTCGTCCCCAGCAGCGGCAAACATGCCGGGATCCACTGCCAGGGCGTCATGCTCCATCCCACGGACCCAGCCCGGCTGCGGCCGGTGGCCGGGGGGCTCCACCTCCTGGCCCAGATCCTCCGTCAACACCCGGAGGAATTCGCCTGGCTTCCCTACCCCAGCGCGGCCAACCAGCCCGGCTTTGGCCATTTCGACCGGCTCATCGGCCGCCTGGACATCCGGGAGACCCTGGCCGCCCTGCCCCCGGATCTGGGCCAGCGCATCCAGGAATGGACCCAGGCCTCGGGCTGGCGGGAGCGGGTGGACGGGGTAGTCGAAGCGAACCAGTAGGGGCGAACCAGTAGGAGCGAACCTGTAGGGGTGAACCGACCGCCTCGGCCCCTGGATTGGCCCCTGGGATGCCTTCACGCCATCGGTCATCCAACCCGTGAACTCGTCAGATCAGCCAATTCAGCCAATTCCTATGACCACCCAACCCTCCACCCGAACCCCATTCCAACCCCCCTCGAGCTCGACTGCGCTCCATCGCACAGGCGTGGTGGACCTGGGCTCCAACACCATGCGCCTGGTCATCTACGACTACACGCCAGGCCGCTGCTACCACCTGGTGGACGAGGTCCGGGAGGTGGTGCGCCTGCGGGCGGGCATGGGGGAGACCAACGTGCTCCGGGCCCAGGCCATGGAGCGCAGCCTCAACGCCCTGCGCATGTTCCGCTCCTTCAGCCAGACCATGGCCGTGGAGGAGGTGACCGTGGTCTGCACCAGCGCAGTCCGGGACGCGGCCAACCGGGACTCCTTCCTGGCCCGGGCCGAGCGGGAGAGCGGATGGAAACTGCGGGTGCTTTCCGGGGAAGAAGAGGGCTACTACGGCGCGCTGGGAGCCATCAACACCACCGGGTTGACCCAGGGCTTCGTGGTGGACCTGGGGGGCGGCAGCGTCCAGGTGGTGGAGGTGCGGGACGGCCTGCCCCGGCGCAGCGCCAGCCTCCCCCTGGGCGCCCTGCGCATGACCGAGACCTTCCTGGGCCCGGACTCGGTGAAGCCAGAGCAGGTGAAGGCGCTAGGCCGCTTCGTCCAGGAGCAGCTGGCTCCGCTGGACTGGTTCCAGGCCCAGCCTGGGGACCAGCTGGTGGGCATCGGCGGCACCATCCGCAACCTGGCCCAGATGGACCAACGCAGCCAGGGCTATCCCCTGGACGTGGTTCACGGCTACCAGCTCCCCGGCAAACGCCTTCGCTCCCTCAGCGACCAGCTCTGGCGGCTCTCCCTGGCCAAGCGACGGGCCCTGCCGGGCCTGCGCCGGGACCGAGCGGACATCGTCCACGCTGGCGCCTTGGTCTACGCCAGCCTCCTGGAGCAGAGCGGCTTCTCGGGCATCACCATCAGCCGGGGCGGCCTGCGGGAGGGGCTCTTCTTCGAGCGCTTCCTGGCCCACCAGGAGCAGCCCGTCTTCTCGGACTTGCGGCGCTTCAGCGTGCTGAACCTGGCCCGCAACTTCGGCAGCGACACGGCCCACAGCCACCAGGTGGCCTTCCTGGCCCTGCGCATGTTCGACGACCTGAGGCCGGTCCACGGCCTGGCGCCAGGTTACCGGGAGCTGCTCTGGGCCGCTGGCCTGCTCCACGACGTGGGCACGGCCATCGACTACGAGAACCACCACCTCCACTCGGACTACATCGTCCGCAACTCGGCCCTGCCCGGCTACACACCCCGGGAGCTGGCCCTGATCGCCCTGCTCTGCCGCTACCACCGGAGCAAAGGCACGCCCAAAGGCGGGGAACTCCGCTCCCTGCTCACCGCGGAGGACCGCCGGGGCCTGCCCATCCTGGCCGGCATCATCCGCCTGGCCGAGCTCCTGGAGCGGGGCCGCCACCAGGTGATCCGGGACCTGCGTTGCCACTTCGACGCCCAGAGCGGCTGGGTGCAGATCGAGGCCCTGGCGGCAGGGGACGCGGCCATGGAGATCTGGGACGCGGGGCGCAATCTGGGCACCCTTCAGGAGGCCCTGGATATGGACGTGGAGCTGGTGCAAGGCGTCTGGCAGGAGGAGCCATGAGACCACCGCCCCCCTCTCGCGGGGCCCGGCAAGGGCCAGCCAACCGACCACACGTCACCGCCCAGCCTGTCACCAGCCACCAGCTCGGCCAGGGGATGGAGCGCCTCTTCCAGCTCCTGGCTCCCACCTTTGGCCCTGGGGGCAGCCACGTGGCCTACAAAGATCGGGGCAAGTCTCCCGAGCTTCTGGACGACTCGGCCACCATCGTGCGCCGGGTCATCAGCCTGGGGGACCCCACCCTGGACGTGGGGGCCATGCTCCTGCGCAACCTGGTCTGGCGGGTGGGCCAGCAGGCCGGGGACGGGGGCGTCCTGGCGGCCATCCTCTGCCGGGCCCTCTTTCGGGGCGCCCGGACGCTGATCCAGGCTGGGGTGAACGCCATGCAGCTGGCTCGGGGCATCCGGGCCGGCCAGGAGGCGGTCCTGGCCCATCTACAAGGGCTGGCCCGGCCAGTGACCAGCGAGGACCAGCTCTCCGAGGTGGCCCTCCAGGTGACGGGCGAGCGGGCCCTGGCGGCAGCCGTGGGGGAGATGCGCTTCCTCCTGGGGCCCACGGGCTACGTGCGCACGGAGAGCTACGTGGCCCCGTATCTGGAGTGGCGGTACATCCACGGGGGGCATGTGCCGGCCCAGATGGCCAGCCTCCACTTCTACGCGGACCCGGTGAAGCGGCGGACGGTGCTGGCCTGGCCCCGGGTGGCTGTGGTGGACGGGGCCCTGGAGCAGGCGTCCCAGGCGGTGGCCTTGCTGGAGGCAGGGCTCCAGGCCGGGGGCGGGCCTCTGCTCATCCTGGCCCGGCGCTTCAGCCACCAGGCCCTGGGCGTGCTGCTCCGCAACGCCCAGGCCAAGGATGCGCCAGTCCAGCCCATCGCGGTCCAGCCCAAGGCGGTGGCCGGGGATCTGGCCCGCACCCTGGCCGACCTGGCCACGCTGGCCGGGGCCACCCTGCTGGGAGACGGGCAGATCCGCACCCCAGGTCGAGCTCGCTCCCAGGATCTGGGCCGGGCGCAGCGGGCCGAGGTGACCCAGGGGAGCCTGATCCTGGCGCCCACCCGGGAGCAGCAGGCGGCCCTGGCGCCCCGCCTGGAGGAGCTGCGGCGTCGTCTGCGTCAGCTTCAACCCGAGTCGGAAGAGGCGAGCAAGCTGGGGCAGCGGTTGGCCAGCCTGAGCGGGGGCATGGGGGAGCTGCACCTGGGGGCAGCCACGCGCCCGGAAGGGGAGCTGCGGCAGCGAAAGGCTCGGCGGGCTCTGCGGGTCACCGCCCTGGCCCTGGAGAGCGGCCTGGTCCCGGGTGGCGGCGCGGCTTTGCTCCACAGCCGGCCAGCCCTGGAGGCCCTGGCCCTCTCGGATCCAGACGCCCAGGCCGGGGTGCGTCTCCTGGGCCAGGTCCTGGCCGAGCCCATGACCCAGCTCCTGGGCAACGCCCACATCCCGGGGGGGCTGGTCCTGGCCAGAGTGGCGGAGGCCGGCCCGGACGCCACCTACGATCTGCGCCAGGGGCGGCTGGTCTCCGCCTGGGAGGCTGGGGTCCTGGACGTGGCTGGGGCGGTGGAGGTCTCCCTGACCGCGGGGATCAGCGGGGGGCTCATGGCCCTGACCACCGATGCCATCGTCTACCATCGTCATCCTGAAGAGAGTTTGGAGCCCTGAACATGAGCGTGATCCTCTCCATTTCCGCCATCCGAGACCGTGTGTGGGCCGCTGGGCCGGGCGGTCTCTTCCTGGTCACCGACGAGGGGCTGGAGCCGGTTCCCCAGCCCCAGGAGCAGCCCACCTCTTGCCTGGCCCTGCCGGAGCGGATCCTGGTGGGGGGCGCGCCCCACGGCGTGGCCTACCGGCCCTGGGAGCCCAGCGAGATGCCCGGCCCGGAGTGGGCGGAGGGCTGGCAGGCCGCATGGATGGACCAGGTCCAGGAGCCGGTCCTCTGCCTGGCGGCGTCCCCGGATGTGGAGACCAGCGGTCTGGTCCTGGCGGGGACGGACGGCGGGGGCGTTCTGCGCAGCACGGATGGGGGGCGCAGCTGGGCGGTCAGCAACTTTGGGCTGGAGAATCTGACCGTGTTGGACCTGGCCTGGGCCCCGGCTGGGGCCGGCGCCTGGCCCGGGCGAGAGGTGGTCTTTGCGGCCACGGAGGACGGCATCTACCGTTCCCCTGGGGGCGGTCGGGGCTGGAAACGCTGCCTGGCGGCCCGGGGGGTCATCCTGAGCCTGGCCGTCTCCCCGGACTTCCACGAGACGGGGCTGGCCCTGGCCGGCGCCGAGGAGCGGGGGCTGCTCATCTCCCAGGACTTCGGCCACAGCTTTGTGCCCTTGAACCAGGGGCCCCGGCAGGTGAACGCGCTGGTGGTCACCCCGGCTGGCTGGCTCCTGAGCGACGACGAGCAGCTCTGGGGCTCCGGGGATGGGGTGCACTGGGAGCCCATCCCCGACAGCCGCCCGGCCCTGACCCTGGCCTGGACGGAGGCGGGTCTCCTGGCTGGGGACGAGGAGGGGGTGTGGCGGGTGTAGCGGCGCTCCGTCGGGCGGGGCTTCCCAGGGCAAACGATAGCTGAACAAGGTGGAATAGGAAGGAACACCCCGGGTCACAGGGCCCGGGGTGTTCGCGCGTCAGGGGGGTGGCGTTCGTTGCTGGCCTTCTGCCTGGTTAGCATTGCGTGAGACTAAGCTCATAGAAATTTGCGCTCATAGAAATTTGCCCACGCCTTGGTCTGGAATCGCGATTCGATCTGCATTCCACGCGATCCTGTTTGGATTCCAGTCGTGATCGCCCACATTCTGGGGCGTTCGCGCCGGTGGCGGGTGCGCTGCACTCGTGCTTTCGAGCGCCTGCCGTAGGGGCGAGAATATCTCGTCTGCAAATGTGAACACCAACGTGAACAGGTTCACGAGCACGTTTGCTATGACACCGAGTTTAGCTATGACACCAAG
>CAYQEB010000070.1:2885-5853 GCA_964416395.1 uncultured Caldilineaceae bacterium | reverse complement strand
AGTTTAGCTATGACACCAAGCTTAGAGAAAAGAGAGAACATCGTGGAAACCTCCAAATGGTCAAACAACTACGAATGGATCGGATGCAAACGGCTCTGTCGTGCCGCCATGGCCAGGACCACGTTCCCGCGCTTGTGTCCCTGGTCCACGTAGCGGTGGGCGTCGGCGGCTGCTTCCAGTGGATACCGCCGATCGGTGACCGATTTCAACGCGCCGGCCTCGATCAGCTCCACAAGTTCGGCGAGGAAGTCCCGCAGTTCCGGTGCGGCGCGCAGGCCCGTGGCCGAAAACATGGCCTTTTTGCTGCTGAACCGGGCTGTCCAGAGCATCTGAAGCAGCAGGCGCAGACCAAGGACCGGGGACAGGTAGACGCCCTGTTCGGTGAGCGAACCCTTGCACCGGGAGAAGGAGCGCTTGCCCACGGTGTCGAAGATGACGTGATAGGTCTGGCCGCTGGCGGTGAAATCCTGCCTGGTGTAGTCGATCACGTGGTCCGCGCCCAGGGACTTCACCAGCGCTACGTTGCGGGCGCTGCACACGCCGGTGACCTCTGCGCCCAGGTGCTTGGCGATCTGCACGGCTGCCGTGCCGAGGCTGCCGGACGCACCGTTGATGAGCACTCGCTGTCCCGGCTGAACGTGCCCGAGGTCTTTCAGAAAAGCCCAGGAGGTCAATGCCCCGTCGCAGAGAGGCGCCGCCTCCGGGAAGCTCAGGCTGGCCGGCATGGCTGCCACGACCCCGTCCTCGGCCACACAAAGGTATTCGGCGTTGGCGCCAGGGCCGAAGGTGCTTTCCCCCAACACGGCGTCCCCTGGCTTGAACCGGGTGACTCTATCGCCTACGGCTTCCACAATGCCGGCGAAGCCGGTGCCCGGGATGGGATGTTTGGGGCCCGCCAGACCGAGAAAGAGCCGGCCGTAGAAGGGCTTTCCCTGCCGCATCATGCTGTCGGCCGCGGTCACACTGGACGCATGGACGGCTACCAGCAGCTCGTTCGCCTGTGGGACCGGTTTGTCCACCTCCCGCACCTGCAGGACATCGGGGGGGCCGTATCGGGTGTACATAACTGCTTTCATTGTGGTTCCTCTCATTTCTTTGGGGTGCGTTGTCCTCGAAGTGTGCTGCTTCGTCTGACAGCGTCGGAGCCGCCAGAGTTGCCGGCCGGCAACCTTCTGTTGAGCCGGGCAGATTGGGTCGGCTAGGCGGGCGCCGCGGCCAGGGTGCGTTCGCGCCACTGCGTGCTGTTGACGCCCTTCACCAAGAGCCAGATGGGAAAGGCGATTTCAGCCACTGCGATGACCGCAGCGATCACGCCGGGCGTCGTCGTGTACGTCGGTACGAGCAGCAGGCCCGTTGCGTCGAACAGGTACCCGAGACCGGCGGCCATAAACAGGATGCCCAGCACTTTGGGGAAATAGCCGGATCGGTAGATCAGGTAGCCCAGGATCAGGACATGGGGGACCAAAAGGGCGATGCCGATGGTGAAGCCCACGCTGTGCCCTTCCAGGAACAGGGTCACCAGCGCGTGGATCTGCTCCTGCCCGAAGACGGACGCATACGCCTCTCCTTTCAGGAGTTGCAGAACGAAGTAGTAGTTGAGCAGGTTGAGCCCGTGGATGGCGGTCATGGTCAGTCGAGAGACGGCCGCCACCAGGGACAAGGTGCGGCTCACCGGCCTCAGCAGGACGTACAGAACAACGGACAGCACGATCTCGCTGAGGAGAACGATCAGCTCGCTGCCCACCGCGCCAACGCGGAACAGGGATTCGGCGGCGACAATGTTGCTGGCCGTAGCTGCGGCATCGCCTGGCACGATGAACTGGCCGGGGATGACAAAGTGGGCAAACGCGGCGGCGACGGCGATGATCAGGTACAGGAGGCCTGCTACGCGGGCATAGCCGGAGGGGGACAACTCGTTCATCTTGGTGTTCATTTGAAATGCTCCTCTTGGTTGGGTGTGCACAAATTGGTCGGGTGTGCACAAACATAAATCTGTGTGAATTTGTGTCCATCTGTGATTGCTTCAGCAGGCTCACCGGCTTCCCTCATCGGCATCCAGGCAACGGACCGAACGCAGCAGCAGACCCAAATCGCGGACTTTCTTGAGCAACCCGTGCAGGGCGGCCTGGTCTCTCACCGGCCCGGACAGGACGGTGTCGCCGGTCTCTTCCAGGGTGATGGTCATGCCGTCAAACCAGGCCGCCCATCGGTCATCCAGATGTCCTGCCATGCGAATTTCGTAGATTTTTGGTCGATCATGCCCCTCCTTCGGTCGGCGTTGCTCACGCATTGTGCTCCTCGTCCGTGTGTCGGTGACTCCTCAGTGACTGCCTTATCTCCGTGAGATGGCCCCAGCATAGCCGGGCATGTGGTGAGGCGTCATCACCAGGTGTGGTGATCCGTGTGGTGATATCGGTGTGGTGATCCGTGTGGGGCTTGGGGCGACTGGGGCACAGGGGTCAACACCCAGGGGGCGTTGGGAGGATACAAAAAGCCCCGACGCCAGGGAACGTGACCCTGACGTCGGGGCGGGGGCTAAATCGGGGGTAGAGAGATCGAAGAAGGTCTAGCTGGGAACGCAGAAGCCATGCGTGGTCATCAGGCTTGGCCATCAGGATGACCGATTCGGCCGAGGCGGCCCTGGCCCATCCAATGCCCGCGCCGCATCTTTGACGGCGTAACGGCTACCCAACCTGGGCCTGACCTCTAAACCTGGGCTCATAGCTTGTTGAAGCGGGACAAGCCCCAGAAGAACGCCCCCATCCCGGTTCCCATTCCGACGAAGAATAGACCCAAGCCAACCGGGGAGCCCCAAGACAGCACACCATAAAGCACTTCCATTGTTTTTCTCCTTACTCGACAAAACTGGGTGACTGACGCGTCTCTGTGAGACGTCCCCAGCATAGCCGGGCATGTGGTGAGGCGTCATCACCAGGTGTGGTGATCCATGTGGTGAATTTGGGGTGCG
>CAYQEB010000070.1:0-2785 GCA_964416395.1 uncultured Caldilineaceae bacterium | reverse complement strand
TGCTACGAACTGGGCACTACGAACTGCGCCATCTGCTAAAGCAATTCGAGCTCCTGGGCCCGGCGCACGGCGGCCCGGCGGCTGTTCACGCCAAGCTTGCCGTAGATGTTCTTGGTGTGGGTGCGCATGGTATTCAACGAAACCACCAGCTCCCGAGCAATTTCGGGACCGCTTAGCTCAGTGGCCAGGAGCCTGAGGACGTGGAGTTCCCGTTCGCTGAGGGGCTCGAGTAGACCCCGCTGGCTCGGAGCAGCTGGCCCGGCAGGCGCAATGGCATCCTGCAAACGACGGACGTAGTCCGGCGCGAGGCCGGCCTTGGCCGCAGCTTGCAGCAACTCCGCCATGGGCGACCCCTCATCCACAAAGATGCGCACGTACCCCTCCGGCTCAGCCAGGGTGAGGGCCCGAGCCAGGGATTCCAGCGCAGTGGGAAGGTCGCCCCGAGCGCGGTGGGCCAGGGCCTGCGCCAGAGAAATTTCGATGACGCTGCCCATCCTGCCGGCCTCCTCAGCGGCATGGAGAAGACGCCCCAGCAGGCGGATGGCCTGTTGCAAGGGCGCAGCTTCCTGGGTGTGCAGATGTTGGGCCAGGAGGACCCTCGCCAGGGTGATGTGCTCGAACTCTCGCAAGTAGCTCAGGTCGTCGTCCACGGACAGCTCGCGCTCCCGGGCCCAGGCCAGGGTTTCGGCCACACGGCCCTGGGCGATCCACACTCGAGCCTTCAGCGCCGCCAGGGGCCGGGTGTCCGGGACAGGCGTCGGGTAGTAGAGCCGTTCCGCCTCCTCCAGGAGCGCGACCGCGCCGTCCAGATCGCCCCGGTCTTGGGCAAAGCGGGCCTGGGCCCGGCGCAAACGGAAGGGCCAATCCTGGAGGGCGGCCTGCTCACCCAGTGCCTCGCTCTGCTGCAGAAAACGCTCAGCCACCTCCGTATCGCCCTGCTCCCGGTGGAGCTCACTCAAACCCAGATAGAGATCCGCAGTGCCCCGGATCATGCCTGGCTGCTCCTCGGCCAGCCTCAGGGCCTGCTCGTAGATGCGCACCGCCTCTCGCAGCCGCCCCTGGGCAATCTTGATATCCGCCAGACCATAGGTGCCGCTGAGGGCGAAGTGGAGGTTGCCGCCCAGCCGGAAGCCTTCCATGGCCGCGGCCAGGGAGCGGTAGGCCGCATCCAGCTCGCCGTTGGTCCACTGGGCCAGCCCCAGCAGCGACGCCGCTGGCCCCCGGACGATGGGATCGGCCTCGGGCAGGAGGTCCAGGGCCTGCTGGGCGTAGGCGACCGCGGCGGGGGTGTCGCCGACGGCCAGGGCAAGATAGGAGCGGGCCGCGGCCACGGAGCCGGGCAACCCGCGCAGCTGTTCTTCGTCCACCACGACCATCCCAAAAGGCGCTGACGGCGGTCCTTCTTGCGGGCCATCCCTCCGTTTGAGCCACTGATCGGCGTCCTCCAGCCGGATGGCGGCGCCTTCCAGCTCACCACCGTTGAGCAGCGCCCATGCATACGCCACGCTGAGCACGGGCCTGGCCCGGATCACTTCCTCCGGCAATTTACGCGCCCACGCGAGCCAGGCGGCCGCCTGGAACCGTCCATCCATGGCCGGCCATGCCAGCTCGATGAGCCCGGCGGCTTGCTCGAAGTCCTGGGCGGCCAGGGCGTGATGGATGGCCAGAGCCGGCAGGTTGTGCTGGGCGTACCACGCACTCGCCCGCCGGTGCAGACAGGGCGCCTGGTCTGGCAGCGCTTCCTGAGCCCGGGCCCGCAGCACCTCGGCGAAAAGGTGATGATAGCGATACCAGCGTCGCTCGTCGTCCAGGGGAATGACGAACAGGTTGCCCCGCTCCAGGGTCTCCAGCATCTCCTGGCCGCCCTCCTGCCCGGTGACTGCATCGCACAGGGAGCCGCACAGCCGGTCAAGGATGGCGGTCTGCAGCAGGAAGGCGTGGACTTCCTTCGGCTGCTGGTGCAGAACCTCCTCCACCAGGTAGTCCAGCACAAACCGATGGCTGCCGGTGAAGGCCTGGACGAATGCGGCTGCATCCGAGCGGCCCTGCAGGGAGAGGGCCGCCAGTTGCAGGCCGGCGATCCAGCCTTCCGTGCGGGCTTCCAGGGCGGCGATGGTCTCCGGCGCGAGATTTAGCCCCATGCCTTGGTTCAGGAAGGCAGCGGCCTCCTCGGGCGTGAAGCGTAGGTCAGCGGCACGCAGCTCGGTGAGCTGGCCCCGGGCGCGTAGCCGAGCCAGAGGCAGATTGGGGTCTTCCCGGGTGGTGATAACCAGGTGCAGCTGGGGCGGCATGTGTTGGAGCAGGAAAACCAGGAGCTCGTCCACCTGTGGGTCATCCGCCACGTGGTAGTCATCCAGCACCAACCGGTGCTCGTCCGGACTGGCGCTGATCTCGTTGAGCAGGGCCGCCAGGATGGATGTGGCCTGTGGCGGCTGAGGCGACTGGAGCATGGTCCAGGCCGCTGAACCGGCGTGGGGCGTGGCTTTCTGCAGGGCTGCGAGCATGTAGGTCAAGAAGCGGCGGGGATCCATGTCCCCCTCATCCAGGGCAAGCCAGGCCACAGGGCTCTGGCAAGCGGCCACCCATTCGCTCACCAGGGTAGTCTTGCCGAAACCCGCCGGCGCAGAGACCAGGGTGAGCTTGCCGTGCAGGCCGGCGTTGAGGCGTTCAATCAACCAGGGACGCGGGATCAGGTTGGGTGGGGGCGAAGGGATATAGAGCTTGGTGGCGAGGATAGGCATGGTCATGCAGGGATTGTACCATAGATTGGACACTCCCGTTTCAG
>CAYQEB010000069.1:10425-21549 GCA_964416395.1 uncultured Caldilineaceae bacterium | reverse complement strand
GGTCGATCACCCGGCCGGCCGCGGTGACCCGCAGGGCCTCGGCGCTGACCAGGGTTTCCGCCTGGGGCGCCAGGGCGTCCTGGGTGTGGCCGGCCTTGTCCGTGGCCCGGAGCGCGAACTGGTAGCGGTGCTCCAGGGCGCCGGTGAAGACCGTGCTGCCCTGGGCCGGGAGCCCGTCCTGCCAGAGCTGCCAGTCGCCCTCGTCCTCTCGCACCCAGAGGGCCGCGCTGGCCACCCCCGCGCCCCAGTCCTGGGCCTGCCAGGAGACGGTGAAGCTGGGGGGCGAGAGGGGCGGCAGAGGGCTGACGCTGGTCTCTGGCGGCAGCTCGTCCGTCTCGATGAGGAGGAAAGGTTCGCCGTAGATGCCCGGGTCGTAGTCTCCTTCCTCGTTGGGCCAGTTGCGGTTGGTGGCGCCGGGCAGGGGCAGCTGATAGCGGCCGTCCACTGGGACGAGGGTGCTCTGGCTGCCGTCCAGGCGGATGAGCTGGGCCTGGGATCCGGTGGCTGGCACGGTCCCGGTGACGGGCGTGACGCCGATGTTCCAGACCAGCAGGCGGCGCTGGTTGCTCTCCGGGTGGTAGAAGGAGACCCGGCGGGTGGCCCCGTCCAGGATGTCGGCCCAGACCAGCTCCGTGCCTGGAAAGTACTGGCTGGCCAGTTGGTAGGCGGTGTAGGCCAGGCGAGGCTCTGCGTTGGCCGGGGAGCAGAAGCTGCTGGCCTCGTTCTTCACCAGGCCGAAGCCGTCCGGGGAGTCCACCGCCACCACGTTGCCGCAGTCGTCGTGGAGCATGAAGTGGAAGATGGGGCCGCCCCCGGCCAGCCGGGTGTAGGCCAGGTTCTGCCAGATGTAGGCGGCCTGCTCCTGGGGCGTGGCCCGCCAGGGGCTGGGACAGGCTGGCCCTGGGTAGTCGTCGCAGACCGGGACGCCGCTCTCGGTGATCCAGATGGGCTTGTCGCCCCAGCCCGCGGCGGTGAGCGCGGCCCGGATGCGGGCCGTGTAGGCGTAGCCCAGGTAGGAGAGGGAGTACTGGTGGCTGGCCGCGGCGTCGAAGAAGCCGCCGTGTTCCTGGGCCTGGGGATCTGCCTGGAGCGCGGCCAGCAGCTCGTCCAGGAACTGGCCGTTGGCGAAGTGGGCCAGGCCGCCCCAGAGCACCGTGGCCTCCGGGTCGCTCTGCTTGATGACCAGGTAGGCCACCTTGAGGAGCCGAGCGTACTCCTGGGCCGTGCCGCTCCAGAACTTGCAGAGGTCCGGCTCGTTCCAGATCTCCCAGTGACGCACGTTGAGCCCGGCCACCCCGCCGGGCCGGTAGCGCTCCACCGCCTGCTGGACGAAGCGGGCCCAGTAGTTGTCCGGGTTGACCGCCTTGCCCGGGCCCGGATCGTCCGTGCCGTCCGCGAAGATGGGGTTGTAGAGGCCGCTGGGCGGGGGCGGGCCGTCCCCGGGATTGCAGGCGCCCTGGGCGTTCACCGGGCGGGCCGGCTGGGCCGCAAAACTGCCGCCGATGGGCGGGGTGGGCTGGCTGCCGCTGCGGGCGCTGCGGTAGTGGGCGGGGGTGCCCAGGAGGATGGCCAGGGTGTCCAGCCCTTGGGCCTGGTTGGCCTGGAGAGCCGCGTCCTGGGCGCTCCAGTCGAACTGGCCCGCGGCCCGCTCCACCCGGTCCCAGTAGATGGGGAAACGGTCCATGCGCGCGCCGGCCTGGACGCCTCGCTGGATGCGCTGGGGGCTGGCCAGCTGCTCCGCCGCATTCACGAAGACCAGGCCCAGCTCGGAGGGCTGGATGGTGGGGGGCGGGATGGTGGCTTGGGGGAGCGTCTGGGCTGGGGCGGCGTCGCCTGGGGAGGCCACGGCCAGGCCCCAGGCCAGGCCCAGGATCAGGAGCCAGGGAAGGCTCCAGCGGGTGGTGCGGCCCGTCCGGGGGGACGGGGCCTGGCTCTGCTGGGGGAAGTTGGGGTCCATTGCTCTCCTCCGGTTCGGTCACGGTGCCGCGAGGCGCAAGGGCGCCTGCGGGCACAGCGTATCACACCGAGGAGGGGGGAACGGGCCCTGCAAACCTCCTATTTTGCCATGCGGGGCTGGGAAGTTGGGCGATAGGGGTCGACAGCGATCCAGCTTCTAGCGCCTCCTCGCTCGCCTTCGCGCTTGCCTCCTTGCCCTGTCACCTCCTTTTCCCTGTGTGATCTCCCTTGGGACGGTCGTCCCCGGTCTTCCACTGGCGGACCTCCTCCACGGGGAAGCGCAGCTCGTTCCGGGCCAGCTTGGTCCGGATGGCCTGGGCCACGTCGATGCCGGCCTGGTTGGCGAAGCTGAGGCCGTAGATGAAGACGTCGGCCAGCTCGTCCGCCACCTGGGCCCGGATCGTCGGGTCCGCCATCATCTCCTGGCCTTCCTGGATGGTGCACCACTGGAAGTGCTCCATGATCTCCGCGGCCTCGATGGCGATGCTCATGGCCAGGTTCTTGGAGGTGTGGTAGCGCTGCCAGTCCCGGGCGGCCACGAACTGGGCCACGGCCTCCCGCAGCTCCCCCAGCGTGGTGACCGGGTCCAGCGCCTGGGATGGGGTTTCCGAGGCAGGGCGGGATGGGTTGTCCGGGTTCATGGAGCCTCCTGGCTGCTGGCGCGCTGGTAACGGAAGCGGCGTTCCGGCCGGTAGGGGAAGATGTCGATCACCTCCCCGGCTTGGATGCGCTCCTGGGTCTGCTGCCAGAACTCCACCGTGAACAGGTCACCGTGATGCTCCTCCATCACCTGGCGCAGGGGTTTGGGGAACCAGAGGAAGGTGCGGAACTCCTCCGGGAAGATGTCGTTGTCCGCCACGGAGAACCAGGGCTGGTCCAGGATCTCGTCCTCGTAGCTCTGGGACTGGGGCAGCTTGCGGAAGTTGCACTCGGTGAGCAGGCAGAGCTCGTCGTAGTCGTAGAAGACCACCCGGCCGTGGCGGGTGACGCCGAAGTTCTTGATGAGCAGATCCCCGGGGAAGATGTTGGCCGCGGTCAGGTCCTTGATGGCGTTGCCGTAGTCGATGACCGCCTGGCGAGCCTGCTCCGGCCCCATCTCCTTGATGTAGAGGTTCAGGGGGTAGAGCCGCCGCTCCGTGTAGACGTGCTTCAGGATCACCTCCGTGTCGGTGATCTCCACGCTCTTGGCGGCGGTGGCCTGGAGCTCCTCCAGCAGCTCCGGGGAGAAGCGATGGCGGCTGAAGGTGAGGAACTCGAACTCCTGCGCGTCCACCAGCCGGCCCACCCGATCCCGCTTGGAGACCATGCGGTAGCGCTCCATCACCTCCTGGCGAGTGGCCGTCTTGGGGTAGGTGAAGCGGTCCTTGATGATCTTGAAGACGATGTCGTAGGAGGGCAGGGTGAAGACGGTCATGACCATGCCCCGCTCCCCCGGCGCGATGACGAACTTGTCCGTGGACTGGGCCAGGTGGCGGCGCAGGTCCCGGTAGAGGACCGTTTTGCCGTGCTTGTGGTAGCCGATGGAGGTGTAGAGCTCGGCCACAGGCTTCAGGGGCAGGATGGACTTGAGGAAGCCCACGATCTCCCCGGGGTGATCCGCCTCCACGTGGAAGTAGGAGCGAGTGAAGCTGAAGACGATGCTGGCCTCGTTCTCCGTGAGCAGGGCGGCGTCCACCACGATGCCCTGCTCCGTGTGGATCAAGGGCAGGAGCAGGGGGATGATGCGGTTGCTGCGCCGGATGCGCCCCACGATGTAGGCGCCCTTGTTGCGGTAGAAGACGGGCTTGATCAGCTCGATGGCGTGGAAGTCCGTGGCATGCCAGGCCTCCTGCAAGCGCTGGTCGATGGCCTGGGCCACCAGGCGCGCGTCCCGGGCCAGGTCCTCGTAGGGGACGGCGAAACGGTAGCTCTCCAGGATGAAGCGGACCAGCTCTTCCGTGGAGTGGCGGCGGAGGAAGGCCCGGTAGACCGGGCTCTCGTCCCCGGTGGGCAGGATCTCCGCGTCCATCCAGATGAACTCGATCTGGGGATCCACGCCCACGGTGGCGAAGATGCGCCGAGTGACCGAGTTGAAGAAGGTCTCGGCGATCTCCACGTCGTTCCGGTCCGCGATGAGGCGGTAGTAGAGCTGCTTGGTCTCTCGCCAGATGGCCTTCTCCTTGAGCTGCGGGCCCAGGGCCTGGCGGATCCGGGTCACCACGTCCTGGATGACCTGGTTGTAGAGTTCCAGGCGTTCCACCGCGTCCGCCTGGCTGCCCTGCCAGTCCCGCTGCTCGAAGCGCTCCTTGGCCCGACGGGAGATGGCCCGGAACTGGTCGTGGTAGCGTTGGAAGCCCTGGTGGATGAGCGAGCCCACCTGCTCCGCCAGCGTCGTCTGGGCCTGGGGGGTGATGGCAGTCTGGGGCATGGTCCTCTCCCCGAGTTGTCCCCTGTTTATGGGTTGGTGACAACTCGACTACCGGAATCATTAGAATTCCGTGATAATCTTTGCACAGAACACCGGGTAGGACTTCGGTCCTATTTCCGCTAAGATAGGATTGCAGCGGCTCATGTTGGCCCGGTTGTGGACGTGTGGGGAAGTTCGCCGGTAGTGTACCGTAGACCGAGCCCGAGGATCAACTGACAGCGAGGGCGAAAAGAGGATTCGATGGCCAAGCTAGCGCTGGACCCCATCAAAGTGGCCTGTTTCAATGCCTTCTGGGCCACCCGGCATCAGGAAGAAGAGGAGCCGGTGATCTTCTCCGAGACGGACCTGGCCGATCTGCTCCTGGCCATGGCCAACAGCGAGGCCGCCGGCCGCTTCCCCGGGGAATGGTCCCAGGGAAGCGACGCCTGGGAGCGGGCCGCGCCCTAGCCGCCTGCTCCCGGTGTGGGGCCGGTCACAGGCCGATGCGGCGCAGGTACTCCCGGTTGCGCTGGGCGCTCTCCTTGGGCGTCCCCATGCCCGGCAGCACGTCCTGCTCCACAGTGACCCAGCCCTGATAGTCGTGCTCCTTCAGCCAGGCCACCACCTCCGGGAAGTCCACACAGCCCTGGCCCAGCTCACAGAAGACCCCCTGGGCCACCGCCCGGAAGTAGTCCCATCCCTCCCCCCGGGCCCGTTGGGCCACCTCTGGATGACAGTCCTTGAAGTGCACATAGCGAACGCGCCCCTGGAAGCGCTCCAGGGCCTCCGCCGCGCGGGTCTCGTTGCTGCCTGAGCCGTAGACGTAGTGCCCCGTGTCCAGGACCAGCCCCACCAGGGCTGGGTCCGTCAGCTCCAGGAAGCGCTGGATCTCCGCCGGCGTCTCCACGAAGCCAGCGCAGTGGTGGTGGAAGACCGTCTCCAGGCCCGCAGCCTCCCGGACCGCTCGGGCGATCTCCTCTGCGCCCTGGGCGAAGATGCGCCACTCCGTCGGGCTCAGGCCCATCTCCGGCCGGATCCGGCCCGCGTTCTGGGTGCGGACCGGATCCGTGCCGTTGTCGTCGGCCAGGACCAGGAAGGGGGCGAAGGGTTGCGCCAGCCGCCGGGCCACCTGGGCCAGGAGATCCGCCACCTGGACGGCCTGGGCCTTGCCGGGCTCGTGGCTGGCGGGATCCTTCAGGGCCACGGGGACGAATGCGCCCGTCAGCTGCAGGCGGCGTCGGGCCAGCTCCTGGGCCAGGACGTCCGGATCCGTGGGCAGGAAGCCCCAGTCACCCAGCTCCGTGCCCGCGTAGCCGGTCTCGGCCAGCTCGTCCAGCACCTGGGCGTAGGGGATGGGCCGGGCCTGGGTCTCCTCGAACTCCAGGGCGCCCCAGGAGCAGGGAGCGTTGCCTACGAGGATGGTGCTTGCCATGATGTTGCCCCTCCTGAGACGGGATGGCGGGCTATGTTCGCTGCGTGTCTCCCAGATCCGCGATGCGCGGCTGTGGTCGACGCGCCAATTCCAGGCCAGTTCTAGAAGGTGCGGCTCCACTCCTTGGGCCAGCGCTCCACCACCACCTTGGTCTGGGTGTAGAACTCGATGCCGTGGTGGTTCTGGGCGTGGAGGTCGCCGAAGAAGCTCTCGTTCCAGCCGCTGAAGGGGAAATAGGCCATGGGCGCGGCCACGCCGATGTTGATGCCCACGTTCCCCGCGGAGACTTCGTAGCGGAACTGGCGGGCGGCGGCGCCGCTGCTGGTGAAGATGCAGGCCATGTTGCCGTAGGGACGGTCGTTCACCAGCTGGATGGCCTCCTCGATGGTGTTGGCGTGCATCAGGCTGAGGACCGGGCCGAAGATCTCCGTGCGGGCGATCTCCCCCTTGGGGTTCACGTTGTCCAGGATGGTGGGGAAGACCCAAGCGCCGTCCTCGTAGCCCTCCACCACCTTGCCCCGGCCGTCCACCAGGACCTGAGCGCCCTCTTCCTCGCCCTTGCCGATGAGGCTTTCGATGCGGGCCCGGCTCTCCTGGGTGATCACCGGCCCCATCTGCACCCCTTCCTCCAGCCCATAGCCCACCTTGCGGCTGGTGGCCGCGTCCGCGATGTACTCCACGAAGCGCTCTCGGGCCTCGCCCACCGGGATGGCCACCGAAGCGGCCAGGCAGCGCTGGCCTGCACAGCCAAAGGCCGAGTCGGCCAGGATGCGGGTGGTCATCTCCATGTCCGCATCGGGCATGATCACCACCGGGTTCTTGGCCCCGCCCTGGCACTGGGCCCGTTTGCCGTTGGCTGTGGCCCGGCTGTAGACGTACTTGGCCACCGGCGTGGAGCCCACGAAGCTCACCGCCTTGATGCCCGGGTGATCCAGCAGGGCGTTCACCGTCTCCTTGCTGCCGTTCACCAGCTGCACCACCCCTTTGGGGAAGCCGGCCTGCTCCAGCATCTGGAAGAGCTTCTGGCTGGCGATGGGGGTCTTCTCGCTGGGCTTGAGGATGAAGCAGTTGCCCGTGGCCACCGCGTAGGGCAGGAACCAGAGGGGGATCATGCCAGGGAAGTTGAAGGGGGTGATGGCCGTGACCACCCCCAGGGGCTGGCGGATCATGTGCTCGTCGATGCCGCGGGCGATGTCCTCGTTGTTGTAGCCCTGCATGAGGGAGGGCGCACCGGCGGCCACCTCCACGTTCTCGATGCCCCGCCGGATCTCCCCTACGCTCTCCGCGTAGGTCTTGCCGCACTCGTCCGTGATGGTGCGGGCCAGGTCGTCCAGGTTCTCCTCCAGGAGCTGTTTCAGCTTGAAGAGAGGCTGGATCCGGTCCCCCACAGGCACCCGGCGCCAGCTCTGGAACGCCTCCATGCCGGCCCGAACCGCCTCGTCCACCTCCTCCCCGGGGGTGAGGGGCACGTCCGCGATGGGCTGGCCGGTGGCGGGATTGGTCACGTCCAGGTAGGCGCCGGCGCTGGAACGACGCCATTCGCCGTTGATGTAGTTGAGCAGAACGTCGGTCATGGTTGGTGTGTGCTCCTCTTCGAATGTGGGTGGTTGAACGCAGAACAGCGGGCTCCGGGAGTGGCCGTGGAGGATGGGGAGCCCGTTTTCGGACTTCCCAATGCCTCCAACTTCCAACTCCCGGCTCCCGGCTATCTCCTACAGGAAATATCGCTCCTTGGCCCGCATCTCCTCCCACTCCTCGCGGGCGGCGCGGACGCTGTCGAGCTGGCTCACCTCGGCCACAGGCACGTCCCACCAGCTCTCGTAGCCCGGCACGGAGACGTAGCGGTCGTTCTGGATGTAGATGACCGTGGTCCGGTCCGCCTCCTTGGCCGCCTGCAGGGCCGCCACGAAGTCGTCGTAGCTTCGACACTCGATGACGTTGGCCCCCAGGCTGCGGGCGTTCATGGCCAGGTCCACGGGCAGGGGCTCCACCGCCGCCTCCTCGTCCCCGGGCAGCCGTCCCTCCTTGGGGAAGACGTAGCGGGTGCCGAAGCCCTGGGAGCCCAGGGAGCGGCTGAGGGCGCCGATGCTCTTGAAGCCCTGGTTGTCCAGGAGCACGATGGTGAGCTTGTACCCCTCCTGCACGGAGGTGATGATCTCGTTGGCCAGCATCAGGTAGCTGCCGTCCCCCACCATCACGGTCACCTCCCGGGACGGGTCCGCCATCTTGATGCCCAGCCCCCCGGCGATCTCGTAGCCCATGCAGCTGTAGCCGTACTCCATGTGGTAGTTCTTGGGGTGCCGGGCCCGCCAGAGCTTGTGCAGATCCCCGGGCAGGCTGCCGGCCGCGCAGACCATCACCCCCTGGGGATCGCTCAGCTCGTTCACCGCGCCGATGAGCTCCCCCTGGCTGGGCAGAGGCTGGTGGCGCACCGCGTAGATGCGATCCACCTCCGCCTCCCACTCGTCGTGGAGGCGCTGGCCCTGGGCCCGGTAGGCCTCGTCCACCTGGTGGCCCTCCAGCAGCTCCAACAGCTCCTCCAGGGTGACCCGGGCGTCCCCCACCAGGGGCAGGGCCGCGTGCTTGTAGGCGTCGAACTCGGCCACGTTGATGTTCACGAAGCGCACGTCCGGGTTCTGGAACTGGGTCTTGCTGGCCGTGGTGAAGTCGCTGTAGCGGGTGCCGATGCCGATGACCAGGTCCGCCTCTTTGGCCACCCGGTTGGCGGCGAAGGTGCCGGTGACGCCGATGGCCCCCAGGTTCAGGGGATGGTCGTAGCGTAGGCTGCCCTTGCCCGCCTGGGTCTCCCCCACAGGGATGCCCGTGCGCTCCACGAAGGTGCGCAGGACCTCCGTGGCCTCGCTGTAGATGACCCCCCCGCCGGCCACGATCAGGGGTTTGCGGGCGGCCCGGATCCAGGCGGCGGCCTCCTTCAGCGCGGCCCGGTCCGGCCGGTTGCGGGGGATGTGCCAGACCCGCTTGCGGAAGAGGGCCGCGGGATAGTCGAAGGCCTCGGCCTGCACGTCCTGGGGCAGGGCCAGGGTCACCGCGCCGGTGTCCGCGGGGCTGGTGAGCACTCGCATGGCCTCCATCAGCCCGGTGATGGCCTGATCCGGCCGGTTGAACCGGTCCCAGTAGCGGCTCACCGGCTTGAAGGCGTCGTTCACCGAGATGTCCTGGCTGTGCTCCCACTCCAACTGTTGCAGCACCGGGGCCACGTTGCGCCGGGCGAAGATGTCCCCGGGCAGGAGGAGCACCGGCAGCCGGTTGATGGTGGCCCCAGCCGCGCCGGTGATCATGTTGGTGGCCCCTGGCCCGATGGAGGAGGTGCAGCAGAAGGTCTGCAGCCGGTTCTTCATTTTGGCATAGGCCGCGGCCGTGTGGACCATGGCCTGCTCGTTCCGGGTCTGATAATAGCGGAAGTCCGGGTTTTCCTGCAAGGCTTCACCGATGCCGGCCACGTTGCCGTGACCGAAGATGCCGAAGCAGCCGGCGAAGAAGGGCTGCTCCACCCCATCCCGCTCCACGTACTGGTTCTTCAGGAAGCGGATCACGGCCTGGGCCATGGTCAAACGGACGGTTTCTTGGCTCATGGTTTCTCTCCTGAGCGTAGTGTGGCAAAGGATTCCGGATCGGGGATTGGGAGATGCGCGGCTCTCCGGTCAACGTCCAGTCCAGCGGAGCGGCGCCCCAATCGCCACTGGCCAGTCTCATGCTCGCAAATCGCTTCAACCGGGCTTCGGTGCTGCGAAAATTCGGCCGATTTGTCCTTGGAGCGGAAATCTGGTTTGATGGAGAGGGGAAACCGGAGCCAGCGGACGGGAGGTGGTCGAAATGGGGAACAAGGCGCGCAACACGAGGAGTCGGGCTCTGTATCCCGTCTCGCGTCTCCGTTTTTCCATCCCCTCGCCCCTCCGTCCATTCACTCCACTTCGTCTTTCCTTCGTTTTGCTCGCCTCCCTCCTCCTGGCAGCCTGCCAGCCTGCCCCCGGACCGCCCCGCCTGCTCGTGGATGACTCTGTGGCGCCGGACTTTGAGGCCCTGGCCCAGGAGACCTGGCAGGATTTCCTGGCCGCCTTCCCGGCCCGCACCGACTGCTTCGGGGATGTGCGCCTGCAGGCCACACCGGATCTTCCCAGCCGCGCCGCCTACGATCCAGGCCCGGCCGCGGTCTCTGTTCGGGTGCCCGGCGCCCCCGCCTTCCTGCAGAGTGGGCTGGTCCACGAATGGGCCCACCATCTGGAACGCCAGTGCCCGGAGCACGTCCAGCTGCGGCCCATCTTCCTGGCCGCCCAGGGCCTTCCCCCGGACGCAGACTGGTTCCACGGGGAGAGCTGGGCCTCCACTCCGTCCGAGCAGTACGCGGAGGCGGTGGTGGTCCTGGTCCTGGGCCGGCGCGCGGTCTCCACCAAGGCCTTCCTCACCCAGGAGGCGGTCCAGGTCGTGCGGGCGTGGGCCCAGGGCCAGCCCTGAGCTGGCGCCGGACCCCGGGCGGCCGCATGGGCGAGTCCTGTCCTGGACAAGCCACCGGTCATGCGTAGATTCCCGGTCTCTCCATCGCCTTCACTGCCATGGGCCGCCCCTGACGAGCCGACTCCAGCGCGGCCTCAGCCACAGCCAGGGCCATGTACCCATCCCAGGCCGAGGGGCCGTGGCTGCCCCCGGCCAGCACGTCCTGGGTCCAGGCCTGCACCTCCCGCACGTAGGCCGTCTCGAAGCGGGCCAGCCAATCCGGCTCCACCGCCTGGGCGCGGATGCCGTCGATCCGCACGGCGGGGCTGCGCAGGGCCTGGCTCTCCACCGCTCCCTGCTCCCCCACCACCGCCGCGGTCACCTCGTAGCCGTAGCCCGAGTCCGCGTTCACCTGGATGAAGGCCAGCCCGCCTCGTTCGAACTGGAGCTGGAGGGCCAGCAGTCGGCAGCTCATGGCGCCCTCCTCAGCCCACGGGATGTGCTGGGTGAAGACCTGGGCCACCTCGTCCTCCAGGAGCCAGCGGGCGGAGTGGATGTCGTGCACCGCGGAGTTGACGATCACCTCTTCCAGGGTGCGGGGGATGTGATCCGGGTTGCGGTTGGCGTGGTAGCCCTGGAAGAGCAGGGGGCGACCGATCCGGCCCGACGCCACCACCTGCTTCACGTTCTGGTGGGCTGGGTCGTAGACCCGCATGAACCCCACCTGGATCAGCCGCCGCCCCAGGGCCGCTTCCGCCTCCATCACGGCTCGGGCATCCTGGAGGTTGGTGGCCAGGGGCTTCTCGCACAGGACCGGCTTCCCCACGGCCAGGCAGGCCTGGGCCAGGGCCGCGTGGGTGGGATCCGGGGAGGCGATGACCACCGCCTCCACCTGAGG
>CAYQEB010000069.1:0-10325 GCA_964416395.1 uncultured Caldilineaceae bacterium | reverse complement strand
CCAGGGCCGCGTGGGTGGGATCCGGGGAGGCGATGACCACCGCCTCCACCTGAGGGTCCTGGATGAGGGTGCGGGCGTCGTCGTAGACCCGGGCGCCGCCGCACTCGTCCGCCACCCTGGCTGCCCGGTCCGTGTCCAGGTCCATGACCGCCACAACCTGGCTCCAGGCCATGGCCCGGGCCAGGTTGTGGGCGTGTCGCGTTCCCATGCCGCCAGCGCCGATGACGCCGACCTGCAGCACGTTTCCGCTCATTGAACTCTTCCTGTGTCCTCTTCCAGCTCTTCCAGTGTCTTCGCCAGCTGCTGGTCCAGCTGGGCCAGCTGTTGGTCCTGGGCCTCCTCCCGGCGGGCGATCTCCTCCAGCTCGTGGCTGATGGCCTCCAGCTCGTCTGCACCGGACATGAGTCGGATCATCTCCTCCCGGCTCAGCTCGTCCTTGGTGAAGGTGCCCAGGGTCCGCCCGCGCTTGAGGATGGTGAACCGGTCCCCCACTGCGTAGGCATGGTGGGGGTTATGGGTGATGAAAATGACCCCCAGGCCCCGGGTCTTGGCCTGGACCACGTACTTCAGCACCACGCCGGCCTGCTTGACGCCCAGGGCCGCGGTGGGCTCATCCAGGATGAGGACCTTCGCCCCGAAGTAGACGGCCCGGGCGATGGCGATGGACTGGCGCTCACCGCCAGACATGGTGCCCACCGCCTGGCCTGGGTCCCGGATGTCGATGCCCATCTTGAGCAGCTCCTCCCGCACTGTTTTCTTGGCGAAGTCCGCGTCGAAGCGCTTGAAGGGGCCCCAGCCCTTGGTGGGCTCCAGCCCCAGGAAGAAGTTGCGCCAGATGGGCATGAGGGGGATCAGGGCCAGGTCCTGGTAGACCGTGGCGATGCCCCGCTCCAGGGCCTCCCGGGGGGAGCTGAAAGAGACGGGCTCGCCTTCGAAGAAGTAGGTTCCCTCGGTGGGCTGGTGCACGCCCGAGAGGATCTTGATCAGGGTGGACTTGCCTGCGCCGTTGTCCCCCAGCAGGCAGTGGACCTCCGCGGGGCGGACGGAGAAGGAGACGTCGTTCAGGGCGATGACGCTGCCGAAGAGCTTGCTGATGGATTGGGTCTCCAGAAGGGGCTGGGTCTGGCTCATGGTTCCGCCTCCTCCGACTCCGTGCGGGCCTTGGCCATGGCTGTGGTCATGGCTTCCGCTCGTTTCCGGGTGTAGTTGTTCACCAGCACGGCCACCAAGAGCATCACGCCCAGGAAGGAGAAGAACCAGTCCGTGGGCCAGCCCACGAAGACGATGCCCACCCGGGCCATGCCGAAGATGAGGGCGCCGATGGCCGCGCCGATGGCCGAGCCGTAGCCGCCAGTGAGCAGGCAGCCGCCGATGACCGCGGCGATGATGTAGACGAACTCCTGGCCGATGCCCTGGCTGGCCACCGCGGAGCGCAGGCGCACGTCGTTCATGATGCCCACCAGCCAGGCGGCCCCGGCGGTGGTCATGAAGAGGGCGATCTTCACCTTCGTGGCCGGCACGCCCACGTTTCGGGCGGCGTTGGCGTCGCCGCCGGTGGCGTAGATCCAGTTGCCCCAGTGGGTGCGCTGCAGGATCCAGGTGGCGATGAGGGTGAGGGCGATCCACCAGATGAAGGCGGTCCAGAACCGTTCACCGAAGAGGGTGATCTCCGTGTTGAAGACCTGGCGGGCCAGCTCGAAGCCGGCCACCTTGTCGATGCCGCTGACCCGCACCTGGTCCGTGAGCATCTTGGTCACGCCTACGTTGGCCCCCCGCAGGATGAAGAAGGTGGCCAGGGTGACGATGAAACTGGGCAGGCCCGTTTTCACCACCATGATGCCGTTGATGTAGCCCACCAGCAGGGCGAAAACCAGGGCGATGGCCGCAGCCAGCCAGAAGTTCAGCCCGGCCTGGGTGGAGAGCAGGCCCGCGATGAGGCCCGAGGTGCCGGTCATCACCCCGGCAGAGAGGTCGAACTCGCCCCCGATCATGAGCAGGGCCACCGCGATGGCCATGACGCCCAGGGTGGAAGATGAATCCACAATGCGGGCCACGCCGCCCAGGCCGATCCAGTGCTCCGGAGTGACGATGGCGAAGAAGAGCCAGACCACCAGCGCCCCCAGGACCGCGCCCACCTCCGGGCGCCGCAGAAGGATGCCTACCAGGCCTAGTTCGGCCACCCGCTCGTCGGTTTTGGGGGGACTTGTGGCTGTAACCGTCATGGAAACCTCCTTTTCCAGCGGAGATCGGAGGCTGGGGATTGGGGATAAGCCGGGCCTGTGCGGTCCAGGTTCCGCTCCCCAAGCCCCGTCTCCGCCTTGAATTTCCGGGGCGGCCCGCTCAGGAAGAGACCGCCCCGGTGCCTGTTGCCGGTCTAGCGCGTGCCTTGGGCCGCCAGCTCCTTGACCTGGGCCGCATTGGACTGGTCCACAATGCCCGGGCCGGTGAGGACCGGGTTGCCGCCGCCCACGGTGTTCAGGTTGACGTTGTAGAGGTAGAGGAAGACCACCGGCAGGTAGCCTTGCAGGTACTGCTGCTGGTCGATGGCGAACATGATCTCCCCGGCCTCGATGGCGTCCAGCACCGCGGGGCTCAGGTCGAAGGTGGCCAGTTTCACGTCTCGGCCCACGGCCTTGATGGCGTCCAGCGCCGCGCCGGCCACGTCCGGGTTCAGGGTCAGGATGCCGTCCACATCGCCGGAAGCGATGAGCTTGTCCTGGATGCTGGCGCTGGTGCCGGCGATGTCCCGGGTGCCGGTGGTGGCCACGTTGAAGCGCTCCACGTTGCCGTTGAAGGTGTCCTCCAGGCCGTCACAGCGCTGCTCCAGGCCGATGTTCCCCTCCTCGTGGATGACGCAGAGGACGTTGGTCAGGCCGACCTTGTTGAACTGCTCGCCTGCGCCTTGCCCGGCCACGAACTCGGTCTGCCCCACGTGGGTGATGGCCCCCAGCTCCTTGAAGACGTCCACGCCGGAGTTGATGGTGATCACCGGGATGCCCGCGTCCGTGGCTCGCTTCACCGAGTCCTTCAGGGCGTCCGGGTTGGCCAGGGAGACGATGATGCCGTCCACCTTGTCGCTCACGTAGGTTTCCACCAGCTGGGCCTGCTCCGCGGGGTCGCCGCTGCCGCCGGACTTCAGGGTGATGCCGTAGGTGTCGGCCGCGTCCTTGGCCCCCCGTTCCACCACGCCCCAGAAGCTGTCCTCTGCAGGGTTGGCGTGGACGGCCAGGCCGAAGGTCAGCCCAGCCTGGGTCACCTGCTCGGCTGGGGCAGCGGCTTCCTCCTGGGCCGGGGCGGCGGCTTCTTCCCCGGCGGGGGCCTGGGCAGCCGGCGCGCAGGCTGCGAAGACCATGGCCAGGACGGCCAAGAGCGCCAGGATCAGGCTTGTACGTTTGCGAGTCATGCATTCACCTCCTTGTGGTGACGAACGAAATGGTGTGGAATGAACGGACAGACAGGATGTGAATCACGGGGCGCCCCAGGGGATGGCTATTGAAGGCGGCGGCGTCCGGAAGACGCAGCCGCTGTCAACCAGATGGTGTCAACCCCAGATGATACTGATCGGCCGGAGCTGACCGAGCGGTGTTGACCAGGTTGCGGCGACGAAAGGTGAACAGAGGAGAACGCTCCGGTTACAGGCCGCCCCGGCTCTCCACGAAGGCCATGACCTGGTCGAGGGTGGGCATGAAGTTGGCGCAGCCATGCTTGGTGACCACGATGGCGCCGCAGGCGTTGCCCAGCCGGGCCGCCTTGACCCAGTCCCACCCCTTGACGTAGCCGTAGATGAAGCCGGCCCCGAAGGCGTCCCCCGCCCCCAGAATGTTGTAGACCTCCACCGGGAAGCCGGGCGCCTCCAGGGTGCTGCCGTCGGCCAGGTGGATGCGCACCCCTTCCGCGCCCACCTTGTGGAGCAGGGCCTCCGGCCCCATGGCCAGGATGGTGCGGATGGCCGCCTCCACATCCCCGCTCACCTTGGTGTCGGAAATCTGGGAGTGGGTCAGCTGCATCTGGGATGGGTCCGTGAGCATGGCCGCGTTGATCTCGTCCTCCGTGCCGATGACCACATCCACGAAAGGGAGGACCGAGCGGATGGCCACGCCGAAGGCCCGGGGATCGTGCCACTGGTCCGGGCGGAAGTCGATGTCCAGGATCACCTTGGTCCCCGCCCGCTTGGCCAGCTCCGCGGCGAAGACCGTGGCGCTGCGGCTGGGCTCCTTGCTCAGGTTCGTCCCCGCGAACTGGAAGACCCGGCTCTCCGTCACCGGAGCGGAGAGCACATCGTCGATGGTCAGCTGGATGTCCGCGCAGTTGTCCCGGTAGTAGACCAGGGGGAACTTGTCCGGCGGCTCGATGCCCAGGATCACCGCGCTGGTGCGGTGGCCGGGCTTGCGCAGGCACCAGCGGGTCTCCACCCCCTCCTGCTCCAGGAAATGGAGGATGAAATCCCCCACCGGGTCCTCGCCCAGACCGGTGAGGAGGGCGGTCTTCAGCCCCAGACGGCGTCCCCCCACGCTGATGTTGGTGGGCGAGCCTCCCACGTAGGCGGCAAAGCTGGTGATCTCCACGAAGGGCGCGCCCACGTCGTTGCTGTACAGGTCAATGGACGAGCGGCCCATGTGCAGGGAGTCGTAGCGGTGGGTGGTCGACATCGTTTCTCCTCATCTCTGGAGGGAATCCCTGGAGGGAATCCCTGGAGGGAATCCCCGGAGGGATCGCTGGGGGAGAGCGCATGAAGACTCATGAGTAAGAAAGAGTCACGAGCAAGAAAGTAATGAGTAAGAAAGTGAAGAGTAACGAGTGAGAAGCGAGGGGTGAAGTGCAACCGTGTTCGACATCGTCCCCTTTCTTGACTCCCAACTCCTAACTCCCAATTCCTAACTCCCCACTTTTTCTCAGTACAGCGGCAGCCGGTCGTCCACCTTCCGGTAGGTCTCCTTGACCCAGGAGTAGCGGGGATCGTCCTGGTTGGCCAGGCTCTGGGCGCTGCCAGCCAACACGTTCAGGTAGTAGGTGGTGTAGCCCGGCGCGCTGACCACCGGATGGTAGCCCTCGGGCACCAGGACCGCGTGGTTGTCCTCCGGCCGCACCAGGGCGTCGATGGGGAAGCCGGCCTGGTGCAGGGGCGAGCGCTCGTCCGTGTAGACCCGCTGGTAGGCGTAGCCCTCGGGCCGGTCGATCTTGTAGAAGTAGACCTCCTCCAGGTCCGCCTCGATGAGGTTGCCCGCCTCGTCCACGATGTGCACGTCGTGCTTGTGGGGGGGATAGCTGCTCCAGTTGCCGCTGGGGGTGTAGACCTCCACCAGGACCAGGCGATGCACCGGCGAGCCCGGCGGCAGCAGGTCGTTGATCTGGCGGCTCACGTTGTCCCCGCCCCGGATGCTGATGGGCACCTCCTCCGGCTGGATGAGGAAGGGCTCGTGGTCCTGGTCCGTGGGGACCCAGGTCACCGCGAACTCGCCCCCCTCCTCCGCTGTGATGGTGAAGTCCGTCTGCCGGGGCAGGTAGAGCACGTGGGCCGCGCCGGTGAAGACGTCCCGCCGGCTGCCGATGCCGCTCCAGTGGCCCCGGTTGGAGGTGACCTGATAGCGGCCGCTCAGGTTGACGATGGCCAGCTCGTTCTCCTCCGTGCGGAAGGACCAGCTCTGTCCTGTGGCCAGCCGGCGGGCCTGGAAGGAGATGAACTCCCAGCCGGCGCTCTCCGGCGTGATGGCCAGGATCAGGCCCGGGTCCTGGGGATCGGAGACTGGCTTGACCAGGATGTTCTCGGCTGTGTATTGCATGGTTTCACCTCGATTGGGTAACGGGATTCAGGAATGGGAGGCCGGGCCCTTCGCCGCGGCCAGGTAGGCGGCGAAGTCCGCGTCGGTGACCTCCGCCACCTGGACCGGCTGGCCCCGCAGCTGGGAGACGCTGGCCGCCAGGCAGACCTGCAGGGCCGCTCGGGCGTCCTGGGGGCCCACCACGGGGGTTCGTCCCTCCTGGACGCAGGCCACGAAGTGCTCGATCTGAGCGGCGTAGGCCGGTCCGAAGCGCTCCATGAAGTAGGGGACCACGTCGTGGCTTACGTTGTTGGGGGTCAGCACCAGGATGGGCGTCTCTCGCAGGTAGCCCACCCGCAGAGCCCCTTCGCTGCCGATGATCTCGCACTGGATGTCGTAGCCGTAGCGGGCGTTGCGGCTGGCCTCCAGGTAGCCCAGACCACCCCCCCGGAAGTTGGCCAGGACCATGGCGTTGTCCACGTCCCCCACGCTGGCCAGCTCCGGGTAGACCAGGGCGCCGGCCTGGGCGTAGACCTGCTGGATCTCGTCCTCCATGAGCCAGCGGCAGACGTCCACGTCGTGGATGGTCACGTCCACCAGCAGACCGCCGCTCTTGGCCGGGTCCGCGAACTCCAAGCTGGTGCGGTGGGGATCCCGGCTGATGGCCCGGATGGTCACCGGCTGGCCGATGACCCCCTGCTGGATCTTCTCCTTGGCCGCCCGGTAGCCCCTGTCGAAGCGGCGCATGAAGCCGATCTGGAAGGGGACCCCGGCCCGCTCCACCGCCGCCACCATGGCGTCCGTCTCGGCCAGGGTGAGGGCCGTGGGCTTCTCGCAGAAGATGGCCTTGCCGGCCTGGGCCGCGGCCACCACGATCTCCCGGTGGGTGCTGGTGGGCGTGGCCACGATCACCGCCTGGATGGCCGGGTCCTCCAGGAGCTCCTGGTAGGTGGGGTAGACCCGGACGCTCGAGAAGCGGCTGGCCACCTCCTCGGCCACCCCGGGCAGGCTGTCGGTGACGCCCCAGAGTCGGGCTCCGTCGATGCGGTGGGCTACGTGCTGGCTGTAGATCTGGCCCATGCGGCCCAGGCCGATCACCCCCATGTGAATGGCTGCCATGGCTCGTCCTGTGCTTGTTGCTGCGATCTGTAGGTTGGCTCCCGTCGATTCCGGCGTGGCCCCGCTAGGCTGATTCCCGGAGCACCAGCTCTCCGCTGAAGGCGATCTCCCGGGGCGGCTCTTCCCCGTCCTCTCGCCGCCCGTCCTCCTCCCGCAGAAGGTCCAGGAGCACCTCCGCGGCCCGGACGCCCATCTCGTAGCGGGGCTGCCGCCAGGTGCTCAGGGTGGGGGAGGTGAAGGCGGCCACCTCGATGTCATCGAAGCCCATGACGGCCACATCCTCTGGCACCCGCAGGCCCTGACGCTGCAGGGCCTTCATGGCGCCGATGGCCACCAGGTCGTTGTAGGCCACGATGGCGTCCGGCGCTTCCCCCCAGATCCGCTGGGCCTGTTCCAGGAGACGGGGAAGGGTGGCGAAGCCGCTCTGGATGTGGGAGTTGGGGCAGTCCAGGGTCACCTTGGCGGGCAACCCCTCCTGGCCCAGAGTGGTCTGCCAGGCCCGTTTGCGCTCGGTCTGGGCCCGCCCCGCGGAGCGGTTCCCCAGGTAGGCGATGCGCCGCCGCCCCTGTCGGATCAGGTGCTGGAGCATCTGCTGGCTGCCCTGGAAATCCTGGTGGTAGATGGAGTGGAACTGGCTGCCGTCCACGTGGGTGTTGATGAGCACCAGGGGCGTGCCCACGTCCTCCAGGATGGGCTGGTAGCCGTTGCCCACCTGGCTGGAGCTGACGATGAGCCCGTCCACGTGCCGGCCCAGGAAGCTCCGCACCATGCGCACCTCCTGGTCCGCGTCGTCGATGGCGCTGCCCAGGAAGAGGCTGAAGCCGTTGGCCTGGGTGACCTGCTCCACCCCCTTGATGATCTCCGAGTAGAAGGGGTCGGCGATGTCGGCCACCACCAGCCCCACGCTCTCGGTGCGCTGGGTCACCAGGCCCCGGGCCACCAGGCTGGGGGTGTAGCCCATCTCTTCCGCGATCTGAAGGATGCGGGCTCGGGTGGCGCTGCTCATGCGCCCTTTGCCGCGCAGGGCCCGGCTCACCGTGGGATGGCTGACGCCAGCCGCCTGGGCGATATCCTTGATGGAGACGCGCTTTCGGTTCATGGCGATGACGGGCCGCAGATCACCGCGGCGGGATGTCCCAGGGTGCGGGAACGCAGACAGCGATGGATGGGCATGGACAGTCGGGGGGAGCGGTGGGCCAGGGGGAGAGGCGCCGCAGGGTTTCGGGAGCAATCGGCAGGTTGCGCAGACGTTTGCGCAAACCCGATTGCCCTGAGTATAGCAGCGAACTCTGCGGGTGTCAAGGGGCAAATTTGAATTTTTGCGGTCGAATTTGGAACCAGTTTGCGGACGGCGCGCCCGTCCCCCAGGCGCAGGCCCACCCGAGGGCGCGGTTCCGGGACGCGTTCCTCATCCCGTGGCCTTGCCCCCTTCCTGGATCGGTGCTAGGATCCTCCCAGACCCCACTGCCTCCCCCGGAATTTCCCCCAACGTCCGACCACCGACCCGGCCCAGCTCCGCCTCGTTGGCTGCTGGCTGTCTGCTGGCCGTCGCCTGCTGTTTTGACATCGTTGACCATCGTTGCCTGTCGCTTCTATCCTGCCATGGCCCACTTTCTCACCCAGCCCATCTTCTCCCCGGACATGGCGCCCCCCATGAGCCACTGCGCCACCCTCATCGCCCTGCCTGGCGGTGAGCTCCTGGCTGCCTGGTTCACCGGGGCTTTCGAGACCGCGCCGGACCAGTTCATCGCGGTGGCCCGCCGGTCCCCCGGCGCGGAGGTGTGGAGCCAACCCATCCCTGCTGTGGACACGCCCGGCCAGGCCGACGGCCAGCCCGTCTTCCTGCTGGATGGCCAGGGCGTGCTTTGGCTCTACTTCGTCACCCTCAGCGGACCGGACTGGACCAGCGCCCACATGCGCCGCCGCCCTTCCCTGGACCTGGGCCGCACCTGGGGCCCAGTGGAGGAGCTGCCCTTGCCCCTGGGGATGATGTTCCGCAGCCGTCCCCTCAACTTCGCCTTCCAGGGGGAGCCGGAGCGCTGGCTCTTCCCCGTCTACGACGAGGTGACCTGGCGCTCGACCATGCTCATCTCGGAGGACGATGGGGCCAGCTGGCGCCGGACCGGCTTCATCGAGACGCCTAACGGCAACATCCATCCCTGCGTGGCCCCTCTGGCGGACGGCCGGCTCCTGGCCTTCCTGCGGCCTGGGGGCCAAGGCGGCGTCATCTGGCGCACCGTCTCCCAGGATCGAGGGGAGAGCTGGGCGCTTCCGGTTCCCACGCCTCTGCCCAACCCCAACTCCGGCCTGGATCTCCTGGCCACGGAGCAGGGCAGCCTGCTCCTGGCCTTCAACAACAGCCGCCGGCGTCGCACCCCCCTCTGCGTTGCCCTCTCGGACGACCAGGGAGCGAGCTGGCCCCACCTGCGGGTCCTGGAGGACGGGGAGGGCGAGTTCTCCTATCCCACGGTCATCCAGGGTGCCGATGGGATCTTCCATGCCGTCTACACCTGGCGACGGCGCACCATCCAGTACGTCCAATTCGATGAGGCCTGGCTCCGGCAAGGCCCCGCCTGGAAAGGAGCGGTAGCATGAACGGATTGAGCCTGCGTGGGGTGATCGTGCCCCTGGTCACCCCCTTCCACGAGGACGGCCAAGTGAACCACCCGGCCCTGAGGCAGTTGGTGGATTTCCTGCTGGAAAACGGGGTCCACGGGCTCTTCGTGGCCGGCACCACCGGGGAGGGGCCCCTGCTCTCCTTGGCGGAGCGGCGGGCCGTGGCCGAGACGGTGGTGGACCAGGCTGGCGGGCGGGCGCCGGTGCTGGTCCAGGCGGGGACCCCGTCCACGGAGGAGACGGTGGCCCTGGTGGAGCATGCCCACGCCACCGGCGCGGACGGGGCCGCGCTCCTCTGCCCCTACTTCTTCCGCCTGAGCGAGGAGGCCCTGATCCGGCACTTCTGCACCGTGGCGGAGCGGGCGCCGGGCTCCTTTCCCCTCTACCTCTACAACATCCCCCAGCTCACGGGCAACAACATCAGCCCGGCGGTGAGCCAGGCCGTGGCCCAGGAGTGTCCCAACGTGCTGGGGGAGAAGGACAGCAGCGGCAATCTGCTCCAGATCATCGACAAGCTGGGGGTGCGGGAAGGGGACTTCCAGATGTTGGTGGGGAGCGACGGCCTGATCCTGCCGGGGCTGGTGGCGGGGGTGGCCGGCGCGGTCTCGGGGAACGCCAACGTCTTCCCGGAGCTCTTCGTGGCCCTCTTCGAGGCCTACTGGCGGGGGGATCTGACCGATGCTCAGGAGCTTCAGGAGCGGATCCACCGGGTGCGGCGCATCCTGCGGGACGGGGGCGACATCTCCCTTTTCAAGGCCATGCTGGCCCACCGGGGCATCGAGGCTGGACCTGTGCGGGCGCCCCTGGTCAACGCGACGCCGGCCACAGTCC
>CAYQEB010000068.1:14626-21608 GCA_964416395.1 uncultured Caldilineaceae bacterium | reverse complement strand
GTTGGTCGCGCTGGCGGATCTGCTGTTCCTGTGGGTCATCCTGGGCTGGCGCGGGGGCGAGATCCCCTGGGACGAGCGCCACCGCATGGCCCTGGTCGTCGGCGTGTTGGGGTTCTTCCTCCTCTTTCCCCTCCTCCTGGGACCGGAGAGCCCGGTCATGTACGTCAGCAATCCGTTCTTTTTCCTGGCCCTGGGGTGGAGCTACCGGCGCATCCAGCGGCGCGTGGCCACCGGAACGTCTCCGCCGCCCCGGGCCGTGAGCCGCGTCCGATTCGGTTAAACATCGCGCACCCCGAATCCGTGCTTTCTCTCGATCTGTGGACAA
Source organism: uncultured Caldilineaceae bacterium (assembly GCA_964416395.1). Lineage (GTDB taxonomy): Bacteria > Chloroflexota > Anaerolineae > Caldilineales > Caldilineaceae > S144-5. Next base: position 21,283 of record CAYQEB010000068.1, on the reverse strand, counting down.
TTGTCGCCACCACCACCACCACTGTCGCTGCCACCATTCAAGGAGTGCATCTCTCATGATCCGAACCCCCATCCAATCTTCCGTCCGCTCTTCGATCCACCTTCGATCTCGGACTCTGCTCCGGATCGCCTGCTGGCTCTTCATCGTCTTTCTCCTGGGGCTGGGCCTGGCCTCCTGTGGCAGCGAGACCGCCCAGGGCCAGGGCCTCACCGAGACCATCCCGCCGGTCCTGCCCGCGGACGCGGCTCGCTTCTCCTGGACGGACAGCACCATCCTGGCGGACCAGGGCGACCGCATCCTGGACATCAGCGCCTCGCCCACCATCATCACCCTGGACGCTCCCCGGGAGATCACCACCACCGTGGGCCTATTCGCAGTGGACCCCCTGACCAAGCCCGATTTCGACGGCCTGATCCTGCTCAACCAGATGCCCACCGAGTCGGCCTTCACCATCCAGCCCGACGGCACGGCCCTCTTCACCTACTACGATCTCTTCGATCCCTACTGGCGGGAGCGGGAGCCGGAGTGGAAGCAGGAGTCCATCGACGGGAAGCTCCAGCCCGTCGACCGGCTGAACGACGACCCGGTGAAGGCCAAGGTCATGGTGGACGCCACGGTGAGCGACCCGGCCGGGCTTTTCTACTGGCTGGACCCAGAGAACCAGATCTCGTTCCATGCCAGCGGCTACATCCAGTACTGCTTCGATTTCGGCCGACCCCTGCGCTCCCTGCGCCTGACCGATCCCAGCGGCTCCCTGCGCACCACCCTGGATACCCCGGCTGGCTTCCGGGTGCGCCTCTCCGGGGATGGCGGCAGCAGCTGGCAGACCGTCTGGACGGCCACGGAGGAGAAGGTCCAGCAGCCGGACATCTCCCTCCCCAGTGGGCTTCAGGGAACCCAGACCCTCTGCCTGCGCTTTGACGGCGGCGTGGACACCTTCTCCTTCCGCAGCCTCTACCTCACCGCGAGCTTCGACGAGCCCAGCCTGGCCACCATCTACGCTCGTTTCTTCGACGGCTACCGCATCATCCAGTACCAGGACCAGGGCTCCATTCCGCCCCGGGCCATCCTCTTCTGGGACGACCCGGCCATCACCTCGTCCCGCAGCACCGTCACCTATCCCTCCGTCGGCCCCACCATCCAGGAGACCACGGACAAGCTGGAGGTGCGCTTCCCCGGCCAGGTGCTGCTGGAGTTCCCCCGCAACAGCGTGGGCGCCCCGGGCGGGCTGAGCCGCCTGGTCATCGGCCAGCAGACGGTGCTCAAGGCCCCGCCCGGCCAACCCTGGATGGCGGCCGCGGTCCTCACCCTACTGGATGGGACCCCCATCTCCCCGCCCCCCAAGCCCTGGAGCCACTACCGGGACAGCTACCTGGGCGCCAAGAAGTGGCCCACGGACTGGAGCCGAAGCCAGCGCAGCCTGAACCTGGAGCTGGCCACCTTCCAGGAGGCCAAGGTGGTGGGCAACGAGGTGATCCTCTCCTGGACGGTGACGGACGGAGGCAAGACAGGCACCCTGGAGTGGATCTTCTCCCAGGAGGAGACCACCGTGGCTGGCCAGACTTTCCCTGGGGTGGGCATGCGCCTGCGGGTGAGCGGTTTAGGGCTGAAGAACGCCCTGAGCGCCCGCTTGACCTTCCCCCTGACCCTGGCCCGGAACGACTGGCAGGTGGAGCAGTTCTTCCGGGTGCTCTCCGAGGAGCCCATCACCTTCCAGGGTGCGCCCCGCTACCCCAAGGCCAGGTGGTTCGGCGAGAGCCAGTCCTTCGTCTTCCGCAGCGGGCCCGGGCGGACAGTTCTGGCCCTCTTCGAGAAGCCGGTGGCGGCCACCGTGCGTCTGAGCGAGGAGGAAGGGCGGCATGTCTACGACTTCGACATCCCCCTGGGCGTGGGCGACACCCGGGAAACGCCCAAACTCCTCTGGCTCGCCACCCCCCGGGGTGGGACGGAGCGGATGACCGTCAACGACATCTGGGCCCAGCTCTTCGAGACGGTCAAGAGTGGCTACAGCGTGGACGCTGGGGTGGCGGCCTCCCGGCCTGTCCCGTCGGTGGTCTGGAATCAGCCTCTGGAGCCAGGGGTCTGGTTCGATGATTTCCGCAAAGAGCAACTGCCCCGGGCCGAGGCCGCAGGCATCCGCAACGTCATCATCCAGCCCCCCTGGAAGAGCGACGCGGAGGATTCCCCCTATCCGGGCCTGGAGTCCGGCCACGCACCCTGGGACTTCACCGTCTCCCCGGCCTGGGGCGGCGAAGATGCCCTGAAACGGCTGGTGGACGAGGCCCACGCCCGGGGCGTCAAGGTGACCCTGTGGTATCCCAGCGGCTTCTCCCTCTACTCCACCATCGCCGTCACCCACACGGAGTGGCTGGCCTGGGAGATGAGCGGCGAGCCCTGGGACGGCGGCTGGGGTGACGTGGTCTCCCCGGACTCTCGCTCGGGCTATCGCCAGTACGCCATCGACAAGATCACCGCACTGCACAACAAGATCCCCTTCGACGGCCTCTGGTTCGACTCCTGGCTGAACATGGCCGTGCTCACCGACTACTCGGACGAGCAGCCCGCGCCCACCCTGGACGAGGCCATCTCCCTGCAGCGGGCCTTCAGCCAGCTGGGGATCGAGCAGATCCTCATCGAGGGCATGGGTCCTCTGGGCCGGCCGGACGCCTACGGCGACTACGAGACCTACACCGGCAAGCCCAACCCCAACCCCACCCAGGTCCAGGAGCTGGAGCGGCTGCGGGAGCGGGAGTATCTGCTCTTCCGCATGGGGGCGGGGACCTACATCGACATGACCATCTATCACCGGGCCCTGGCCGCAGGGGGGCTGTTGAACATCGCCAACTTCGACGAGATCGACTACCTGGACAAAGCGTGGCTGAAGCGCATCAACCTGGAGCACCGCCAGGTGGTGGACCGGATGCAGCACCGCAAGCTCCTGGTGGCGGATGGCCGCTGGCTGGGCGTGGCCTGGAGCCAGGACGGCAGCGACGACCTGGTGATCTTCGCCTTCGACCAGCCCTTCCAGTACCAGCTGGGCGGCCAGGCCTGCGTCACGGACCTGTCCGCCGGGCCGGTGACCATGGAAGGGAGCCTGACCACCCAGGCCTGGCGCACCTACCTGATCCAGCCAGGTGGGGCCTGCCAGAAACTCTTCCTGCCTGTGGTGGCCCGGTAGTGAGGGGAAGCGACCAACCATGAAACAATCCATCCCTTTCCTGATCTTTCTGCTCGCCCTGCTCCTCCTGGCGGCCTGCAGTCAGGAGGAGCCCACTCCCCTGCCCCTGGCCACGGCCACCCCTGCGCCGCCCTCCACTCCCGCACCTCGGGAGGTCTATCCGGAGGGCGAGCCGGGCACAGCGATCATCCACGAGGCAGGGTGGACCACGCCCATCAAACTGCCCTTCAACGACGACGGCTGGGAGGACTCCCCCTACATCACCCGGGATGGCAGCCAGATCCTCTTCTTCTACCACCCCTATCCGGACCTGATCACCGGGGCCGAAGGGCTCACCGAGTACATCGTTGGTCACCCGGAGGAGGCCGAGGCCCAGGGGCTGGACGGGAAGATCTACGTGAGCGACCGGCCCTTCACCAGCCGCAGGGTGCATCCCATCTCCCAGGACGGCAGCCCGGCCCTGGAGTGCTGCCCCTACCTCACCCGCGCCGGGGATCTCTTCTACGCCAGCACCCGGCGCTCCTGGGAGCTGATGAAGGACCTGCCCACGGGGGTCTACCGCAACGGGGAGTGGTTGGATCTGGGCACCGGCCAGGAGGAGAACAATCCCCACTACTGTGAGGCCCGGGACGAGCTCTGGTTCGACTGTCCGGGGGACGCCAACCTCTGCGTCATGCGGGATGCGGCGGCCAGTGGCTTCCGGGGGCCGGTGGAGCTGGCCCCTTACCCGGTCAACGCCCGGGACGTGGACAGGATCCAGGACTCCCAGGCCTTTCTCACCGACGACTGCAACACCCTCTACATCACCTCCAGCCGGGACTACCCGGACCTGGAGCTGATCCAGATCTATCGCCTGCAGCGGCTGGACGAGGAGGGGCGCCAGTGGAGCGAGCCGGAGCTCTTCATCAGCAACGACACGCCCATCGCCGAGCTCTCCATGACCGCGGACGGCACAGAGCTGACCTTCGCCCAGATCTTCTGGCGGGAGGACGGCGCTCCAGGCATCGACATCTACTACAGCCGCAAGCTGAGATGAGCGGTTCGGCTGTGAAAGCGGGCTGCCAACGGGAAAGGCCGGGGAATGCTCCCCGGCCTTTCTCCGTCCTGCACGCGATGCAGCCAGTGGGCTATTGGCTGTCCTGCCAGGTCTGCAACAGGGTGTCGTAATCGATGGTCTCGGGCGTGCCTCGCTCGTCAGCCAGCTTGGGGAAGGGGGCGCCGGGCTGGTCGAACCAGTACTGGGCGTCTCGCTCCTCGTTCAGCTTGGGCGAGCACTCCTTGAGGCCGATGCGTTCCAGGCGGCTCAGCACCTCATCCTGGGCCGCGGCCAGGTTGTCCATGGCCTGTTGGGAGGTCACCTCGCCGGTGATGGCCGGGGCCACGTTCTGCCACCAGAGCTGGGCCAGCTTGGGATAGTCGGGCACGTTCACGCCCGTGGGGGTCCACTGGACGCGTGCTGGAGAGCGATAGAACTCCACCAGGCCGCCATATTTGTCCGCGTTCTCCGTGAAGTAGTCGTGGCGGATGTCCGAATCCCGGATGAAGGTCAGGCCCACGATGGATTTGCGCAGGGAGGTGGTCTTGGCCACGGTGAACTGGGCGTAGAGCCAGGCCGCTGCTCGGCGATCGGCGGGGGTGCTCTTGAGCAGAGTCCAGGAGCCAGCGTCCTGGTAGCCCAGCTTCATGCCTTCTCGCCAGTAGATGCCGTGAGGGCTGGGGGCCATGCGCCACTTGGGCGTGCCGTCCTCGTTGACCACGGGCAGACCGGGCTTGGTCATGTCCGCGGTGAAGGCGGTGTACCAGAAGATCTGCTGGGCGATAGCGCCCTGGGCTGGGACAGGGCCGGCCTCGGAGAAGGTCATGCCGGCCGCGTCCGCGGGCGCGTATTTCTTGAGCCATTCGATGTACTTGTCCAGAGCGTAGACCGCGGATGGGGCGTTGGTGGCGCCGCCACGGGTCACGGAGGAGCCCACCGGCACGCATTCTTCCGCGCGGATGCCCCACTCGTCCACTGGCACGCCGTTGGGGATGCCCTCATCGCCGGTGCCGGCCATGGAGAGCCAGGCGTCGGTGAAGCGCCAGCCCAGGGACGGGTCCTTTTTGCCGTAGTCCATGTGGCCGTAGACCTTCACGCCGTCGATGGTGCCGTCACCGTTCACTTCGTTGGTGAAGAAGTTGGCGATGTCCTCGTAGGCGCTCCAGTTGACGGGCACACCCAGCTCGTAGCCGTAGATGTCCTTGAACTGGGCCTTGATGTCCGGGTCGGTGAACCAGTCGTAGCGGAACCAGTAGAGGTTGGCGAACTGCTGGTCCGGTAGCTGGTACATTTTGCCGTCCGGCGCGGTGGTGAAGCTCTTGCCGATGAAGTCATCCACGTCCAAGGTGGGCAGGGTCACGTCCTTGCCTTCCCCGGCCATGTAATCGGAGAGGGGCACCACGAAGCCGTAGCGGAAGTGGGTGCCGATCAGGTCCGAGTCGTTGACGTAGGCGTCGTAGATGTTCTGACCCGACTGGAACTGGGTCTGGAGCTTCTCGATGACGTCCCCTTCCTGGATCAGGTCGTGGGTGACGTTGATGCCCGTGATCTCGCTGAAGGCCTTGGCCAACACCTGGGACTCGTACTCGTGGGTGGTGATGGTCTCTGAGACCACATTGATGTCCATGCCCCGGTAGGGGGCTGCCGCCTTGATGAACCACTCCATCTCGGCCAGCTGTTCCTCTCGGCTCAGGGTGCTGGGCTGGAACTCCTCGTCCACCCAGCGCTCCGCGGCGGCCATGGCTGCGGCCTCGTCGAAGTCGGAGGACGCGGACGCGGGGGCGCTGCTCTCTCCGCCGCCGCTCTCCGTCGCTCCTTCCCCGCTGGGCTGGGCCGGGGATCCACCACAGGCCGCCAACAGCAGGCTGAAGACGAGCAACAGGCTCAGGGTGACAAACCTCAACCGCACAGATTTCGAATGTTTCATTGGATCTCCTCCATGAAATATGCTATCCTCCCTGGCGTAGTTTGCTTGGGGCCGCTCCGTTGGTCAGCCAGTTTCGCCGCTTTCTGGCCAATGGAGCGGCTGTTTTTGCATGGGTTCCAGGACAGGGAGGGACATTCCTGGGCCATGGATGTAAGTGTGCCAGGCCACGGTCCATCATCCCAGCACAGTTCAGCCAGGGATCATCCCCAGCGTAGAACCGAGATCATCCAGAGCAGGCTCAGGCCTGCTGCACCCAACAGAGTGGCTTCCGTGGCTCCCATCCAGATGAGGAAGACGAAGGCCGTCCCCAGCAGGCCGATGTAGAGCCGTTCTCCTCGGGTGGTGGGCATGGGCAGCACCCCTTTCCGGGGCAGCGAAGGCCAGCGCAGACTGATGAGGGTCATGGTGATGAGCATGGCAGCGACGGCGGCGAAGAAGAGGGCTGTCGGCGTGGTCCACGCCATCCATTCCAGTGGAGACATGATAGGGACTCTCAACTTTTGATGCAGGGACAAC
>CAYQEB010000068.1:2770-14526 GCA_964416395.1 uncultured Caldilineaceae bacterium | reverse complement strand
CATCCATTCCAGTGGAGACATGATAGGGACTCTCAACTTTTGATGCAGGGACAACGGGGTTCTGGGTGCGCCTGGGCGCTTACACCCGGCCCAAGGCAAACCCCTTGGCGATGTAGTTGCGCACGAAATAGATGACCAGGGCGCCGGGGATGATGGTCAGCACGCCGGCCGCGGCCAGGAGGCCCCAGTCCATCCCCGAAGCGCTGACCGTGCGGGTCATGGTGGCGGCGATGGGCTTGGCGTTGACGCTGGTCAAAGTGCGGGCCAGGAGCAGCTCCACCCAGCTGAACATGAAGGCGAAAAAGGCCGTGACACCGATGCCGCTGCGGATGAGCGGGATGAAGATGCGAAAGAAGAAACGGGGGAAGCTGTAGCCGTCGATGGCTGCGGTCTCGTCGATCTCCTTGGGCACGCCGGACATGAATCCCTCCAGGATCCAGACGGAGAGGGGCACGTTGAAGAGTAGGTGGGCCAGGGCCACGGCCAGGTGGGTGTCGTAGAGACCGATGTTCTGGTAGAGCTGGAAGAAGGGCAGCAGAAAGACAGCCGCGGGGGCCATGCGGTTGGTCAGCAACCAGAAGAAGAGGTGGTTGCCCCCCAAGAAGTTGTAACGGGAGAAGGCGTAGGCCGCGGGCAGGGCAATGGCCACGGACATCACCGTGTTCATGGTGGTGTAGGTGATGGAGTTGATGTACCCCGAGTACCAGGCCGGATCGGTGAAGATGGTGCGGTAGTTGGCCAGAGTCGGGTTCCGTGGCCAGAGGGAGAAGACCCCGAGGATCTCCTCGTTGGTTTTGAAGGACATGTTGAGCATCCAATAGATGGGGAGCATCAACAGGATGAAATAGAGCACCATGATCAGTGCATTGGTCCAACGGCGTTGACTGTCCCTCATGTGGCGTCTCCTCGGCCGATGTTTCGGATAGTCGTGAAGAAAATGTAGGAAAAGACCTGGATCAACAGGAAGTAGATCAACGAGAAGGCCGCGGCGGGTCCCAGATCAAACTGGCCCACGGCCAGCTTGGAGAGGAAGATGCTCAGGAAGGTGGTGGCGTTGCCCGGCCCACCTCCGGTGACCACGAAGGGTTCGGTGTAGATCATGAAGCTGTCCATGAAGCGCAGGAGCACGGCGATGAGAAGCACGCCCCGCAGCTTGGGCAGCTGGATGAAGCGAAAGATGGCCCAGTTGCTGGCCGCGTCGATGCGGGCGGCCCAGTAGTAGGCCTCCGGGATGGCCCGCAACCCTGCGTAGGCCAGCAGGGCCACCAAGGGCGTCCAGTGCCAGACGTCCATGACCAGGATGGTGTACCAGGCGTCCCGGGCGTTCAGGGTGTAGTTGTAGGGGATCCCCAACAGGTTGTTCAGGAAGTAGCCCCCCAGGCCGATGTCCGCCCGGCCGAAGATCTGCCAGATGGTCCCCACCACGTTCCAGGGGATGAGCAGGGGCAGGGCGATGAGGACCAGGGAGAGGGAGGCCCACTTGCCCCGGGCCGGCATGCGCAGGGCCAGGAAGACGCCCAGCGGGATCTCGATAAGCAGGGCCTCGAAGGAGAAGAGCAGGTTGCGCAGGAGCGCCGCGTGCAGGTCCGCGTCCCGCACCGCGTCCACGTACCACTCCTTGCCCACCCAGACCCGCTGCCCCGGTCCGAAGATGTCCTGCACCGAATAGTTGACCACGGTCATCAGGGGGATGATGGCACTGAAGGAGACGGAGAGCACCACCGGTAGGACCAGGAGCCAGGCGCGGTTGTTCTTTGTCTTTTCCATGAGCTAGACCATCTCGTCGTTCTGGTAGAGGAGGGTCTGTTCCGGGGGGAAGATCAGCCAGCCTTCCCCAGAGGAGACCGGTTGCTTCTCCGGGATCTTGGCCTTCACCACCTGCTCCCCCACCTGGGCGATGGCGATCTTGAAAGTGCCCAGGTTCTCCACCCGCTGGATCCGAGCCGGCACCCCGTTGGGCTGGGGCGTGGGGCTGTAGCCCAGGAACTCCGGCCGGATGCCCACGGTCAGGTTCTCCCGCCCGGACAGGCGCTGGAGGGCCGCCGGATCCAACGGGATGGGTGTGCTGCCCGTGATCAGGGTCTCGCCCTCCAGCCGGACAGGGATGAGATTCATGCCCGGGGAGCCGATGAAGTAGCCTACGAAGGTGTGCCGAGGCTTCTCGAAGAGCTCCTGGGGGGTGCCGATCTGCACCACCGCGCCCTGGTGCATCACCACCACCTGGTCGGCGAAGGTGAGGGCTTCGGTCTGGTCGTGGGTCACGTAGATCAGGGTCAGGTGGAACTGCTGGTGGATCTCCTTGAGCTTGCTGCGCAGGAGCCACTTCATGTGGGGGTCGATGACGGTCAATGGCTCGTCGAAGAGGATGGCCGCCACGTCGCTGCGCACTAAACCTCGACCTAGAGAGATCTTCTGTTTGGCGTCCGCGGAGAGGCCGCTGGCTCGCCGCTTCAGATCGCTGGAGAGGTCCAGCAGCGCGGCGATCTCGTGGACCCGGCGGCGCACCTGGCTCTCTTCCACGCCCCGGTTGCGCAGCGGGAAGGCCAGGTTGTCGAAGACGGTCATGGTGTCGTAGAGCACCGGAAACTGGAAGACCTGGGCGATGTTTCGCTTCTCCGGCGGCAGGTGGGTGACATCCTGGCCGTTGAAGAGCACCCGTCCTTGGGTGGGGGTGAGGAGGCCCGAGATGATGTTGAGCAGGGTGGTCTTCCCGCAGCCCGAGGGCCCGAGCAGAGCGTAAGCGCCCCCATCTTCCCAGACCATCTCCATGGGCCGCACCGCGTAGTCGTCCAGGGAGGCGGGCTTCTTCTCGTAGCTGTGACCAACATCTGCCAGGTGGATCTCTGCCATCAGCTCCTCTCCTCCTGGACGCGTCCCGGAGCAGCTGCCAGCTTGCCCTGGGCGTCGAAAAGGTAAAGCTGGTCTGGATCCAGGTAGAGAGTGGTCGGCTCGCCCAGGTCATAGCGGTGCACCCCCTCTAGCTGGGCCACCAGCTTGAAAGAGCGGCCGTCCGGCCCGGGGGCGGTGGCTGTGTGGAGGAAGGTCTCGGAACCGCTGATCTCGGCCAGTTCCACCACGCCGGGCACGGCCACGCTGGTCGGGCCAGTGGGGGCAATGGTCACGTGGTTAGGCCGGACACCGATCCGGTAACGCCCCCCGGACAGGCCGACCATGTGCCTGGCCACAGGGAAACGCTGCCCATCCCCCAAGTGAATCTGGCCTTCCTCCAGCCGGGCGTCCAGGAAGTTCATGGGTGGGTCGCTGAAGATCTCCCCCACCCGCTGGGTGTCGGGATGGTGGTAGACGTCCAGCACCGGCCCGCTCTGGAGCAGCCGTCCTTGATCCAGAACAAAGAGTGTGCCGCCCAACATGAGGGCCTCCGCAGGCTCCGTGGTGGAGTAGACCACGATGGCGTCCCGGCTGGCGAAGATGTTCTGCATTTCGATGCGCAGCTCCTCCCGCAGCTTGTAGTCCAGGTTGACCAGGGGTTCGTCCATGAGCAGCAGCTCTGTCTCCTTGATCAGCGCCCGGGCGATGGCTGTCCGCTGCTGCTGCCCGCCGGAGAGGGCGGCCGGCAACCGGTCCAGCAAGTCGTGGATGCGCATCATGCGAGCCGTCTCCTCCACTCGCTCCCGCAGCGCCTCCCTGGAGAGGCCGCCCCGAATGCGCAAGGGCGAGGCGATGTTCTCGAAGACAGTCAAGTTCGGGTAGTTGATGAACTGCTGGTAGACGAAGGCCACGTTGCGCTTCTTCACCGGCAGTTTGGTCACGTCTTGGCCATCCAGGAGGACGCGTCCAGCGGTGGGCTGATCCAGGCCAGCCATGAGCCGCATCAGAGAGGTTTTGCCCGCGGTGGTGGGACCCAAGAGCACGTTCAGTCCCGGCTTCAGAGCCAGGCTCATCTCGTGCAGATAGACCTGGTCGCCCACGACTTTGCGGATGGATTCGAGCTGTAGCTCCATAGAACCGATCGCTCTTCCGTCTGGTTGGTGGTCGAAGGGATCGTCGGTGTGGGGTTGGAAAAAAGAGCTTTGTGGCTGGATGGGGTGGGGTCATTCTAAGGGGGTAGGTCCAGTCTAGCGGAAATGTGGCCCTCTGTCTGTCCCCGAACGAGGACAAGGCGCGGCGAAAAAGGGGGCAAACTCAGCCGTTCCAACGGACGCCAAGCTGGGGATCAAGCATCCTGAGGCGCGATAGGATTGCTCAGGGGATGGCGCCTGAGGACATCGATCCCTCGACAGATCCGCGGGTTGCTGAAGGGGTGGGGGAAAGACGAAAGGGGAAGACTACTCCAGGGGCGTGATGCCGTGGCGGATGGCGAACTTGACCAGGCCAGGCAGATCGTGAATGTCCAGCTTCTGCATGATGCGTTTGCGGTAAGTCTTCACCGAGCCCGGCGTGATGGTCAACCGCTGGGCGATCTCCGTGTTAGAACGGCCTTCCACGATGAGCTGCAGGACCTCCCGTTCTCGAGCGCTCAGGCGCAGGAGACGGTTGTCGTTCTCGGTGGCTTCCCGCTGGGCGATGTACTCTCGAATCACTGTGTCGGAGATGGCCTGGCTGAGGTAGCGCCCCCCAGCATAGACCGTGTGCACGGCCCGCACCACTTCGGAGCCAGCCGAGGCCTTGAGCAGGTAGCCGCTGACCCCGGCCTGTAGAGCCCGGAAGATGTACTCCGAATTAGCGTTCATGGAGAGGATGATGACTCGGGCGCCCGGGTTGTCGGCCACAATCCGGCGGGCCGCCTCGATGCCGTTGAGCTCGGCCATGAGGATGTCCAGGATGACCACATCCGGCTGCAGCTCTCGCGTCTTCTGCACCGCCTCTCGGCCGTCTGCCGCGTCCCCCACCACCTGGATGCTCGGATCCATCTCCAGGAGCAGCCGCACTCCGTCCCGCAGGACTGCATGGTCGTCAGCCAGGAGCACTCGGATCATGCTGGCGCCTCCACGGTCACTTGGGTGCCCCGATTGACCCCCGTCTGGATGGTGCAGCGGCCGCCGATGGCCTCAGCTCGCTCGGTCATGGAGATGATCCCCCAGCCTTGGCCGTCCCCGGGCGCTTTGGGGATGGCTGGATCGAAGCCCACGCCATCGTCCACGATGCAGAGTCGCACCCGATCCCGGTCCTGCTGCTCCACGGTCACAGTCACCTGGCTGGCCTGGGCGTGTTTGGCCACGTTGGTCAGGGCCTCCTGGGCGATGCGGAAGAGGGCGCTCTCCGTGGCCAGGGAGAAACGAGGGCCGTTCTCCGTGCCGTGCACTCGCACCTCGACGCCTGTGCGGGTGGAGAAATGGGCGCTGTACCACTTCAGGGCGGCTACCAGGCCATACTCATCCAGCACCGGGGAGCGCAGTTCGGCCATGACGTCGTAGACCTGCTTGGCGACCTGCTCGATGAGGGCTAGGGAGTCCTCCAGCCGGGTGTGCAGAGCTGGATCCACCCCTGGAGGGAGGCTATTCTGGACGATGTTCAAGTTGATGTTGAGAAGACCTAGGTCCTGGCCCACCCGGTCGTGGAGTTCTCGGCCCAGGCGACGGCGCTCGTTCTCTTCGATCTCTGTGACCCGGGTGGTCAGCTCCTGGAGGCGCTGGTTGGCCTGGAAGAGCTCTTGGGTGCGCCGCTGGACCTGGGCCTCGAGCTGATCCCGGTACCGGGCCAGGGCGGCCTCCGAGCGTATGCGGGCGGTGATCTCCTGTTGGAGGCGCTCATTGGTTTGCTGCAGGTTCTGGGTCAGTTTGCGCAGGCGCAGGTGCGTGACCACCCGGGCCAGCAGCTCCTCCTCCTGGACTGGCTTGGTGACGTAGTCCACCGCTCCGGCCTGAAATCCCCGGATCTTGTCCTCGATGCTGCTCAGGCCGGTCATGAAGATGACCGGAATATCCTGGGTGTCCGGGTTCGCCTTCAGCCGTCGGCAGACCTGAAAGCCATCCAGGCCAGGCATGAGCGCATCCAGGAGGATGATATCCGGCAGGGCGAACCGGACCTTCTCCAGGCTGCTTTCCCCGTCCTGGGCCACCATGATGGTGAACCCCAGGTTGTCCAGGAAGTCGAACACCACACCCAGATTGGCGGGGGAGTCGTCCACGATGAGGATGGTGTGGTCCTGGAAGTCGATCGGTTGGTCTGGTTGGTTCTGGATTTCAGAGTTCATACAAGGTCAGAGTTCATATAGGGCGGATAGGGCGGAGGTTCGTTTGTTGGTTTCGGGTTCTTTTTGGCGTGGTGGACAAGGAAACGTATTTGGATTATATTTCGGTGGCATGCTGTTGACAGATCGCTTGCACGCCTTCACGATTCATTGGTGCGTCTTTCTGGCGGTGAGGTCCAAGACAGCGCCATTCCCCCGCTGGCCGAGAAACCGCTCCCCCGCTCTTCCCCGCTAACTTGGGCCAACTTGGAGTGCCATCCATACGGGACTAGTACTATACCATGCCTTGGAACCCTTGGACCAAATTGCTCGCGATCTGCCTGGTCTGTAGCCTGGCGCTGGCTGCCCTGCCGGGCGGAGGGGTTTGGGCCCGCTCTCCCCTCCAGGATGAGCCAGCGGATCCCGCCAGCTCCGGCGCCGACGAGCCAGCCCTGGACGAGGCCACAGAGGCGGCCATCCGCAAATGGGCCCGCTATTTCGACCGCTCCGTGCTCAGCGAGGAGGAGCGCATCGCCGAGCTGCGCTGGTTCGCCCAGGCCGCGGCCCCCTTCCGCGGACGGCGCGTCCGTTCCGTGGCCGAGGACATCAAGACCCACTACTGGGAGCGGGATGTGCTGACCCAGGCCTTCCAGGAGATCACAGGCATCCAGGTGGAGCACGAGGTCATCGGTGAAGGCTCGGTGGTGGAACGCATGGTGGAGCAGCAGCGCACCGGTCGCATCCTCTACGACATCTACGTCAACGACGCGGACATGGTGGGCACGCACCTGCGCAGCCAGGGGGTGGTCAACCTCACCGCCTACATGGAGGGCCCGGGCCGACGCTTCACCAACCCTGGGCTGGACCTGGATGACTTCCTCAACCTGGAGTTCGGCCAGGACTACGCAGGCAACCAGCTTCAACTGCCGGACCAGCAGTTCGTGAACCTCTACTGGTTCCGCTACGACTGGTTCACCCGGCCGGATATCCGGGCGGCCTTCCAGGCGGAATACGGCTACGAGCTGGGCGTTCCCCTGAACTGGGCGGCCTACGAGGACATCGCCCGGTTTTTCACCGGCCGGGAGATCGACGGCCAGATCGTCTACGGCCATCTGGACTACGGTAAGAAATCCCCTTCCCTGGGCTGGCGCTTCACCGACGCCTGGCTCTCCATCGCCGGGGTGGGGGACGCGGGATTGCCCAACGGCAAGCCGGTGGACGAGTGGGGCATTCGGGTGGAGGAGAACATCCCGGTGGGGGCCTCCATCCATCGGGGCGGCGCGGTGAACGGCCCGGCCGCAGTCTACGCGCTGACCAAGTACGTGGAGTGGCTCAACCGCTACGCCCCGCCCGAAGCCAAGAGCTGGCGCTGGGTGGACGCCGGCCCTCAGGCGGCCCGGGGCGATATCGCCCAACGCATCTTCCAGTACGTCACCTGGCTCTCGGACGACGCCTTCCACCAGCCTGGCAGCCCTGTGGTGGACCAGGAGGGCAATCCGCTGTGGCGGGTGGCGCCCACGCCCCACGGCCGCTACTGGGATCCGGGCATGAAGGTGGGCTACCAGGACGCGGGCAGTTGGACCATCCCCCGGAACGTGCGGGGACAGCGGCGGGCCATGGCCTGGCTTTGGGCCCAGTTCGCGGTCTCCAAGACCGTCTCCCTGGAGAAGTTTCTGGTGGGGGGCACGCCGGTGCGCAAGTCCACGGTCTTCGCGGACTACGTGACGGAGCACCGGGAGCGCTGGGGCGGTCTCATCGAGTTCTATCGCTCGGAGAGCCGCAAGGAGTGGACGGACACCGGCCCCAACGTGCCGGACTACCCCGCCCTTTCCGCCCTCTGGTGGCCCAACATCGCCCGGGCCATTGACGGAGAGGTGACACCCCAGCAGGCCATGGACGCTATCGCCCAGGCCATGGACGACGCCATGGCCACCATGCGCATGGCCCGCTACTCCCCTCGTCTAGCCCCAGTCCAGGGAGCCTCCTACTGGCTGGCCCAGCCCGGCGCGCCCAAACCACCCCGCCCTCGCCCCCGGCCGGCCACCATCCCCTACGACGAACTGCTGGCCCGCTGGGTGGCTGGCGGAGGAAGCCCGGAGGAGCCGTGACATGAACCTCATGCGTATCGGCATCGGCACCAAGATCCTGCTCATCGTGGGCGTGGTCTTCATCCTCTTCACCGTGGGCCTGGCCACCCTCATCGGCGCCACCAGCTTCGACAACCTGACCCAGGTCAAGCAGGCGGAGCTCAACCGCACATCCCAGATCTTGGTGAGCCAGATCGCCCAGATGGAGCGAAACGCGGCTCTGGCTGCCCTGCGCTTCGACGAGAGCGAGCCCATCGTGGCCGAGATCCAGCTCCTGACGGACCGAGGGCCCTACTACGCAGACCCAGGCTCCTACTTCCCTGCGGACTTCCAGCGCCCCGGAGGCGAGATCGAGGACGCGGACAAGATCTATGTCTTCCAGTCCCAGCTGAAGCTGCTCCAGCTCCTGCTTCCCATGCAGCAGTTGAACAACTTCTCCACCATTGCCTTCTACCACGTCTCCCCTTTCGATATTGTGCCCGACGCGCCCCCTGTTCTGGCGTTCTTCCTGGCCCGGGATCGCATCGTCCTCAGCCAGTTCCAGCGCAAAGGGGATGCCAGCGAACCCCGCTTTTACACCATCGCCACCCAGGACTTCCGCCCCCCGGCCCCGGACTACTTCGACATCAGCTCGGCCTACGCCTTCCCCCCAGAGGATTTCTACCGGGAGAACCACTTCGTCCTGGCGGATGAGCCCGGGATAGTGGCTGATTTCCCCGGGAAATGGCGGGAGGTGGAGCGCCCGGTCTCCGAGCTGATCCTGGAGGGAAGCACGCCCGTGATCCGCACCTGGTATCCGGTCCATGCGGCCATGGCCCATCCCGAGACCTGGGAGGAGGCCCTGGCGCCTGTGGGGATCGTGCAGATCGAGCAGTACCTGGACAGAGCCGCGGTGGCCGCCCTCTCGAACCAGTTGGGGCTGGATGTGGCCTTGGCCCAGGACGGGGAGCTCCTGGTGACTAGCCTGCCTGACGCTGGAGGAGGTCCGGTGCAGCGCATCGGCCAGGAGGAGACGGTGGCCATCGGGCCCAACGCCTTCAACTACGCCTGGAAGGAGATCGCCTTCGCCGGCCAGGGGACGGGCCTGCAGGCCGTGGTCCTCAGCCCGGTCTCGGAGCTGGCCGGGCCCACGGACGCCCTGCGCCGCCAGATCATCCAGCTGGCCGTGGTCATGGTGCTCCTGGCCGGGATCCTCATCTACCTCATCCTTTCCTACCTGCTCAACCGGCCCCTGGGCGCTCTGATGGACGGCGTGCAGCGGGTCTCCCGAGGCGATCTGAACCACGTGGTCTCCGTCAGCTCCCAGGACGAGGTGGGGCAGCTGGGCATCGCCTTCAACAGCATGGCGGAGCAGCTCCGGGGCCTCATCGGCTCCCTGGAACAGCGGGTGGACGAGCGCACCCAGGAGCTGATCAAGGCCAACCGGGCCGCCCAGATCGCTCGGGAGAAGGCCGAAGCGGCCAACCGGGCCAAGAGCGAGTTCCTCTCCTACATGAGCCACGAGCTGCGCACACCCCTGAACGGCATCCTGGGCTACACCCAGATCCTGGGCAAGAGCGGGGAGCTGACGCCCCAGCAGGTCAACGGCCTGACCATCATCCAGCAGAGCGGCGAACACCTGCTCACCCTGATCAACGACATCCTGGACATGACCAAGATCGAGGCCCAGAAGATGGAGCTCTACCCCACTGCGGTGGACCTGCCCGAGTTCCTGGAGAACCTGGCCAACACCTTCCGTTTCCGGGCCAACCAGAGCCGGCTGGACTTCGTTTACCAGGTCTCGGACCAGCTGCCCTACACCGTCCGGGTGGACGAGAAGCGGCTGCGCCAGATTCTCATCAACCTGCTGAGCAACGCCATCCGCTACACGGAGCGGGGCAGGGTCACCTTCCGGGTCACTCGCAGGGATCTGGTGCCTGTGGGCGAGGCTGCCACTCTTTACCAGCCTGGCCAACCCTCCACCTTGGTTTTGCGCTTCGCCGTGGAGGACACAGGGGTGGGGCTGAGCCCCAAGGCCATCCGAGACATCTTCCGCCCTTTCGAACAGCTAGGAGAGCCCCGGCAGCGCAACAAGGGTACGGGCCTGGGGTTGGCCATCAGCCAGAACCTGGCCCGCATCATGGGCAGCGAGATCAAGGTGCGGAGCCGTCCTGGGGAAGGCAGTGTCTTCTGGTTCGATCTGACCCTGCCCATGGAGCTCCAGGCGCCGCGCCGGCAGCCCTCGCGTCGCCGCCGGGCCATCGTGGGCTATCGGGGCCCCCGGCGCACCATCCTCACCGTGGACGACAACCTGCACAACCGCAGCCTCATCGTGGACCTGCTGGCGCCCCTGGGCTTCCGCACTTTCCAGGCCGCCACCGGGGAGGAGGCCATCCGCCTGGCCAAGAAGCATCGGCCGGATCTGGTCTTCATGGACCTGCGCATGGAAGGCATGAGCGGACTGGAGGCCACCCGCACCATCCGCCAGCAGGCTGCCAGCAGGGAGGACGGCCAGGCGGAGATCGTGATCATCGCCGCCTCGGCCAGCGCCTTTGAACGGGACCGGGAGGCCAGCCGGGTCGCGGGCTGTGACGGTTTCCTGGCCAAGCCAGTGCAGATGGCCGAGCTTTTTTCCCTGCTGGAGGGCCACCTGGGCATCCAGTGGATCTACGCGGACGAGGCGGCGGATTCCCAGCCAGAGCTCGGCCCAAGTGGCTCCAACGGCGTTGGTGTTTCCTCCCTGGATGGACCGGCCCTGGTCATCCCGCCCGAACCGGAGCTGCGCGCCCTCCTGGCCCTGGCCCAACGGGGGATGATGCGCCAGATCCGGGAACGAGCCGATCACCTGACCCGCCTGGATCCCGCCTACGAGCCCTTCGCCCAGCGCCTCCGGGAGCTGGCCCAAGGTTTCCGGGAGAAGGACATCCTGGCTATGATCCAGGAGTACATCTAGCGTTCCTCTAGCGTTCCTCCTCGTTTTTTCCATCGCCCCAGCGAATTCCGTTAGCCCAACCAGCAAAAAAACGTATCTTACGGGGAAGGTCTCTTGTAACCTTTCCCGTTTTCGCGTTGTATAGGAAGTGAGGTTGTACAGGAGGTGCGGTGTATCGAACGGAACCGTCAGGAGGCCCTCCCCGTGATCCAACGCTGGCTCTACGCTCTGACCACAGGCTTCACCTTTGTTTTCTTCTCGGAGATCCTCTTCTGGGGGGCGCGCTCCCTGACAGACTTCCTGGCGACCTGGCTCCTCTACACCCTGATCGCCTATCTGGCGCTGGCCCTCATCGCCCACTTCCAGGTGAACACCCTCTGGTCCCTCTTCCTGGTGGGCGCGCTCTACGGCTGGTTGACCGAGGGGGTGGTGGTCGCGACCCTCTACGAAGAGCTGCCCATCTCCATCGTCAACACCGCCCTCTCCTGGCACGGGCTGATCACCGTCTTGGTGGGATGGTGCGCGGTGCGCCGGGCCCTGTTGGCCTCCACTCCCCGACGATCCATGCTTCTGGGCGCTGGCATCGGCCTCTTCTGGGGCGCGTGGATCCCCTTCTGGGCCTTCCTCC
>CAYQEB010000068.1:0-2670 GCA_964416395.1 uncultured Caldilineaceae bacterium | reverse complement strand
GGCGCTGGCATCGGCCTCTTCTGGGGCGCGTGGATCCCCTTCTGGGCCTTCCTCCAGGAGCCGGGGATCCCGCCAGCCACCCTGGCGCGCCTGGCCCTCTGGGTGGCCCTGGGCGTGCCGGCCCTTGCCCTGAGCTACTGGCTGCAGAACCGTCTGACCCCTTCCTCCTTCGCCCCGCACCGCCTGGAGTTCGGGCTGCTGGCTGGTCTCTTCGCGGTGCAGTTCTTCACCGGGATCGCGCCCATCCATCCCATGGCCCTGCTGGTGATGCCCCTCTTGCTGCTCCTGGCTGTCTGGGGGCTGAGACGTCACCGGCGCCAGGCCTCGGCCGAGCCCGACCTTCTCCTGCAGCTGGCCGGGCCCATCCCCCTGGACAATCTCCTGGGCCTGCTGGTCATGGCCCCCGGGGCCATGCTGGCCTTTCTCCTGGTCCAGCTCCTGCCTTTGATCCCGTTTTTCCACTACGTCGTCTACCTGGTCACCACTCTGGCCGGCGCGCTGCTCTTCGTTCTCAGCCTGGTGAAGGTGGGGCGTCCCGGCCAAAACCATCGTCCCTCTCCGTCCCCTGGCCTGCCCGGGCCAGCGGACCTGGCCTGAAAGGAAAAATCCCCCATGAAATTCGCCTTTTCGTCCGGTTTCTCGCCCGATTTCTCGCCCCAGACCCTCTCCTTCCGTCGTCGAGGAAGGGATGGCTGGAGCGGGAAGTCCCCACTCCTGCTCTCCGTCTTCCTCTTCTTCGCTCTCCTGCTCAGCGCCTGTAGCGGAGGGGCGGAAGTGGGCGGCGAGCGCACGCCTCCGCCGGAGCCGAACCTCGCCGCTGTGCAGCCCGCGCGGACGCCCGACCCCCAGGCCAACGTCCCGCCTCTGCAGCTTCCGGACGCCGGCCCCGTCCGCCCAGGCTGCGGCGACTACCGCCTGCTGGTCACCCTGGAGAGCGATGCCAGTGACGCGGGGGTGCGGGTCTCTGGGCCTGCTAATGCGGTGGATGTGGTCTGGAGCCTCTCCGGCCCGGGACTGGCCTACAGCGATTCGCCCACGCTGCCTCGGGTCGTCAACGATGACAACCGGGATCTCTTCGGCCTGGAAGGCAACGACGGCCACGAACGGCTCACGGCCCGCTTCGTCCTGCTGGTCACTGGCGTGCAGGCGGGACAGCGCTTGGAACTGGAGATGGGGCACGAGTCCCCTGGCGAGGCTGGGACCCGGATCACCGTGGCCAATGCCCCGGAGCGGATGGAGGTCCCCGGCCAGGAGCTGGCCAGCTTCCAGGTGACCCAAGAGTACCAGACTGCCAGTGTGGACCTTTGCGCGGCCGAGCCCATGCCCGCTCCCCAGGAAGCGGCCGCCCTGCCGCCCCGTCTCCTGGCCTTCTACTACCCCTGGTGGAGCACCACCGCCGAACCCAAGCCACCCTACCGCTGCGGTGGCGACTCCTTCGGTTGGCTGCGCGAGGTGGATGGACGCCTCACCCTCGTTACCGGGCACACGCCCATCGCCCAGGACGGCGACCGGGTGATCTACCAGGAGACGGCCTGCTGGCAGGAGGTTGCGGACGAACGAGGGCGCACCGGCACAATCTATGACGTGCAGGAGAGCCACTTCCTGGCCGAGCAGATGCAGACAGCCAAGGCCTACGGGCTGGACGGTTTCGCCGTCTCGGTGCACGGGGACAACCCCCAGGAGATGCAGTTCCTGCAGGACAAGGCGCTGCCCGTGGCCAGGGAAATCGGCTTCTCGGTCACGCCCCTCTACGAAGCGCCGGAGACCGGCTGGTCCTACGACGATCAGGCCGACATGGAGAAAGTGGGTGAACACCTGCGCACCCTGGTGGAGATGATGGCCGGCCAGCCTGCCACCCTGACCGTCACCGGCAAGGACGGCGTGGAGAAAGTGGTCCTCTTCGTGGACCCGGCCACTCTGATACGCTTCCCCTCGCCGGAGGCCTGGACGACCATCCGCAGCGTTGTGGACCAGGCCGGGACGCCCTACTTCCTGTGGAGCGGGCCCGGCGCCTTCTCCTGGCTCTTCCTGAGTGGATTCGACGGCGCCTACAACGACCTGGAGGTCATCGAGACCTTGGAGGCGCCCCTGGGATTGCCCCCCTACGCCCTGCGGGATGAACGTCGCCTGGCCTACCGGGCCACGGCCTGGGCCGCCCGGGAGCGGGACATGCCCCTGGCCCTGCCTGTGGTCCTGGGCTGGGAGGGGGCTGAGGCGTTGCGGAGCGAGGAGGACGTGTCTCTGTCCCGGGACTACGGCGCTCCCGGCGACTACGGAAAGTACTACCGAGTCCGCTGGGAGGACGCCCTGGAGCAATCCCCGGACTGGGTCGTGATCACCTCCTGGAACGAGTGGGCGGAGGGCACGGAGCTGGAGCCCTCGGACACCTATCCGCCCTCCCGCTTCGACTACCTGCAGGCCACCTGGCAGTACGCCTGTCGGTGGCGGGGCGGGGATGGGTGCACGCCCTAGCGAATTTCGCGCATCTCGATGTCATGGCGAGCTGAATTGGCACTCGCATCGCCACCGGAATTGAGGCCCGAATTGAGGCCTGAATTGGCGCCCGAATTGACCCTCTCGATCATGGAGGCATTACGCTGATGAAACCCAAACTCTGGACCTGGCTGCTCTTCTTCCTCCTGGTTCCCTTCCTCCTGGCCGGCTGCGGCG
>CAYQEB010000067.1:20004-21943 GCA_964416395.1 uncultured Caldilineaceae bacterium | reverse complement strand
GGCGCAGGCTGTCGGGCAGGCTCTCGGCCTCCTCCCGGGTCAGCCAGAGGACGCCGCCCTGCAACGCCACGCCCGGCGCCTGGTCCTGGGGATCGTCCTCCGCCCGCTGGGGGAAGAGGAGGTGGTCCAGAAATTCGCCCTGCAGGCTCCGGCGCAGCAGGCCCTCGGAGAGATAGCGGATGCCCTTCAGCGCCTTGCCCCGCTCCTGGATCCTCGGCCAGCCCTGGGGCGAGAAGAGGCGGCGCCGGTCCACGGGCATGGGATAGAAGCGCACCCCGCCCACGTAGGGGAAGGCGGAAGTGAGCAGGAAGGGCGGGTCGCGCTGGGCGAAGGGGGCTGTGAAGCCGCCTGGGTCCTGGCCCTGGAGCTGCCAGCTCACCACCAGCGCGGCGAAGAGGGTATCCGCGGGGAGCTGGACGCCAGCCTCCTCCAGGTTCACCCCCCGGGCGCCCAGGTGGAGCCCGCCGGGAAAGGCGAGATGGTAGGGGTGTAGTGCAGGCATGGGGGCCTCCTCACGCAGCGCCCAGAATCTGGCCCTGCACCTTGTCGACCAGCGCATCCAGGCCAGCGATGAGTTTCGGGAGATCGTCGAATTCGCCTAGCTGGGCCGGGGGAGCCAGGTAATCCCCGTTGCGGGCCGTGACCCGGATGCCGGTGAGCTGCACCTTGCCCGCGCCCCGGGTGCCCTGGCCGCCCAGGTAGTCGTCCTCCAGGAGCTGGAGCCCCGTCACCAGGGTGCGCAGCCGGGCGACGTCCTGGGCCGGGTCGCAGCCCGCGCCCTCGTAGATGCTGTAGACCAGCTCGGCCCGGCCGAAGACCGTCCCCGCGGGGACCCGCTCCATCTGCCGGGGGTTGGCCGCGGAGGTCACCCGGTCGATGGAGACCTCGGTCTTCACCTCGGTGTAGGGCAGGTCCGTGCGGGCTTTCTCCTCCAGTTCCTCCGCGCTGGCGTCGCTCATGTGCACGTCCCGCACCACCAGGCGGGTGGGGGCGCCGAAGTCCCGCTCCCCGGGCACGCCGAAGACCTGGCAGACCTCGCAGGTCAGATAGGTGCTGTCGTCCTGGCAGGAGTGGATGTAGCCCTGGCCGATGCGCTGGTTCTGTTCCAGGCCCTTGTATTTCTCCAGCAGGCTGCGCATCTTGCCCTTGAGGCTGGAGCCGGGGATGTAGGGCCGGTTGGTCAGGGGGTCCCGGATGACGGTCTTGTCCACGCCGCCGATCTCGATGCCTGTGTCCGAGCCGCCGATGTGTAGGCCGGTGACGGCCTTGATATCAAAGGTCACGAAGACCCGGCCTCTGAGTTTGATGGTCTTTGTCATGGGGTGAGCTCCTTGTTGTGTTGTGGGGGAAGCTATGACAGATTGCACAGGTCAGCCCAGGTGCAGATCCCGGGGTCAGTTGCCGCCGTGGGCCTTGTGGTAGGCCAGGATGGCCTCGAAGAAGTCCACGAAGTGCTGGAAATTCGCGTCCTGCTTCTTGGGGTCCTTCTCCTGGACCACCAGGTCCACGGCCGGGTCCAGCACATCCACCAGGGCCTCCACGGCCCGGCTTCGCTCCCGGCGAGCCCGGTAGGCCATCTTGGGCTTGAGGAGGATGAGCTTGCGCAGGGCTTTGGTCCGGTGCTCCTTGCCCATGGACCACTCGGCCTGGATCTGGCGCACCTCCCCGAAGATGGCCCGGATCTGGCTGGTGGTCAGCCGCTGGCGTTGGAGTTCCTTGCCCAGGTCATCGGCGGTTTTGACCAGGAGCTCCGCGCCGTTGGGGTCCGTGATGATGGTTCTGAGTTTCGGGTCGATGGTTTGTGTCTTCATGTGATGGCTCCTTTCCTTGGTGAATTGTGTGATCCATCGATCGTTCGTAGTGAGCGCTTCAGCGCTCAAACGCGTCCACAAGTGCCTCCATCCCCCGCAAGATGCGCACTGAAGTGCGCACTACCAAC
>CAYQEB010000067.1:2750-19904 GCA_964416395.1 uncultured Caldilineaceae bacterium | reverse complement strand
TCTCCATCCCCGCAAGATACGCACTGAAGTGCGCACTACGAACGCCCCTCAACTGCTCAAACGCGCCCACGAGTGCATCCATCCCCCGCAAGATGCGCACTGAAGTGCGCACTACAAACGGACTACGAACGTCGCCCCAGGAGATCCGCCCAGCGGGCCGCGACGCCAATCTGCTCCATGATCCGATAGTCCGTGGAGCGCAGTTCGCCCATGAGCTCTTGGAGTTCGTCCTTCTTCGTGCGTTCCTTCATCCGGGCCAGGGTGTAGACCGCCCGCCAGGTCCACGGTCCCCACAGGACCTGGGGTTCTCCTTCCCGAGTCACGTCGCCGTGGGAGCGACGCCACGCCTCCCGAGCCTCCACGTACTGGCCGTAAAGCTCCACCAGCCGTCGCAACAGGGCCTTGGGCGCGGCCTTCCCCCCATTTCCCGGGCCGTTCCTCGCCCCGTTCTGCTGGGTCAGTCCATAGAGGAAGTGCGTGAGCCCATGAACGGTCTGCAGATTGGCGTCGCAGCTCGCCTCCAGGCCAAACCGCTCCCAGGGGAAGGGTTCGCCCAGGAAGCAGAAGGCGTCCTTGGTGTGGGGGGCGCCGTTCGCCCCCTGCCAGCGCAAGGACTTGGCCTGGTGCTCAGCCTCGCCGGCGTCCTGGGCCGCCTGGTAGAGGGGATATTTGCCGCCGATGAGGACCAGTCCGCCGCTGGCGTGGACGCCGGGATGGCCCCCGGTGTACCGGCCCAGGTCGGCCCGGATGCGGATGGCCAGCTCCGCCACCGCATCCCAGGAACCCACGAAGAAGAGGTCGTCCCCGCCGGAGTAGATGGCGTAGAGCCGGTCGCCCCGGTCGGCCTCCATGGCCTCGGCCAGGGCCCCCACCCAGCCCTCGAAGTAGAGGCTCACCGCGAAGCTCAGGCCAGCCACCCGAGAGAGGGTGGCCCTGGGCCCCAGGCCCTCCTGGAAGAGCTTGCCCAGGTTGTCCACGTCCATGCGCAGGACGCCCAGCCGCCTGATGCCCTGGGCCTGGTGGGCAAGGACGCTGAAGGGCTTGACTCTGCCCGCTTGGGGCAGATCGTCCCTGTCGGCATCCGGAAAGCTGGCATCGCCCAGCAGACGCCCACGCTCGCTCTCTGTCAAGATGGGCGTCACGTTGACCAGGAGTCGCCGGCCCACAGTCTGGTCTGACCCTGGCCGGATCTCCGCCATGCCTTCGTCGTCCAGGGCCAGGAGCACTCGGCGGGCCTCCGACGGCGTCTCCTTGATATCCGACAGCTCCTCTGCCACCTGGGCCTGAATGCCCAGAGCGCTCAACACATCCCTCCAGGTTCCATAGGGTTTCCCCAGATCCAGCGTCACAGCCTGGGGTGTCACCAGGTCCAGGGCCAGGAAGCGGGCGTTGCGCAGGTCATCGCCCAGGTCCTCGAAGGCCAGACAGGCCGGACACTTGCGCACCGGCTCAGCATCCGCCTGTGCATCCTCAACGACGCCAGCATGTTCCTGGCCGCAGACCTGGCACTGCCTGTCCTCGTTGCCCCCGTGTCCCTGAGGTTGGAAGAGCTGAGCCAGTTCATCCTGCGGCAGCTCCGCGAAGCGACGGTGCTTGACCTCCTGCAGGGCCTCGTGCAGGCGACCCCAGGCCTGGCTGATACGCCCCTGGAAGAAATCCCGACCGGAGAGGGACACTTCGGCCAGGGCCACGTAGAGGCTGCCCCGGTGGTGTTGGAGCAGGGCCCGGCTGATGGCTTGACGGACCTCGGCCAGGTTCGCTCCATCCTGGGGGCGAGCCAGGAGGTAGAAGTTGCCCCCGCCGGCGTAGATCAGGTTGGTGATGGGCAGACCCAGCTTCCGCAGGACAAAGCGGGCCACCGCCTCGGTCAGGAGCTGCAGGTAGAAGGAGCGGCCTCGCAGTCCCGGCGCCGCCCCTCGGGCGGTGATGGTGTAGATGAACTCCTGCACGCCGCTGATGTCCCCACCCACCAGCAGGGCCATCTCCTCCGCCACCCCCTCGGGGTTGGCCAACCACTGGTCCAGCCGGGCCTCGTCCACCCCCGGTCGGCCCAACACCCCGGCCAGGGCGGCGGCCATGCGGCTCCAGTCGTAGAGGCTGACGTCACAGGCGGCCTGGTCGAATGCAGGGACGCACCAGGCCGTGCGCTGGAGCAGCAGGAGCAGGCTCTCCAGGTAGGCGGCCAGGTCACCCTGCCCCCCATGGGCATCCCCCAGGGACGCGGCCTCCTGGACGAAGAGGTCCTGCAGGGCTGCGAAATCTGCCGCCACATCGACATCGGCGAGGGCCGGGCCAGGGAAGAGGACGTCCTGTTCCACGGCCAGGGGTTTCAGGGGCAGATAGGCCTGGTCCGACGCAGGATGGGCCGCCCCGTCGGCCTGGATCCCGGCGAAGATGGAGCGAAGTTGCCGAGGAGGGATGCTGGAGCCCAGGCTTGGCTGGACGCTTCCGGGTTCCCCCGCGGCGAGACGGGCGGCGAGCTCCTGGAGGCGCTGTCCCCGGGCGCCGAGGGCAGCCAGGGACGTCCGCCAGGCCGGGGGCAGACGCACTTCCTGGAAGCCGGGGTCAAGACGGTTGGCGCCCAGGAGCAGTCCGCTGAGGGCGCTCAGGTGGCTGTTGTTGGATTCGGTCATGATGGTTGCTCCTCCTGGTGGGTCTCTGTGTACAGCGGGGCCCGTTCTCCTGGGGCGCCCCCAGTTTACGACGTCCCAGCCGGTCGATCCTCGTTACTCCCTGCCAGCTTCTTCACCAAAACCTGTGAAGCCCTGAGGCTGACCCTGTGTTAGCCTGACCCTAGATCGTCCTGGGCCTGCCGGTGGCGAAAAAAGGGCCCGAACTGATCCCGCAGGAAGTGGTAGTCCAGCCAGGAGCCTTCCTCCATGCCCCAGGCGTTGCGGCACTCAGCCAGGACCGCGGTCTTGTGGCTGTTCACGGTGTGCAGAGAGACGCCCAGCTCCTCCGCCACCTCCTGGGGACGCAGCCCCCGAGCGAAGGCTCTGAGCACCGCCTGCTGCCGAGGCGTGAGCCGGGCCCAGACCTCCCGGCAGCGCCGCTCCTCCTCCGCGGACAGGCGGCGCAGATGGCGATCCAGGGAGGCCTCACCGCCCAAGGCCAGGGAGCGCAGGGTGGGGAAGTACTCTCCCCAGGGCACCAGGGGCACCGGCACCAGCCGCACCCCGGCCTCCGGCGGCACGTGCATGATGGCCCCTTCCTCGGCCTGAGCCCGGATGGCGTCCGGCGTGTAGATGTGCCAGACCCGGTCCCGGTGATCACAGAGGAGGGCCGCAGCGGCAACGGCCAGCAGGGCCACGACTCGACGGCCGCCGGCCACGCAGAGATGCACCGCGTGCCCTTGCCGCTTCAGATCCATGAGCAGCCGCTGCACGCTGCCCAGCACAGCCTGGCTCTCCCGCTGGTTGCGGATGTCCTCCAGAATGTTCACGCCATCCTTCAAGGGGACCCGCCGCACCCGGCAGGGGTGGTTGGCCGCCAGGTAGACGCCGTCCTGAAATTCCGCCAGGAGGCGCTTCAACGAGGCAGCCACCCGGGGATTGCGGGGGGAGAGATGCAGCAGGTAGATCTCCTCCACAGGCACGCCCTGGGCCAGGAGCGCGTCCAGGGCAAAGGTCACCACCTGGGGTTGGCCGCCCACGGTGGCCACCATGACAGTGCGAGCTCGTTCCATTGTCAGTCCGCCTTTCCTGTTGATTCACCTTTCCCGAGAAAACCCCAGAGATGAACTGAGCTGAAGCGTCCAATCAGACAGTATTTCAGGCAACGCTTACGGAGACACAACTCCGAGCAGAGAACATTGACCCAAACCAGGAGGCAAGCCATGAATCCGTTTTCCGCGGTGATGATCGGAGGGCCGCCCCACAGCGGTAAATCCCTGCTCACCTATGGGCTCACCCGGGCCCTGCGAGCCCAGAGCGTGGACCACTACGTGCTCCGGGCCTGCCCGGACGGAGAAGGGGATTGGAGCCAGGAGGCGCCGCCGGACACGGTGCGCCTCCTGCGGGTCAAGGGCCGCTTCACGCCGGATTTCGTCCAGAGCATGTGTCGGGACATCGAACGACGCCACCTACCCCTGCTGGTGGACGTGGGCGGCAAGCCCCGACCCGATCAGGAGGTGATCTTCGAGCAGTGCACCCACGCCATCCTCATCAGCAAGGACCCGGCCCAGTTGGCGGAGTGGCGAGCGCGAGCCGAACGCTGTGGGCTGACCGTCCTGGCCGAGCTCCATTCGGAGCTGAAGGGACGGGAGAAGATCTTCGATCCTGGGCCTCCCCTGCGAGGGCGCATCACCGGGCTGAGGCCGCAAAGCACACCTCAAGGACCGGTCTTCCAGGCCCTGGTGGAGCGGCTGGCGGCGCTCTTCCAACCGGAAACAGCGGGAGTGGATGAGCGCCATATGGACCGAGCGCCGGTGGAGATGGCCGTGCACCTGGGCAAGCTCATGGAGAGCTGGAAGGGTGAGCCGGACGCCCGCTGGGAGCTGCCAGACTTGCCTCGGCTGCTGGATTACCTCCCCGAAGGCGCGCCCCTAGCCCTGTACGGCCGGGCGCCGGTCTGGGTCTATGCGGCAGCGGCCCGGCTGGCGCACCCGATGGAGTTCTACCTCTTCGATATCCGTCTAGGATGGACCAAACCGGTCCACCTCGAGGTGGCCGGGCCCTCAAGCCGCGGGGATGAGGGCTCCGGACCGATCGCTTGGTCCGTGGAGGAGCGGGAAAATTTCGTCCTGGTGCGGGGGCGGCTGCCCGAGGACGCCTACGTGGACCGCACAGAGATGGAGGGGCAATCCCTCCCAGCGATAGCCCTGGAACGGGGCATGTTCCTGAGCGGGAAGCTGCCCTACTGGCTGGTGACTGGCGTGGTCCGGGCCTACGCGGCAGCGCCCTGGATCGCGGTCTACTATCCGCCCCTGGAGGCGGGGGTGGTGATCCACTCGACGGAGCCAGGGCATCCGGTGGGCAGTCTGGTCTCCCTTCCCCTGGCGTGAGGGGACGGGGCGAGCGGTGGGCCGGGCGATGAAGGACGCGAAAGTTGGATCCGAGAGGAGGGTCAACATGCCGGAGCGGGGGTGTCGGCGCATGATGTGGGTGGGATGGTGGGGTTGGTAAGGCTCGCGTAGGACAGATTGGGTCCAGGATATCACATCTGCGAAATAGTGCAAGCGCGCTGAAAAGGGCCGGGCTTCAGGTGTCCGGAGAGCCATTGGGACATCACCCGGGAAGGCCGCAGTCCCTGGAGAAGCTCCGCTGGATGGAACAGGGCGCGGCCGGTGTCCCCCTCCCAGGCGGAGTGCCCCTGAAAGAGATCCGTCCCTCTAGCTTCGCCTCGTGGTGCTTCTCTGCAATATCTCGAGTTGCAAAACTTTCCCGTCTCGTTTTATAATAGGCCCCAGTTCGCCTCGGTCAGCTCAGACAACGGCGTTTCCTGACCGGTTTCCCGGCACGACGGGTGCAACGCCGCATCCTCCCACGTGAAACTCCCAGGCAAAATCCCAGCCAGCATCGCAGACAAGCCCAGTCCCATGTCACCCACCTTCTCCAGCCTGCTTCTTAGCATCGTCCTTATTAGCCTCGTGGCCGTACGCATTATCGGCGGCCTGGGGCTAGTTCGGGTTGGAGAAGTGACGGGGGTGCCGCAGCGGTAGCCGCCTCCCGCAGGTCAACGTAGACCCTTCCCAACCGGGAAGGGTTTTTTGTTATCCAGGCGAGGCGGTGCAGGGATGTCAGGGGCCCAGAACCCGGCTCGCCTCGTTTCCCATAAAATTTCCGGCAGGACCAAACCCGGAAGATCCGTGTAGCTGTTCGATTTCGTTCCCGTTTCGCCGTTGTTTTACGCCGTAGCTCACCGTCGAGCGCCATCCTTCTCGATCTGGCAGGAAAGCACATTTCTGTAGGAGAGTACATCATGACCGAATCCAGCAGCCAATCCGAACCCCAAGCCGCCAGGCAAGGCGAGGAGCCGCCCCAGGAGATGACCGGCGCCCAGATGGTCTGGGAAGCCCTGCTCCGGGAAGGGGTGGACACCGTCTTCGGCCACCCGGGTGGGGCCATCCTGCCCACCTACGACGCCCTCTCCCCTCACGAGGCGGCCGGGCGCATCCACCATGTGCTGGTGCGCCACGAACAGTGCGCCGCCCACATGGCCGACGGCTACGCCCGCTCCACCGGCAAGGTGGGGGTCTGCATGGCCACCAGCGGGCCCGGCGCCACCAACTTGGTCACTGGCCTGGCCACGGCCCAGATGGACAGCGTCCCCATCGTGGCCATCACCGGGCAGGTGCCCACCCACCTGCTGGGCACCGACGCCTTCCAGGAGTCGGACGTGGTGGGGGTGACCCAGCCCATCACCAAGCACAACTACCTGGTCACCGACGTCAACGAACTCCCCCTGATCCTGAAAGAGGCTTTCTACATCGCCCGGGAGGGTCGCCCCGGCGTGGTGCTCATCGACATCTGCAAGGACGTGCAGAACGACACGGGGCTCTTCCGCTACGACTTCGAGATCGAGCTGCCAGGCTTCGAGCCCTGGCCCGACTACGACCCCGCGGTGCTGGAGGCCGCGGCGGAGATGATCAACCGGGCCGAGCGCCCCCTGATCCTGGCTGGCCACGGCATTCAGCTGGCCGGGGTCAGCGACAAGCTCCAGGAGCTGGTGGAGAAGGCGGAGATCCCGGTGGTCACCACCCTGCTGGGGACGGGCACCCTGCCCGAGACCCACCCGCTGAGCCTGGGCATGGGAGGCATGCACGGGGAGGCCTACGCCAACCGGGCCATCCAGAGCTGCGACCTGCTCATCGCCATGGGCATGCGCTTCGATGACCGCATCACCGGCCGCCTGGACCGCTTCGCCAAGCAGGCCAGGATCATTCACTTCGAGCTGGACCGGGCCGAGGTGGGCAAGAACGTGGTGCCGGATCTGGCCGTCATCGGGGACCTGGGGGAGACGTTGCCGGCCCTCTTGCCCCTGGTGGAGCCCCGCAAGCACCAGGTCTGGATCCGGGAGCTGGAGGAGTGGCGCAAGGAGACGGAGGAGACGGACATCCTCCAGCTGGAGGTGGACGAGCTGATCCCGCCCTTCGTCATCCGCCAGCTCTGGCACACCAGCCACGAAGCGCCCGGCGCGCCCCCCATCGTGGTCACGGATGTGGGCCAGCACCAGATGTGGGAGGCCCAGTACTTCATCCACGAACAGGCCGGCCAGCTCCTGACCAGCGGCGGCCTGGGCACCATGGGCTACGCCCTGCCCGCGGCCATCGGCGCCCAGATCGCCAACCGGGATCGCCTGGTTTGGGCCGTGGCCGGGGACGGCGGCTTCCAGATGACCTTGCAGGAGCTGGCGGTGCTCCAGCAGGAGAAGCTGCCAGTGAAGATCGCCATCATCAACAACGGCTTCCTGGGCATGGTGCGCCAGTGGCAGCAGCTCTTCTACGAGAAGCGCTACACCGGCACGCCCGTGCTCTCCCCTGACTACGCGAAGCTTGCCGAGGCCTACGGCATCCCGGGCCTCACCGTGCGCAAGCCGGACGAGGTGGTCCCCGCCCTGGAGAAGGCCATCAACACGCCTGGCCCCTTCCTCATCGACTTCCAGGTGAAGGAAGAGGTGAACGTCTACCCCATGGTGGCGCCCGGCGCGGCGGTGGACGATCTGATCCGCCGGCCCAAGCCCAAGGTGGTCCAGGGCTACAGCGGCGTCCAGCCTGGATGGTGATCCATGCCCACTTCCAACTTCCAGCTCCCAAGCTCCCTTGGGAAAAGATTCCTTGAAAAAAGACGAGGTGCAACCATGAAGCACACACTGGTGGCCTGGATGCGGGACAAGCCCGGCGTGTTGAACCGGGTCTCTGGACTGCTGCGGCGCCGCAACTTCAACATCGACAGCCTGCAGGTCAGCCACAGCGAGACGCCCGGAGTCAGCCGCATGACCTTCGTGGTGGATGGGGACGACCGCATGGTGGACCAGGTGGTCAAGCAGCTGATCAAGCTGGTGGACGTGATCCGGGTGGAGAACATCTCGGAGAAGCCGGCGGTGATCCGGGAGATGGCCCTGATCCGGGTGCGCACCACCCCAGAGACCCGCTCGGAGATCATGCAGTTCGTGGACATCTACCGGGGCCAGATCGTGGACGTGGCCCTGGACAGCATGGTCATCCAGCTGGTGGGCACGGAGGAGAAGGTGGATTCGGCCATCGACCTGCTGCAGAACTTCGGCATCAAAGAGATGGTGCGCACCGGCCGGGTGGCCCTGCTCCGGGGCCGGTCCGGGCGGAGCCAGAAACGGGGCACCGCGGTCTGGCGGGCCCAGAGCAACGGCCACGGCTAGATGGAGGAGCCACGGCATTTTTCCGGAACCGAGACGCGACTTCCGAAGCAGAGGGATAACGCGGAACAACGCGAAACGACAATAGATCAACTCAAGACGACAGATCAACCCAACCAGAGAAAGTGACGACTCCATGGCAACCATCTACTACGAGAACCAAGCGGACCTGGAACGACTGAAGGGGCGCAAGATCGCCATCATCGGCTACGGCAGCCAGGGCCACGCCCACGCCTTGAACCTGAAGGACAGCGGCATGGACGTGCGGGTGGGCCTGCACCAGGGCAGCAAGAGCTGGCCCAAGGCCGAGGCGGACGGCCTGAAGGTGATGACCGTGGCCGACGCGGCCGCGGAAGCGGACATGATCATGGTCCTGATCCCCGACCCCATCCAGGGCCAGGTCTACAAGGAGCAGATCGCCCCCCACCTGGAGCCGGGCAACACCCTCATGTTCGCCCACGGCTTCAACATCCGCTTCGGCCAGATCGTCCCGCCGGAGGATGTGGACGTCTCCATGGTGGCGCCCAAGGCCCCAGGCCATCGGGTGCGGGAGGTCTTCCAGGAGGGCTCCGGCGTGCCGGCCCTGGTGGCCGTCCACCAGGACGCCAGCGGCCACGCCCTGGAGGACGCCCTGGCCTACGCCAAGGGGCTGGGCTGCACCCGGGCCGGCGTGCTCCAGACCACCTTCGAGGAAGAGACGGAGACGGACCTCTTCGGCGAGCAGGTGGTCCTCTGTGGCGGGGTCAGCGAGCTGGTGAAGAGCGCCTTCGACACCCTGGTGGATGCCGGCTACCAGCCGGAGATCGCCTACTTCGAGTGCCTGCACGAGCTGAAGCTCATCGTGGACCTGATGTACGAGGGCGGGCTCAGCTACATGCGCTACAGCGTGAGCGACACCGCGGAGTACGGCGACTACCGCAGCGGCCCTCGGGTCATCACCGACGAGACCCGGGAAGCCATGCGCCAGATCCTGGAGGAGATCCGCTCCGGCGCCTTCGCGGAGGAGTGGATGGACGAGTACCACAGCGGTGGCAAGAAGTACCTGGCCATTCGCCAGCAGGAGCAGAACCTGCCCATCGAGAATGTGGGCCGACAGCTGCGCAAGATGATGAGCTTCCTGAACGCCAAAGAGGTGAAGTAGCCCCCATGATCGACGTCATCGCCACCATCGGCCCCGCCTGCGCCCGGGTGGAGACCCTCACCGCCATGATCCACGCGGGCATGACCGTCGCCCGCCTCAACTTCAGCCACGGCGACTACGCCTTTCACCAGGAGATGGCCCGCCTGGTCCGGGAAGCGGCCCGGATCCGCGGGCAGCAGGTAGCCTTGCTGGCGGATCTCCAGGGGGCCAAGGTGCGCATCGGCTGGCTGGAGGAAGCGGTGACGCTGGCCCAGGGGCAGGAGGTGGTCCTGGTGGGGATGGACGTGGACGTGCGGGGGCCGGAGGCGGAAAGGACAGGCAGCCCCTCCCCGGCCATCCTGCCAGTGGACTTCGACCTGGCGCCCCACCTGGAGCCAGGCCGCCGGGTGCTCATCGACGATGGGCTCATCGAGCTGGAGGTGGAGCGGGTGATGGATGGACGCGTCCACTGCCGGGCCGCCCACCCGGGCACGGTGCGCTCCCGCAAGGGGGTGAACGTGCCCTTCGTCTCCCTGCCCATCCCCGCGCTGACGGACAAGGACCGGGCCGACGCGGTCTTCGCGGTGGGGCTGGGCGTGGACTGGATCGCGCTCAGTTTTGCCGGCAGCGCCGCGGACGTGGTAGAGTTGCGGGAACTGGCCCAATCCGCCCATCCTCAAGGCCAGGCCCCTCGCATCATGGCCAAGATCGAGCGCCCAGACGGGGTGCAGAACCTGGATGACATCATCCAGGCCGCGGACGGCGTCATGGTGGCCCGGGGGGACCTGGCCCTGGAGACCAGCCCCTGGCAGCTCCCCCTCCTCCAGAAGCAGATCGTCCGGGCCTGCAAGCTGGCCGGGAAGCCGGTGGTGGTGGCCACCCAGATGCTGGAGAGCATGACCCAGAACCATCGCCCCACCCGGGCCGAAGTGAGCGACGTGGCCAACGCCCTCCTGGACGGCGCGGACGGGGTGATGCTCAGCGGGGAGACCGCAGTGGGCGCCTACCCTGTGCAGGCCGTGGCCACCATGGTCTCCATCTGCCGCAATCTGGTCCCCACCCCGGACAGCCCCCAGGGGCAGGAGACGGCCCGGCGCATCTCTCGGCCCGGGGCCAACGGACGAAGGCCCTACCACGGCAACGGCGCCACCCTGCGTCGTCGCCAGAGCTTCGTGCTGTAGCGCCTGTTCGGCGCCCTGTTCCCAGGAGAAAGGAGGTGATGGGCATGGACGATGGCCTTAGCGACCTTACCCAACTGCACCAGGAGAGCCCCCTGGGGCCATCCTTGACCGGTGACCCGGTGGGTCGCCCTCGCTTTCTGTGCAGCGCCGAGAAGAGCGGCGCGGATCGTTCCACCATCATCTCAGGAAGGAAAAGACGACCATGAACAAACCCGCTAACGGCACATCCAACGGAGGGACCGAGATCCCCCAGCCGGAGGAACCGCCGGTAGACGTAAGCCAGTTCGCCATCGACGACATCGCCGAGTACGCCCGCTCCATTGCCCACGGCAACACCGTCCTCATCTTCGACACCACCCTGCGGGACGGGGAACAGAGCCCGGGGGCCACCCTCAACGAACAGGAAAAGCTGGAGATCGCCCGGCAGCTCTCCCGCCTGGGCGTGGACATCATGGAGGCTGGCTTCCCCGCGGCCAGCCCCGGCGACCTGGCCGCGGTCCGGCGCATCGCCGAGACGGTGGGCCGCACCCCTCGCCAGGACAGGCAGGGCAACTGGACGGCTCCCCCCACCATCACCGGCCTGGCCCGGGCCAACCGGGGGGACATCGACAAGGCCTGGGAAGCGGTCAGCCCGGCGGTGCGCCCCCGCATCCACACCTTCCTGGCCACCAGCGACATCCACATGGAGCACAAACTGCGCATGACCCGGGACGAGGTCCTGGAGACCGTGGGCGACGCGGTCCAGTACGCCCGCAGCCTGTGCGACGATGTGGAGTTCAGCCCGGAGGACGCCGGCCGCAGCGACCCGGAGTTCCTGGTCCGGGTGTTGAGCGTGGCCATCCAGGCCGGGGCCA
The DNA here is from genome assembly GCA_964416395.1 of uncultured Caldilineaceae bacterium. GTDB lineage: Bacteria > Chloroflexota > Anaerolineae > Caldilineales > Caldilineaceae > S144-5. The sequence continues at coordinate 8,418 of CAYQEB010000067.1, read as the reverse complement.
CCACCATCAACATCCCGGACACGGTGGGCTACACCACCCCGGAGGAGTTCGGTGAGCTCATCCGCTACCTGCGGGAGAACGTGCCCGGCGGCCAGGACGTGATCTTCAGCGTCCACTGCCACAACGACCTGGGCCTGGCCACGGCCAACACCCTGGCCGGCATCCGCAACGGCGCCCGTCAGGCGGAGGTGACCATCAACGGCATCGGCGAGCGGGCCGGGAACACCAGCCTGGAAGAGATCGTCATGGCCCTCTACACCCGGCGCAGCGTCTTCGGCCTGGAGACCAACATCATCACCCAGGAGATCCACCGCACCAGCGACATGGTCAGCCGGTACACGGGCATGGTGATCCAGCCCAACAAGGCCATCGTGGGGGCCAACGCCTTCGCCCACGAGGCAGGCATCCACCAGGACGGCATGCTCAAGAACAAGCGCACCTACGAGATCATGGACGCCTCCACCATCGGCCTGAACCAGAGCCGGCTGGTCCTGGGCAAGCACAGCGGACGCCACGCCCTGCGGGTGCGCCTGGAGGAGCTGGGCTACCACCTGAGCCGGGAGGAACTGAACGAGATCTTCCAACGTTTCAAGGAGTTGGCGGACAAGAAGAAGACCGTCACCGACGCGGACCTGGAGGCCCTGGTGGGGGACGAGCTCTACCAGCCGGTGGAGACCTGGGAGCTGCTGGACGTCCAGGTGCAGTGCGGCAACCAGGTGATCCCCACCGCGGTGGTGAGGTTGCGCAACAACGAGACCGGGGAAGTGGTGGTGGACGCCGGCTTCGGCACCGGCCCGGTGGACGCGGTCTGCCAGGGCATCAACCGCATCGTCCAGGCCCCCAACAACCTCACCGAGTTCCTGGTCCAGGCGGTGACGGAGGGCATCGACGCCAACGGCGACGTGACCATCCGCATCGAGGTGCCAGAGAGCCGAGGCTACAGCGAGACGGCCCAGGGCCGCCCCCGACGGCGGCTCTTCAGCGGCCGGGGCGTGGACACGGACATCATCGTGGCCAGCGCCAAGGCCTACATGCAGGCCTTGAACAAGATGCTGGACGCCCAACGGGGCGAGAACGCCGCGGTGGACATCGCCGCGGACGACCCCCCGACCGAGGCGGGCGTGTGACGGGACGGTTCGCGCCGTCCTGGAAAGGTGAAACCCATGGATCCCCATACAAGCCCCCGCCATCGCCGGCTGGCCCTCCTCCTGCTGCTGGCCATGCTCCTGGGACTCCTGCCCGGGCCCCTGCAGGCAGCCAGTCCCAGCCAGGACTACACCTTCCAGGAGTGTGACGGCGTGGCGGAGGCCACCCTGCGGGACGAGCTGAACCGCATCGCCCAGGAGGCCGCGGCCGGGGAGCAGGGCAAGCTGGCGATCCGCGCCCTGGTGGCCCGCAACTGGGTGGCCCTGGACATGGACAGCGCGGTGGATCAGGCCATCGACCAGGCGGTGGCCCAGGTGCGCCAGGAGGAGGACTACTGGAACCGCTTCCTCTCCGGCTGGTCCCCGGAGAAGGCCCAGGAGTTCACCGCCAAGGTGACCAACTACGCCTTCTCCGGGGAGGCGTTCCAGGCCAAGCTGGACGCCCTCTCCGCCGCGGTGGCCGGGGATCTATCGGAGAAGCTCACGGCCATCTCGGCCAAGTCCGCCTCCTCCACCTTGCTCTGCGTCCAGTCCTTCATCGGGGACCGCTACTCCGGGACCATGGCCACCCTCTTCCAGGAGGAGATCCAGCAGGAAGTGGAGAAGCTGGAGCTCTCCCCGGAGGAAAGCTCCCAGGTGACGGTGCTCCTGGAGAGCCACACCAAAGGCCTGGCCGGCCTGGGGGTCATCATCGGAACCCAGATCGTGAAGCGCCTGGCCCGGAAGCTGGCCCAGCGCATCGCCGGCAAGGTCCTGGGGCGCATCCTGGGCAAGGCGGCCAGCTCCCTGGTCCCCCTGGCCGGCTGGATCATCGGCGGCGGGCTCATCGTCTGGGACCTCATCGAAAGCGGCAACGGCTCTTTGCCCCAGATCCAGGCCGCCCTCAAGGAAGAGGACGTGAAGGCCGGGATCCGGGACGAGATCACCGCCGCGGTGACGGACGAGCTGGACGCGGAGCTGCCCCGCATGGCCCGGGAGGTCTCCAACGACATCTACAGCAGCTGGCTGGACTTCAAGAGCAAGTATCGCCGGGTGTTGGCCATGGCGGAGCAGAACCCCGCCTTCCAGGCCATCCTGGACGACACCCCGGTGACGGAGGTCTACAAGCTGGCCACCCTGCTGGACATCGCGGCCCAGGCCCTGGACCCGCTGACCCTCCAGGCCTCCTTCGAGGACGGCCGTTTCGAGCGGGTCTTCAACCTGCCCCAGGAAGCCTTCGCCATCCTGGCGACCGGAGGCTCCCTGGACGAGACCATCGCCTGGGCGGAGCTGGCCGGCGCCGACGTGGAACAGGTGGCCGCCCTGGAGATCCACAAGCTGAAATCGGCCCAGGACTTCGCCGACCGCCAGGCCCTGGAGGCGGTGCTGGCCCTGGAGGATCCCGAGCGCATCGCCAAGCTTCTCCTCCTGGACCCCGAGGCCATGGACGCCCTCCTGGGCCTCTCCACGGAACACCTGAAGCCCCTGGTGGACGGCTACACCGTGGACGACCTGACCTGGCTGGCCGGCTACGTGGCGGAGATGGACCAGGAGCCGAAAAACCAGCTCATTGGCCGCCTGCTGGACGACCCGACGGTGCTCCAGGAGCTGAAGAGCGAGCGGGTCAAGGAGCTGGTGGTCAAGAGCCCCAACGTGGAGCGCACCCTGGAGGTGCTGGCCCCTTCAGAGAAACGCCAGGCCAGCCCGGTCCAGGCCCTGGTGGAGGACTCGTCGGGCCTGCTCAACGGCGAGATCCCCCTGGCCATCTTCTGGCGCCGTTACGGCACGTGGCGCAACCTGGGCCTGCTGGCGGCCGGGCTGCTGGCTCTGGCCCTGTTGGCCATGCTCTTCTGGCGACGCAGCCGGCCCGTCCAGGTGACCATCAACCTGCCCCCGCCCGACTCGGAGCAGCCAGCACGGAAGGAGTGACCATGCTCTTCGCCCTGGACCAGGCTCCCAGCCCAGAGATGGAGGTGGGGGAGCTGCTCTTCGTGGTCAACGTGAGCGCGGCCAACATCGTGGCCGACGTGCGGGAGAACATTCGCAATCTGATGGGCGGGCGCATGGTCCACTACGAGACTCTGGTGGAGCAAGCCTTGGCCTCGGCTCTGGTCCGCCTGGAAGAGAAAGCCCTGGAACGAGGCTACGACGGCGTGGTGGGCGTGAAGATCGCCCATCCCCAGGTGGTGGACGGCGGCGTGGAAGTGATCGTCTACGGCAACGGCTATCGACTGCCCCCGAAGAACTGACCCGGCCAAGCGGCTCTCCCCCAGCCCGGCCCACAGCCAATTCCCCCCATACTTTCCCGACAATGGCGTCATCCGGTCCCTGCTGACCAGCCGTTTCTACCCCAGAGACGGGGAGAAATTGGCCTGACCAGCTGCCCACAGACAAGGAGAGACGCGCATGTCGGAAGCGAACATGGTACAGGAACAGGAAACGGTCCTCCAGCCCGAGCCCGGCCACCTGGCTGGCCTGGACCCAGTGACGGGGCTGCCCCCCAAACAGGGGCTCTACGATCCCCGTTTCGAGCGGGACGCCTGCGGCATCGGCTTCGTGGCCCACATCGAAGGCCGCCGCAGCCACAAGGTCCTGCGCATGGCCCTGGAGGCCCTCTGCAACCACGCCCACCGGGGCGCGGTGGCGGACGACCGCAAGACTGGCGACGGAGCCGGGGTGTTGACCCAGCTCCCCTACGAGCTCTTCCGCCGGGAGCTGGGGCGCATGGGGATCCAGGCCCCGCCCCCAGGGGACCTGGCCGTGGGCCAGCTCTTCCTCTTCCGCCACGATCCGGAGGACCGGGCCCAGGCTCGCCAGATCATCGAGGAGGTCTGCCAGGAGCTGGGGCTGGAGGTGCTGACCTACCGCTCCGTGCCGGTCATCGAGAGCGCGCTGGGACGCCGGGCCGCGGCCAGCCGCCCCTGGATGGAGCAGGTGATCCTGCGCCGCACGCCGGGATCCTGCCAGGCCGGGGACGCCTTCGAGCGGCTCCTCTACCTGGCCCGGAAGCGCATGGTCCACCGAGCCAAGGCGGCCGGGGTGCAGCGGCTCTACGTGGCCAGCCTCAGCAGCCGCACCATCGTCTACAAGGGGCTGGTCCTGGCCCAGGAGCTGGAGCACTTCTACCCGGACCTGAGCGACAGCGACTTCAAGACGGCCATCGCGGTCTTCCACCAGCGCTACAGCACCAACACCTTCCCCACCTGGGAACGGGCCCAGCCCTTTCGGCTCATCTGCCACAACGGGGAGATCAACACCCTCCAGGGCAACGAGAACTGGATGCGGGCCCGGGAGAGCGACCTGGCCAGCCCGGTCTGGGGGGAGGCCATCCACAGCCTGAAGCCCATCATCGGCACCCAGGGCAGCGACAGCGGCAAGCTGGACAACCAGCTGGAGCTCCTGGTGCGCAGCGGCCGGGACATCCGCCACGCGCTCATGATGATGATCCCCGAGGCCTGGGAGCGCATGCCCGAGGGGGAGGTGAGCCCAGAGCGCCGGGCCTTCTACCAGTACCACAGCGCGCTCATGGAGCCCTGGGACGGCCCCGCCGCGGTGACCTACACCGACGGCCGCCTGGTGGGCACCATCCTGGACCGGAACGGCCTGCGCCCGGCCCGCTACGTGATCCTGGACAACGGCTTCGTCATCAGCTCCAGCGAGGCTGGGGCGGTCCGCTACGACGAGGGCCGGGTCATCCGCAAAGGGCGGCTGGGGCCGGGGCAGATCTTCTGCGTGGACACCCGGCGAGGGCTGGTCATGGGGGACGAGGAGATCACCCGCATCTTCGCCACCCGCCAGCCCTACGGCAAATGGGTGCAGCAGAACCTGGCGCCCCTGGACCAGCTAGCCCCAGCCCCGAGCGAGGCCCATCAGGCAGAGCCCTCCTCCACGGAGACGGAGCCCCGGAACGGCCAGGCTGGCCCAGCTTCCTCGCCGGGCGAGAAACAGAGCCGCCCCCAGGCGGATTCCGAACTGGCCCAGCGGCAACTGGCCTTCGGCTTCACCAGCGAGGAGCTGGTGGTGGTGCTCCGCCCCATGGTGGTGGACGCCAAGGAGCCCATCGGCGCCATGGGGGACGACACGCCCCCAGCCGCGGTGAGCACCCTGCCCCGACCCCTCTTCCACTATTTCAAGCAGCGCTTCGCGGAGGTGACCAACCCGCCCATCGACCCCCTGCGGGAGGAGATGGTCATGAGCCTGCGGATGCTCCTGGGACAGCGGGCCAACCTCCTCTCGGAGCAGCCCGAGGCCACCCGGCTCATCGAGCTGAAGACGCCCATCCTCACCCCGGAGCAGATGGCCCGGCTCCTGGCCATGGAGGAGCCGGAGTTCCGGGCGGCGCGGGTGGACGCCACCTGGCCTCGCCCGTCCCAGGCCGACGCCCCTCAGGCTGGGGAGGCCCTGCGAGCCGGGGTGGAGCGCCTCTGTCGCCAGGCAGAGGAAGCGGTGCGGGCCGGGGCCCGCATCCTGGTCATCAGCGACCGGGCCGCGGACGCCCACACCCTGCCCATCCCTTCGTTGATGGCCGTGGGCGCGGTGCACCA
>CAYQEB010000067.1:0-2650 GCA_964416395.1 uncultured Caldilineaceae bacterium | reverse complement strand
CTGGTCAACGGCATGCGCCTGGCCCCCCGCCATCTGCTGGACTTCCGTTCCAGCCGGCCGCCTGTGCCGGTGGAGCAGGTGGAGCCAGCGGAGCGCATCCTGCGCCGTTTCAGCACCGCGGCCATGAGCCACGGCGCTCTCAGCGCGGAGGCCCATCAGGTCCTGGCGGTGGCCATGAACCGGCTGGGAGGCATGAGCAACAGCGGCGAAGGAGGCGAGGCCAAGGAGCGCTACTTCACCGAGCGAGCCAGCCGCATCAAGCAGGTGGCCTCCGGGCGCTTCGGCGTCACCCCGGAGTACCTGATGAGCGCGGAGGAGCTGCAGATCAAGATGGCCCAGGGCTCCAAGCCCGGGGAAGGAGGTCAACTGCCCGGCCACAAGGTGACGGTGGAGATCGCCACCCTGCGCCACAGCACCCCCGGGGTGGCTCTCATCAGTCCGCCGCCCCACCACGACATCTACAGCATCGAGGACCTGGCCCAGCTCATCTACGACCTGAAGACAGTGAACCCCCAGGCCAAGGTGAGCGTGAAGCTGGTCGCGGAGATGGGGGTGGGGACCATCGCCGCGGGGGTGGCCAAGGGCTTCGCGGACGTGATCCTGATCAGCGGGGCCAGCGGCGGCACCGGGGCCAGCCCCCTGAGCAGCGTGAAGAACGCCGGGCTGCCCTGGGAGCTGGGCCTGGCCGAGACCCACCAGGTGCTCCTGGCCAACGGCCTACGCACCCGAGTCACCCTGCGCACGGACGGGGGCCTGGCCACCGGGCGGGACGTGGTCATGGCGGCCATGCTGGGTGCGGACGAGTTCAGCTTCGGCACCAGCGCCATGATCGCCGAGGGCTGCATCATGGCCCGGGTCTGCCACAAGAACAGTTGCCCGGTGGGGGTGGCCACCCAGCGGCCGGAGCTGCGGGCCAAGTTCGACGGCACGCCGGAGATGGTCATGCATATGATGCGCCACATCGCAGAGGACGTGCGCCACATCCTGGCGGATCTGGGCTTCCGCAGCCTGGACGAGGTCATCGGCCACCCGGAGATGCTGGAGCAGGTGGTCCACGGCCGGGAGGCTGGCTTCATGGACCTGAGCCCCCTGCTCTACGTGCCGGACACGGGCAGCGCCCGGCGCAACGTCCTGCCCCGGAACGAGCGCCCGCCGGAGGAGAACCACGTGGGCGAGCGCATCGTGGAGCAGGTCCTGGCCAGCCTGCGAGCCAACCCGGAGGCGCCGGTCCACCTCTCCCACACCATCCGCAACACGGAGCGCACCGTGGGGGCCAAGCTGGCGGGTCAGCTGGCCCTGCGCTACGGGGACGCGGGCCTGCCCGAGGGGCAGGTGGCCATCACCTTCACCGGCTCCGCGGGGCAGAGCTTCGGGGCCTTCGGGATCAACGGCCTGCACCTGACCCTCATCGGCGAGGCCAACGACTACGTGGGCAAGGGGCTGAGCGGCGGGGAGATCGTCATTCGCCCGCCGGAGGAGGCTCTCTTCGTGCCTCACCGCAACGTGATCCTGGGGAACACAGCCCTCTACGGGGCCACCGGGGGGCGGCTCTTCGCGGCTGGCCGGGCCGGGGAGCGTTTCGGCGTCCGCAACAGCGGGGCGGTGGCTGTGGTGGAAGGCGTGGGCGATCACGGCTGCGAGTACATGACCGGGGGCACGGTGGTGATCCTGGGAGAGACGGGGCGCAACTTCGGGGCGGGCATGACCGGCGGCCAGGCCTATGTCTACGACATCGACGAGCGCTTCCAGCGCCGGTACAACCCGGAGCTCATCGCCATCCGCCGCCTGGGCGGGGACGGGGAGGACCGGCTCCTGCGCAGCCTGATCCAGGCCCACTACGAGAAGACCGGCTCCCTGCGAGCCCAGAGCATCCTGGAGGACTGGGACACCCATCGGCAGCTCTTCTGGCACGTGGCTCCTCGGGAGAAAGTGGCGGCCATCGAAGCGGCGAACGAGGGCGTGAGGGGTGAGAGGGTGAGAGGGTGAAGGGGTAATTGGTGGATTAGTTCATTGGTTAATTGGTGGATTGGGCCCTGAGTTTTGAGGACGATGGAGAGCAAGATGGGCTACGGGACGTTGGAGGAACTGACCATTTTCCGGCAAGCGGAGCGGATCGGAGATCGGTTTTACGAACTGGTGAACCCTTGGCGCCCGCTGGACCAAACCACTGTGGGCCAACAGCTGATTCGGGCAGCAGACAGCATTGGAGCTAATATCGCGGAAAGCTACGGGCGCTTCCACTATGGTGACCAGCTACGCTTTCTCTATTACGCTCGAGGCAGCCTCTATGAAACCAAATTTTGGGTGCGCCGAGCCGAGAGACGCTCACTGATCGCCCCGGAAACCGCGCACAAGGCCCTGGATGTGCTCGATGAGTTGGCCACAAAGCTGAATAGCTACATCCGAAGCGTGCGTCGGCAACAGAACCACAGCTCAGACCGGCTGGCCGAAACCCCGGCAACCTACGAAGTGAGTTTGCACCAAGATCCCGTTCCCGACAACCCGTTCAGCAATGACATCCTGGGCGATGACACATTAAGCGATGACACCTTGGAAGACGCTTCGTCTGAAGACATTTCCTTCGGTGAGAACCTTTCCAACAACGATTCTGTTCGCTTCTGAACCAATCAACCCAATCAACGAATCAACC
>CAYQEB010000066.1:19799-22218 GCA_964416395.1 uncultured Caldilineaceae bacterium | reverse complement strand
AAAGGTCTTCTGGAAAGGAAGGAGAGATCGAGATGCTGTTACGCTACTTCTACGACGACAAGCTGGCCCACGCCTCCTATCTGGTGGGCTGCCAGGCCACGGGCGACGCCATGGTGATCGACCCGGGCCGGAACATCGAGCAGTACATCGCCGCCGCGGAGAAGGAGGGGCTCCGGATCAGCGCCATCACCGAGACCCACATCCACGCGGACTTCGTCTCCGGCACCCTGGAGCTGGCCCACCGCACCGGGGCCACCGCCTACCTGAGCGACGAAGGGGATGAGAACTGGAAGTACCAGTTCGCGGACCGAATCAAGAGCGTGCTGGTCAAGGATGGGGACGAGTGGAAGGTGGGCAACCTGCGCATCCAGGTGATGCACACCCCGGGCCACACCCCGGAGCACATCAGCCTCCTGCTCACGGACACCGCGGCCGCGGACGAGCCCATGGGCATCTTCACCGGGGACTTTGTCTTCGTGGGGGATGTGGGCCGCCCGGATCTGCTGGAGGAGGCCGCGGGCATCGCCGGCACCGCGGAGCCAGGCGCCCGCCAGCTCTACCGCAGCCTGCAGCGCTTCGCCCAGCTGCCCGACTATCTCCAGGTCTGGCCAGCCCACGGCGCGGGGAGCGCCTGCGGCAAGGCCCTGGGCGCGGTGCCCAGCAGCACCGTGGGCTACGAGAAGCGCTTCGGATGGGCCTTCCAGGTGGAGGACGAGGAGGAGTTCGTGGGCATGGTCCTGGCGGACCAGCCGGAGGCGCCCCGCTACTTCGCCATGATGAAGAAGCTGAACAAAGAGGGGCCGCCCCTGCTCAACGGCTGCCCGCTGCCCCCTCGCCTGACCGGCCACAAGCTGGTGGAGCTGGTGAAACAGGAGGCCATCATCGTGGACACCCGGGAGTCGGCCGCCTTCGCCACCGGCTACCTGCCCGGCAGCTGGAACATCCCCTTGACCAGCAGCTTTGTCACCTACGCCGGCTGGCTGCTGGACTACGAGACGCCCTTCTACCTGATCGTGGACGAGGCCAACCTCCTCACCGCGGTGCGCATGCTCTACAGCATCGGCCTGGACAACGTGGCCGGCTACGCCACACCGGAAGCCCTGGAGTTCTGGACTCGGGAGACGGGGCAGGAGCTCTGCATCATGCCCCACGTCACCCCCCAGCAGGTCAAGGAGGGCGTCCTCAAAGGCGAGATCCAGGTGGTGGACGTGCGGGGCGCCACGGAGTTCAAGGAAGGTCACCTGCCCAACGCGGTGAACATTCCCCTGGGCTACGTGCTGGAGCGGCTGAACGAGCTGCCGGTGCATCAGCCCATCGTGGTCAACTGCCAGACTGGGGTGCGCAGCGCCATCGCGGCCAGCCTGCTCCGAGGCGTCGGCATGGACAAGGTGCTGAACCTGCGGGGCGGCTTCGTGGAGTGGGCCACCGAGGGCCTGCCCATCGAGCGGGAGAACGGCCACGGGTAGGCCCGTTCCCCCGCCGCAGCGCCACGTCCCAATTCGCGAACTCGCGGTGCTGCACCGAAACAAGGAAGCCCAGGATCGAGGCGATCCTGGGCTTTTTTCTGCCCGGGGCTCGTGTCTGGGCTCAGACCTGAGCTCAGGCCGAGGCGCCAGAGTAGAAACGCAGGCCGTAGAGCCAGAAGAGCCGGGACGCCACCAGCAGCGCCAGAGCCATCCCCCCAGAGAGGGCCAGGGTAGCGGCGTTCAGCCGTCCGGTGACCGCCTCCGCGGGGACGGTGGTGGCGAAGGCCACCGGGATGAGGAAGGTGAGCAGCCAGCGGAGCCAGGGCGGGTAGATGGTCACAGGCCAGCGGGCGGCCTCGTACATGGTCATGAAGATGACCAGGATGTTCTCCACCTTCACGAACCAGAAGGAGAAGGTGGCCAGGATCAGCCAGACGCTGTAGACGATGAGACCGCCGCTGAGCAGGGTCAGGCCGAACATGGCCGCCTGGAGAGGGCCCACGCTGCCGCTCAACCGGCCCAGGGCGATGGCCAGCAGGGCGGCCCCCACCCCCACATCGGTGATCTTCCAGAGCTCGAAGCGCTGGATGCTCACCAGCAGCTGGGCGTCCGCCGGCTTGGTCAAGGTGAAGTCCAGGGTCCCCTTGCGGATGTCCTCCATGAACTTCTGCATGGAGGGGCGAACCATGGTGCGGATCAGGCCGCCGATGACGAAGTAGACCCCCAGCAGGGCCAGGAGCTCCTCCTGGCGCCAGCCGCCCAGGTCCCCGGTGTGGCGGAAGACCACAGCCAGGCCGCCCAGGGCCAGGGCCAGCTCCATGGCCGTCTGCACCAGCTGGATCCAGAAGTTGGCCCGGTACTCCAGCTCGGCCAAGACGCCGATCTTCAGGTAGGTGAGGAAGAGGCGGAGGTAGTGCATGGTGTGGGCGATGGGTGAAACGGGATGCGTGAAA